>JAYTUG010000247.1:0-1967 GCA_043744695.1 Gemmataceae bacterium
CCTGCACCGGCTGGAAGCACGGTGCCACCCGGAAAAGAAAACACGTCGGTTTCGACCTACGTTGTCGGCACCCGGCGACTGCTCGACGAACAAGGCATCGCGGTTTCACCCGAAGCGATCGCGGTGCTGGAACAACTCGATGCGGCGGGGCAGACGTCGCTCTTGGTGGCGAAGGATGGCGTGATCCTCGGCGCGATTGGAGCCCGAGATCGCGTTCGCCCCGAAGCGGCAGCGGTACTCGCGGAACTTCGCGCGATCGGCATTTCTCCCATCGCGCTACTCACGGGCGATCGTGCCGCGGTGGCGCGGGTCGTGGCCGAGCAATTGCCCGTCACTGAGGTGCATGCGGAACTGCTGCCGGCGCAGAAGGCGGAATGGGTTGCGAAGGCGAAAACGGTCGCATTCGTCGGCGATGGCGTGAACGACGCCCCGGCGCTAGCTCGTGCCGCGGTCGGTATCGCCATCGGCTCGGGCACCGATGTTGCCGCCGAGGCCGGCGACATCGTGATGATGGGCGAGCCGCTCAAGACGCTACCGCTGCTCCTGAGGCTCTCGCGCGAAACGGTCCGCATCATTCGCCAGAACATCATCGTCTTCGCGTTCGGCGTGAACTTCGTGGGCATCGTGCTCACCGGCTGGCTGTGGCCGCTGCTCGCGCCGTCGCCGTACTGGTACGAGAAAGCCCCGCTCGTCGGCGTGCTCTACCACCAACTCGGCTCGCTGCTCGTGCTGTTGAACTCGATGCGGCTCCTCGCATTCGAACGCACCGCGACCAGCCCCACGCTCGTTCGCATCCGCGACTCGGCAAAGGCCGCCGGTAGCTGGTTCGACGCGTTCCGCATCGACGATGTGCTTCACGGCATCGTTCATCGGCGGAAGTCGCTCGCATCCGCCGCGTTCGCCATCGTGCTGCTCGTGTGGTTGAGCACGGCGTTCGCTCAGGTGAACGTGGAGGAAGTCGGCATCGTGCAGCGGTTCGGCGCGATCGAGGCAGACCTCGAACCGGGGCTGCACGTGCGCTGGCCGTGGCCGATCGAGACGGTGACGCGGGTGCGACCGCTCGAGATTCGCTCGGTGGAAGTCGGCTTCCGCGAACGGTCGGGCGGAAGCACGGTACCACCCAACGCCGGGCTGTCGTGGTCGAGTTCGCATTCGGAAGGCGTCGCCCGGCTCACCGATGAAGCGGTCATGATCACCGGCGACGGCGACCTCGTCGAGATCCTCGCCACGGTCCGCTACCGCATCAGCGAGCCGCGCAAGTTTCTGTTCGCGGTCTCCGACCCCGATGCGATCATTCGCTCGGCGACGGAGTCGGTGCTGCGCGAACTCGTGGCCAGCCAGCGGTTTTTGGAACTGCTGACCATTCGCCGGGCCGGGCTGGAGAAGGAATCGCTCGTGCGGTTGGAACGCCGTTTGGCTGAGGTCGCGCCGGATGGTTTGGGCGTGGCACTCGATGGGTTCACGCTTCACGATCTGCATCCGCCGCCGGAGGTCGTGTCGTCGTATCATGCGGTGGCTCGCGCGATTCAGGAGCGGGATCGGATGGTGAACGAGGCAGAGGCCGATGCGATGCGAATGCGCCGCCGGGCCGATGAAGAAGCGGATCGCGTGGCGCGGCGAGCCTTCTCGGAGGCGAACCGGCTCACCGAGGATGCGAAGGCGCTGCGCGATGCCTTCCAGGCCTGGCACCGGGTACTCACGGAACTCGCGCCGGAAGAAGAAGCCGCGTTCTTGGCGGAGCGCGAGAAACGAATCAAGGCCGGCGAGACTGCGGCAACCGTGGATGCGGAGCTAGCTTCGCGGAAGCAGAAGACGCTGGCCGAGCGGCGCTTCTTCATCGAGTCGCGGCTGGCGACGCGAGCGGTCGTAGACGTGTTTCGCCAGCGCGACAAGATCCTGATCGACGCCGGCGACCTCCCCGGCCGCAGGCAACTCTTCTTCCTCGATCCCGATCTGTTGAAGCTGCC
>JAYTUG010000248.1:0-27883 GCA_043744695.1 Gemmataceae bacterium
GAAGTCGCAGACGTGCTCGGCCGCGTGATACCAATCCAGCACCGTGGTCAGGCCGTCCGACAGGTGTCGCTGCAACGCTTCCTCCAGGCCGTTGCCGCCGTCGGTGATCGCCACCAACTGGCCCACATCCTTCAGTCCGCAGGCCCGCACCTGCGAACGCAATTGTTCCGCCAGCACGTCCAAATCGAAGTCCACCAGGTAGCGATGGTGCTGTTTGTCCGGCGTGTACACCAGGGCCGTGTAGAGCATGCGGTGCTCCGCGGGACCCGCGCCCGCCCCTTGCATGGGCACGCTGAACGCGTCCAACCCCACGTACGCAGCCGGTTCGCCGTTCTCGCGCGGCTTCGTCCAACCCGGTTCCTTCTGCGTCGGTTCGACCATGCGGCCGTCCCGCAACTGCGCCCGCAAACGCTCGCCTTCCGCCTCCGTGCAACGCAGCAGCGTCGAGGCCGACAGGCGGATGCCCGTGTAGCGTCGCACGATGTCCTCGGCCGCATCGGCGAACGGCGCCAACGCGCCCGCCAGGCAGACCAACGGACGAAAACCGGGGCTGATCGAGTCGCGGAGGCCGAGCGCGGCGTCGTAAGGAATGAAACTCTGCGGGCAACGCGCACAGCGGTAATAGGCCCGCTGCACCCGCACTTCGCCGTGAACCGTCACCACGCGACAGGTCTGATAGGAATGAAACTTGGCGGCATACTGGCAATCGGGACAGGTCGCGCTGCAGCCGACGTACCCCTTTTTTTCCGGCTCGCCAGACTGGCTTGCCGGACATCGGTGGCGAGGGTCTGACCGGCATCGCGAAATTCGTCGTCGATGTCTCCGAACTCCTCGGCCTCGGGGACGTCGACGGCCCGTTCGACCATCTGCCGCACGACCCGATCGATCTTGGGACGGAGTTGTTGCATGATGGCGTCGATGCGTTCGTCGCGGCTGGGCTCAGCAGGCGACGTCTTCTGGGTGGTGATCGGGGACATGACAGCCTCCGGAAATCCAGGTTCGGGGACGGATTTGCTCAGACTCAGGTAAGGTAGTCGGTCGCAGATCAATTTCCCACCCAAGTAAGAGCTGCACACCCTTGGGATGGAGTGTGAGTGCTTTCTGCTTGCCCGCAACCCGAAAATGCGATAGGATTTAAAGGAATGAGCCTCGCCCGAAGGTCCTTCTCGAAACCGGCTGTTCTTCCCTCCCGTGCCGGTCGATGTCCAAATCAATTGCTGGAGTCTGGCATGACGGTGCGGCGTTCCGCTCTGGTGCTGATTAGCGTCGCAACCCTGGCGAGCTTTGCCGCTGGGTGGTGGACCGGCGACATTGCAAAGACTAAGCCCGTTGTGCGAAGCCTCACGTCGTTTCCCTCGGCGGATTTCCCGGCTCAAGACCCGGTTGCTCACGCAACTCGGCTCGCCGATACGGTAAGCACTACCGCCCCGCCGGTTGTCGACGACACGTTCGACAAGAAGATTCTTCCCTTCGTCAAAAAGTACTGCCTCGATTGCCACAACGCGGACAAGGCCGCCGGTGGCCTGGCACTCGACAGTTACAAGACGGAAGCGCAGGCGAAGAAAGGCCGTAAGGACTGGGAAGCCGCTGCGGAGCAACTCGCCACCGGCGAGATGCCACCGAAGAAGAGGATGCTCCAGCCGAGTAAGGACGAGCGCGACTTCGTCGTGAATTGGATCGCGAACTCGCTGACGAAGACCGATTGCACTTCACCCAAGGATCCGGGCCGCGTCACGGTTCGGCGGCTCAATCGCGCCGAGTACAACAACACGATCCGCGACCTCTGCGGCGTCGATTTCAAGCCGGCGGAAGACTTCCCCTCGGACGACGTGGGCTACGGCTTCGACAACATCGGCGACGTGCTTTCCTGCCAACCAATCCTTCTCGAGAAGTATCTCGCCGCCGCGGAGAAAGTGCTCGAAACGGCACTGTTCATCCCGCCGATTCCCGTGAAGGATCTCCAGAAACGCTATCCGCAGCAGATCGCGACACTGCCCCGCGACGCGAAGAACCGAACCAACGTGAACGGCAAGGAGACAAACAAGATCGTCTTCACTTCCGAGGGCTCCGCGTTCCTCCCCGAGCAGTACAACTTCCCCGCAGAAGGCGAGTACGCGATCCGCTTCCAAGGCTGGGGCACGAAGGTCGGCGACGACTTCCCAAAGGCGGTCGTGCGGGTAGACGGCAAGGATGTCAAAACCTTCACGGTGGAGGCACCCGAGAACAAGCCGCAGATGTATGAGACTCGCGGCAAGTACACCTCGGGCGGTAAGAAGATTGCCGTGGCCTTCACGAACGGCTTCGAGGACAAAGACAAAAAGAAGCGGCAGTTCGGGCTGACTATGGTGGAGATCGAGGGGCCGATCAACCCGGTGGCGACGCCCGATCCCCTTTCCGTGAACATGTTGATCGTGGCGAAGCCGAACGCGGCGACCCCCACCCTCGACGCCGCGGAGCAAGTGCTCTCAAACTTCGCGCGGCGAGCTTATCGACGGCCGGTGAAGCCCGAGGAAGTTCAACGGCTCATGAAGCTGTTCGCCCTCGCCGAGAAGCAGGGCGAGCCGTTTGAGAAGGCGATCCGCTTGCCGATGAAGGCAGTGCTCGTGTCGCCGCACTTCCTTTACCGCATCGAAGAAGACCCGAAGGACCCCATGGGTGGCACCGTGCTTCCAGCCGGTGCAGGTGCCACACCGGCTGGTAGCACGGTGCCACTCGGAAAAGATCCGGTCGGGATCCGCACCATCAGCGACTTCGAATTCGCGACGCGGCTGAGCTACTTTCTCTGGTCGAGCATGCCGGACGAAGAGTTGTTCAAACGCGCCGTGGCCGGCGACCTCCGCAAGCCGGATGTACTCGAAGCCCAGGTGATGCGGATGCTCAAAGATGCGAAGGTTCGGGCCCTCTCCGAGAACTTCGCAGGCCAATGGCTTCAACTTCGCAACATCAAACTGCTCGCTCCGGACAAGGGCTACTTCCCGGGATGGGACGACGCCCTCAAGGCAGGCATGGTCGGCGAAGCCGAGGCGTTCTTTGAATTCGTGGTGCAGAACGACCGGCCGATTCTCGACTTCCTCGATGCGGACTATGCAATCGTGAACGACCGCATGGCGAAACATTACGGCATCCCGAGCGTGAGCGGCCCGGAGTTTCGCAAAGTGAAGCTGCCCGATACCCGTCGTGGCGGCATCATCACCATGGCCAGCACGCTAACCGTGACGAGCAATCCCACGCGAACTTCACCCGTGAAGCGCGGCAAATGGATTTTGGAAAACGTACTCGGTACCCCGCCCCCGCCCCCCGCACCGGATGTGCCCGAGCTTCCACCCACTGGCCAGTTGAAGGGCACGCTCCGCCAGCAGATGGAACAGCACCGCGCGAATCCGGCGTGTGCCGTTTGCCACAACAAACTCGACCCGCTCGGTTTCGGCCTCGAGAACTTCGACGGGATCGGCGGCTGGCGAACCGCCGACAATAAGAAGGACATCGACTCGTCCGGCGTGCTGCCCGGTGGCGAGAAGTTCAACGGCCCGGCCGAGCTGCGAAAGATCCTGCTCGGCAAGGCCGACTTGTTCCGCAACTGTTTTGCCGAGAAACTGCTCACCTTCGGCCTCGGTCGTGGGTTAGAATACTACGATAAGTGCGCCGTCGATGAGATCGTGAAGGCATCGAAGACCGACGGCGACCGATTCTCCGCCCTCGTACTCGCCGTGGTGAAATCCGATCCGTTCCAGAAGCGCAAAGGCAAACGGAGCGAGTAACCGATTAGCCGCGATGCGGAGTCCTCGGAGCAGAGCGCTCCGAGGACTCCGCTTCGCGGCTAATCTCAAACGTTGAGACTCGATTATGAATCGCATCACGCGTCGAACTATGCTCAAGGGCGTCGGCACGGCCATCGCGTTGCCGTGGCTCGAATCGCTCGCGTTCGCCGCAGCCCCAACGGCCAGCACTGCCGCCGCCGGCGTGCCCAAGCGGCTCGCCTTCGTTTACGTTCCCAATGGCGTGAACATGACCGAGTGGACCCAGGCCGAGACCGGTAAACTCTCGAAGCTCACCGGCATTCTCGAACCGCTCAATCCGTTCAAGGATCACATCAACGTGATCGACGGAATGACCCTCGACAAGGGCCGCGCCAACGGCGATGGTCCCGGCGACCATGCCCGCGCCATGTCGAGCTTCCTCACCGGTCGGCAGGCCCGCAAGACCTCGGGTGCCGACATCCGCGTCGGGATGTCCGCCGACCAGCACGTCGCTCAGGCTATCGGCGACAACACGAAATTCCCCTCGCTCGAACTAGGCATCGAACGCGGCCAGCAAGCCGGCAACTGCGACTCCGGCTACTCGTGCGCCTATTCCTCGAACCTCTCCTGGCGCGGCGAATCGACCCCCAACGCCAAAGAGATCGACCCCAAGCTCGTCTTCGAACGGCTCTTTGGCGGCAACGACCCCAAGGAACTCGCTGCCGCCCGCGCCAAACGAGAACTCTACAACAAGAGCGTTCTCGACTTCGTGACAGAAGATGCGAAGCAACTCAACAAGACCCTCGGCCAGGGCGATCAGCGCAAACTCGACGAGTACCTCTCCTCCGTTCGCGAAGTGGAGCAGCGGATCGACAAGGCCCGCGCCGCGAACAGCGCCCCGGCCCCCAAGCCGACCATGGCTTCCCCCCCCGGCGTGCCCAAGGAAGTCGGCGACCACATGAAGCTGATGGCGGACCTCATGGTCCTCGCCTTCCAGACGGACCTCACCCGCGTCGCGACGCTGCCGCTCTCCAACGACGGCAGCAACCGCCCCTACAAATTCATCGACGTGCCCGAAGGCCACCACGACCTTTCGCACCACGGCAGCGACCCGGCGAAACTCGCCAAGATCGCGAAGATCAACAAGTTCTACCTCGAACAACTCACTTATCTCGTGAGCAAGCTTAAGGCCGCGAAGGAAGCCGACGGCAGCACGCTGCTCGATAACATCATGCTCGTGTACGGTTCGGGGTTGGGAGACGGCAACGCCCACAACCACGACAACTTGCCGATCTTGCTCATCGGCAAGGGCGGCGGCACCATCGCCTCCGGCCGCCGTCTCGCGTTCCCGAAGAAGTCCGACACGCCGCTCATGAACCTGTACATGGCCCTGTTTGAACGGATGGGTGCCCCGACGACGCGCTTCGGCGATAGCACCGGCGTTCTGAGCCTGTAAACCAAAGGTTATCAAACACGAAGCCCACCCGCGGTAACGGGTGGGCTTCGTTTGCAAATCGCACTTCTCTCGTATCTTCCACTTCCCTTCGCTATCATCCGCCCATCACTCAGGAGGGGTCTTCATGTCATCCGACGTCTCGGCGATGGGTTTCAGCACGCGGGCCATTCACGCGGGCCAGGACGCCGACCCCACAACCGGGGCGACGGTCGTTCCCATCTACGCCACGAGTACCTTTACGCAGGCCGCTCCGGGGCAGCACAAAGGCTACGAATACAGCCGCAGTGGGAACCCGACTCGCACCGCGCTGGAAACGGCGCTTGCCTCGCTCGAGGGCGGCGAACGCGGGCTCGCCTTTGCCTCCGGCCTTGCCGCGACGAACGCCGTGTTCGCCGGATTGCTCCGCCCCGGTGATGAGGTCGTCGCTTCCGCCGACCTCTACGGCGGTACCTTCCGCCTGCTCGAACGCGTCTTCAAACACTGGGGCTTGTCGGCAAAATACACCGAGGATGCGACTGCCGCCGGCTTCGAGAAGCTGATGTCGCCGAAGGCGAAGTTGGTTTGGATCGAGACGCCGACGAATCCGCTGCTGCAAATTCTGGATATTGCCGCGATCGCGGAAGTGGCGCACAAGCACGGCGCGAAGTTCGCCGTCGATAATACGTTCGCTTCGCCGTACTTGCAGCAGCCAATCTCGCTCGGTGCCGATCTCGTCGTTCACAGCACGACGAAGTACCTCGGCGGCCACTCCGATGTCGTGGGCGGCTGCGTCGTCGGAGGGAATGAATTGCTCGAACCCGTGAAGTTCTACCAAAACGCGGCCGGCGGCGTGCCCGGCCCGTTCGATTCTTACCTCACGCTTCGCGGATTGAAAACGCTGGCCGTCCGCATGGATCGACACTGCGACAACGCATTGTCACTCGCGGAATGGCTCGTTAAGCAGCCGCAGGTGGCGAAGGTTTACTTCCCCGGTTTGAAGGACCACCCCGGCCACGCGGTCGCGGCGAAACAAATGAAAGCCTTCGGCGGCATGATCTCGCTGCAACTCCACGGCGGCACCGAAGCCGCACTGAAGTTCGTGAGCCGTACAAAATTGTTCAGCCTCGCCGAGAGCCTCGGTGGCGTCGAATCGCTCGTCTGCCACCCGGCCACCATGACCCACGCGAGTATCCCGAAGGAAATTCGGGAGGCTCGCGGCGTGAACGATGGCCTGATCCGGCTCAGCGTGGGAATCGAAGACGTGGCCGATTTGCGGGCCGACCTCGAATACGCGATGCGATGAATCTCGCTACTTGCACGCCTTCAGGAACGCCACGAGGTCGGCGAGTTCCTGAGGCGTCACCTGTTTGTCGAAACCGTCCGGCATTAGGGAGACCGTGCCCGGCGCGATACTCTCCACGTCCGCTCTGGCAAGGCGTTCTTCCTTATCCGCGGCAACCGTGAGCACGATCCCGTCCGGTGCGTCCTTCTTCAAGATGCCGCTGAGTACGCGGCCATCGAGCGTGGTCACGCGAACCGGTTCGTAACTCCGGACGAAGCTGGCACTCGGAAAGACGATGGCTTCGAGCAAGTCGCGTTCGTTGCGGATGCCGCCGATCTTCGTGAGGTCTGGTCCGACGAGCCCGCCGACGTACCCGATCTTGTGGCACGCGGCACACTGGGCCTTCGCTCCGTTGAAGATCGCCTGACCGCGGCGAATGTCGCCGGTCGGCAGTTCCTTCAAGAGGCGTTCGAGCTTCGCGGTCTCACCTTTGCGTGCCTCGGCGAGTTTGGCGTATAGCGCGTCGGCTGCGGCCTGCACCTTGGCCGGATATTTGTCGAGGATCGGCTTCACGACTTCAACGCGAACCGAGGGCAGCACTTTGGGATCGGATAGCGCCGCGACGAACGCGAGGCCGACCGCTTCATCTGTGGACTTCGCGAAGACGGGGAATAGCTTTGGAAGATCGAGCGGGGAAACGGCCTTGAGTGCACCAGCGATTGCCGCTTGTTGTGCCGGCGTGAGGGGAGCGCGGGCCAGGATTTCGATGGCGGCCGGTCGTGCCTCGGGAATGCCGATCAGATTCGCGGGGGCGTCACGGTGGAGTCGTGCGAGCAAACCACGTATCTCCGCATCCGTCACCTTGAGCGCGACTGCAGGAGCGACGGATCGCAGTTGAAGTCGGATCACGTCGTAATCTTCCCGACTGCCATCGTATACGCCGAGAAACTTGTCGAACGCGACCTGGAGTGTTTCGTACTGCATGGGAGTGGCTGGCACCGATCGCAGCACGGCGACGGCGTCGCGGGCTGCAAACGGGTCCGGTACCGCGAAAACACGCGCCAGACCGGCGGCCCACGATTGTGGAAGTGCTTTCAAACGGGACTGCGCCATCGCGCGAAGAAGCACGCGCTGGGTAGCTAGCGCACGGGATTCCTCCAGGCTGTTCCCGATCAATGCCTTAATTTTCTCCGCGTTCGCGAACTTGACCAGCCGGTCAGCGAGCTCCTCGCGCTCAACGGGGGTCAACTTATCGGCCGTCTTGATCCGATCGGCGAAGTAATTG
Organism: Gemmataceae bacterium; assembly: GCA_043744695.1. Classification (GTDB taxonomy): domain Bacteria; phylum Planctomycetota; class Planctomycetia; order Gemmatales; family Gemmataceae; genus Urbifossiella. Next base: position 7,740 of record JAYTUG010000248.1, read on the forward strand.
ACGAGTTGTTCGCCCCACTGCGGATGCTTCCCGGCGATCCACCATGCGGTCTCACGTAACGCGGCGTCCTTGGAATCGAGTTGAGCGAGGACAAAGCTTGCGGGGAGTTCTCTGTCCGTCGCCAGGTCTAAGGCGGTAAGGGTGGCACGACGAACCCTCATCGACTTGCTCTGGAAACCACGGAATGTGACGTGAGACTCGTCGATTTCAATCAGTGCAAGCGTCAACGAATGGTCGAGAACGCTGTCGTTTTTCTCGTCGGCGAGAGCTTCCAGAATGGCGGGAATCGCTTTGGAATTCCCGATTCGTCCGAGAGCTTCGGCAGCCAAGCGACGCGTGTGGAGATCCTCGGAATGCAATGCTGCGATCGCGACATCGAGCCCCGAACCATCGCGGTTGAGCGCGATCGTATACAACTTTGAGAGTGGTTGTTTCGCAGGCTTCGTGCGGGTTTTATGTGCACCGACTTTCTTAACCCGGTAGATCGCACCCTTCACATCCGGCTTCACGAGTTGCGAAGACGGGCAGCACAGCTTGTACCAGCCGCCGGTGTCCAGGATCAGCAACGAGCCGTCCGCGTCTTCGATCACATCCGTCGGGTGGAAGTCGTGCTGATCGGAGACCACGAAGTCCGAATCCTTCGTGACGAACGTGCTGCCCTTCGGCACGAGGATGTGCCGGCTCACCTTGCGCAGGTTGAACTGACAGCAAAAGAGGTTGTTCTCAAACTCCTTGCCGAACTGGTCGGATTCGTAGCGGTGCAGGCCGCAGGGGGCCGCGGGGCCGAGGTGCGTCATCGGTTCCATGAGGTGCGGCGAGGTCCAGGGGTGATCGTACACCGGGGCGTGGTCCTTGCCGAAAACGCCGCCGTACACGGCGTGGATGAGGCCGTCGCGCTTGCCGTTGGCCGGGTGTTGCAGGAAGGTGCAGGAGAAGATGCGTTCGCCGCTCGGCGTGAAGACGACATCGACGGGGTTGTCCATGCCGCCGGTCATCACGGGTTCGAGGCCGGTCCCGTCCGGGCGGGCGCGGAAGATGTGCGAGGCCTTCGTGACGAACGGCTTCCCGTTCACGGTGTACTTCTGCTCGGCGAACGCCCCTTTGCACCAGTAGATCCAGCCGTCCGGCCCGAGGTAGGGGCCGTGGAGGTCGTTGGCACATCCCGTCAGCGTTTTGCCGTCGAACCAGATTTCTTCCTTGTCGGCTTTGCCGTCGTCGTCGGTGTCGGTGAACTTCCAGATGTGCGGCGGGGCGGCGACGTACAGCGAACCGTTCAGCCACATCGCCCCTTCGGGGAACATCACGTTCGCGACGTATACCGTGGATTTGTCGTATTTGCCGTCGCCGTCGGTGTCTTCGAGCCGCAGGATGCGGTGCGGCTTCTTCACCACTTGTTCGGTGACCTTCTCGTTGGAGCCAGACGACTCGCAAACGTAGAGGCGTCCCTTCTCGTCCAGTGCCGCGACGATGGGCCGATCGGCGAGTGGCGGCCCAGCCGCGAGTTCGATGGTGAAGCCTTCGGGCAGCGTGAAAGTATGGCCGTTGAGCTTGACTTGGTGAAAACCGGCCGCCGGCGCTGGACCGGGGGCGTCAGCCGCCGGAGTGATCGGTGCGAAGCAAAGCAGTGGGAGAAGGATGAACGAGCGGAACATGGCGACGACTCCGGGAGTTGTTCGATGGCCAGCACGGCCTTGGACGATTGCTCTTGCACCTCCGCCTCCATCATCCCGGAACCCGACGAAAATCTCAACGCTTCTTCGGCGACACGAATTGCGAAACGTCCAGGCCGTCCTTGCCGAGGTGCGCATCGAGCGGTTCGACGCGGCCGCCGCGAGCCTTCATCCCGGCCAGCGTCTTGTGCATCTCGTTCCACCAGATTGCGGCGAGAGCATCCGGGTTCGTCTTCTTCAATTCGCGAAAGGCGGCAAGTTGCGCGAGAAAGTCCGAAGCGTCTGCCCGGGCCTGTTGAAGCTCACCTTGCTTAAAGGTCAGCGATTCTTGCTCCCACTTGTAGCGTAAGGAATCGGCTTGCCGCAACCGCTGGTCGGCTTCTTGGCGGGCCTGATATTCCTTGGTTCGGATGCCGGTTTGGGCTTGGCTCACCTGCTCGAATGCAGCCCGCACTTCGTCCGGCGGCGCGAGCACGGCGCTCGCACGCTGAACGCGAACGCCGAGTTTCAAGCCGTCGATTCGAGGTTGAAGCCGTTCCATGATCCAGGCCGGGACAGCGGCATTGCCGGTGAGCAGGACTTCGTCCACGGTGCGGCCGCCAGTCCATTCCGCCGCCGCCGCCTCGGCTTCCCGCGCGAGCATGACATCGACTTGATCTTGGTGCATCACGAAGTCGTCGAGGTCGGCGTCCGTCTCGCCGATGGCGTAGTCGAGGACGAGTTGAACGTTCACGAGGTTCTGATCGCCGGTGAGCACTTGGCCGACGGGTGTGCCGGGTGCGTCGAACGCCGTTTCGGGAACGAAGCCGGCCTTGATTTGGCGAACGGTGCGCACCGGCACGCGATCGACGCGGTCGATACCCCACGGTAAGCCGATCCATAATCCCGGCCCCGGCCGGGCGACGACCCGACCGAAGCGGCGCACGACGGCGCGTTCTTCGGGCCGCACCTCGGCAAGCCCAGTGAGGAGGTACGCCACGAATGCGGGGATCAAAATGTAGCGGAGGCGGAGCATGTTTGATGATACCGTTTAGCCGCAACGCGCAGTCTGCGGAGCGGAGCGCGGGAACTCAACGCGGCTAAACTCAATTCGGTTTCATCGGCATCGGCGGACCGCGAAGCAAATCGAACAGCGGGTGCTTCGTCGAAAGCAGCAGCACGTCGCGGGTCTCGGCGACCATCATCTGGAAGGCCTGGAGCTTTTCCAGGAATAGTCCGAATTCGCGGTCCTGAGCGTAGGCCGCGCCGCGGATGCGGGCGGCTTCGGCTTTCGCTTCACCTTCGACCACGGTCTTGCGAGCGGCAGCGTCGTCTTCCACTTTTCGCGCGGCCGCCGAGGCGTCGGTCGTGATCGCGGCCGCGCGCTTGCGGCCATCGCTGTCGTAGTCCGCGACCTTGCGGGCCCGTTCGCTGCGGATGCGTTCCGCGATGCTCGCCCGCACGGCCTCGGGGTAGCTGAACCGCCGCACTCGCACGTCGAGAATCTGGATGCCGTACTTGGCGAGGGCTTGCTGCTTGAGTTCGTCGCCGCCGATGTCTTCGCCGAGGATGCGCTTGCGGACGCGCTCGGAGCGGTCGTCGATGGCCTTGAGGTCCGCGAGGCGGAAGCGGCCATCCGCCGAACTCGCGGCGGGAACACCGACCACACCGGCGAGCCCAGCCTCGACATCGGCGACGCCGATGAGATCGTCCAACGGCATCGTGCTGATGATGGCCGCGAGACGACCGTTGATGAGCGGCGCGAGAATCTTCTTGGCTTGCTCCGGCGTGCGAACCACCTTCACGAATCGATCCGCAGCCGCGGCGTCGGGAATCTTCCAGGTCGCGAACGCATCCACGGAAAGCGTCTTGTCCACAGTGCGATTGATGGGATCGCGGGTGAGCGATTCCACGGCAGGCAGGTCGAACGATTGCACGCGGCGATCGATCCGCGACACGGATTCAAAGGGCCACGGTGCCTTCAGCTTCAACCCGGCGTCGGTCTCGCCGTTGTGAATCGCGACCGGCTCTCCAAAGCGTGTGACGTAGACGAACTCCGAGTAGTCGACCGCGTACAGGGCCGTGCGCGCCCACAAAAGTAGGACGATGGCGAGGGCGATGAAGAGGAGTCGCTTCATGAAAGTGAATGTAGCGAGTGAGGAATCAAAGCCCACCCGCCAGCAGCCACTCGCGGGAACGACCGATGAGGGCGAGCATCTCGTCGAGGTGCGGAGCCTCGTTGGCGAACTTGGCGCGATCGCAGAGTTCGAGCACTTCGCGAAGCGTTCCGATTCGTTCGGCGGGCCACTTGGCTTGCACGCACTCGCCGAGCAGTTCCGGCGTCGTCTGCTTGGAGGCTGAGAACCCGTGGCGCCGTTCGAGGAACTCGCGGAGAATCGCCGCGAGGCGATCCGCGGCTTGAAGGCCCGCGATGCGTTCCAGCGCGTGATCGCGATCGAGCTTGTCGAGTTCCTTGGCGGCCCAGTCGCCCGGCGGCACCGGCTCCGGTTTCCTTCGCAACTTGCGAATCAAGGCGAAAATTAACACCGAGGCGAAAACTGCTCCGAGACAAGTTAGGAACCACCAGACCGTCGAATCGGAATGCACCGTGGGAACCTTGAGCAGTTCCTCGATGCTCGTCACGGGGCGGGCATCTTCGGACTTCGCTTCCGCGATCGCGCTCTGAACGCGGACTTCCTTCGAAGGGAAGGTGACGTCGTGCGGGTTGAGTGCCGCACCCATCGCGACCTTGATCGGAGCGAACGCAACGGTCACTTTTTCGCCCGGCACGAACGGGCTGAGCCGGAAGGTCTGTTCCCAACGCTCGCGTCCGCCTTCAATCGCAAGGAGCTTGGCATCGCCGAGCGGTTTGATGTGCCAGACCGTGGCGGATTCGCGCGTGAGGAGCTTCTCGACGTCCTTGGGCAGTTCGACGCGAAGCGGCGCCGAGCCCTCAATTGCGAGCGTGAGTTGGGTCGAACCCGAGAGTGCGATCTTGTCCGATGTCAGCGACACGGTGTGGAAGAGTTCTCCGGGTTGGTCCTTCATCCGTGGCCTCCGCGGCGGCGGCGGTCGCGCTTGCGGAAGAAGCTGAGTAGCGCGTCGAAGTGATTCCCTTCGGTGCCGACCTCGATCAAATCGGCCTGAGTACCGCGGGAAAGTTTCGTGAACGCCGCCATCCGTTCTCCACTTCGCTTCGCGAATCCTTCCCGGAACGCCCGGCTGGAAGTATCGATCGTGTGCTGCCGGCCGGTTTCGGCATCTTCGAGGCGTAACAGGCCGACTGCGGGCCACGCCACTTCGCGCGGGTCCGTGGTGCGGACCGCGATCAGGTCGTGCTTGCTAGCCGCTCGGCGAAATGCATTCTCGAACCCGCCGGTCAGGAAGTCACTCAGTAAGAACACAATCGCCCGGCGGCGCTGCACCTTATTTAAGTAGTCGAGGGCCACCGCCAGATCCGTGCCCGGCCGCTCCGGTTCGAAGGCCAGAATGTCTCGCAGTAATCGCAGCACGTGGCGCGGGCCCTTGTTCGGCGGCACGAATCGCTCCACGCGATCGGTGAAGCCGATGAGCCCAACGCGGTCGTTGTTGCTCACGGCACACAAGGCGAGCAGCGCGGAGAGTTCCGCCGCGGCGGAACGCTTCGTGTGTTGCCTCGTACCGAATCGCTGGCTCGCGGACACGTCCACCACCAGGAGTATCGTCAGTTCGCGTTCTTCCACAAAGCGCTTGATGTAGGCCTGACCCATGCGCGCGGTCACGTTCCAATCGATGGATCGGACGTCGTCGCCGGGTTGGTACTCGCGGACTTCTTCGAACGAAAGCCCGGTCCCTTTGAAAGCCGAGTGGTACTCGCCGCCGAGTACCGTTTGCACGACGCGCCGCGCCCGCAAATGCAGCCGTCGAACCTGACGCAAGACATCCGCAGGAAGCATGTGGGCTCGCGTTGGCGTTGGAAGCGGTGAGCGGTGCAATATGATTATAGCCGCCAGGACATCCGCCCGGGGAACGAGATGCACACCATTCACGCTCATCTTCCGAAGCCGAAGAAAATCCGCACGGGACTTCAACACGAGACGATGGGCGACCTCCTCTTTTCGCTCGGAGGGATTCCCGCCGAACGCATCCGCATGAACCCCACTCCCGGCACCGCTACAAAGCGAGACTTAATCCGCTTTCACGATCGGGGAGACCGGCTGTACGAACTCGTCGAAGGCACACTCGTGGAGAAACCGATGGGACACGCAGAATCGTATGTGGCCCTGGAGCTGGCATTCGCGTTGCGGACGTTTTTGGTGACGCACGATCTCGGCTACTGCACCGGTTCGGACGACCTCATCGAAGTGATGCCTCGTTTGGTTCGCGGGCCGGATGTCAGCTTCACCTCGTGGCTCAAGCGGCCGAACATGACGGTCGATTCCGATGCGATCAGCAAGGTGATTCCCGATCTCGTAGTCGAAGTGTTGAGCCAGAAGAATACGCGGGCGGAGATCGCCCGCAAACTGGGTGAGTACTTCCTCGGCGGCATCCGACTGGTGTGGGTCATCGACCCGCGCAAGAGAACCGCGGTCGCTTACACCGACCCCGATTCGAAGACGCTCGTTCCGGAAGCCGGATCGCTCGAGGGCGGCGACGTGCTGCCCGGATTCCGCGTTCCACTCGCGAAACTGTTCGAACGGTTGGAGAAACCCAAACCTAAGAAACGTAAGCGAAGTTGACTTCGTTCTGCGTTCCCACTTTGCGAGATTCGGAGTTCGTCGGTGCCCGTTGTCAACATATCCGCGTATCGGTTCGCGCCGCTCGAAGGTCTCAAGCCTCTGCGGGAACGCCTCATTGCGGCTTCCCGCGAGTGGGGTCTGCGCGGCACGATCCTGCTCAGCACCGAGGGAATCAACCTATTCGTCGCCGGCCCCCGCGCCGAGATCGATCGGCTCCTCGAACTGCTGCAAACGGTGCCGGGCCTCGAAAGCCTCGAGCCGAAGGTGAGCGAAAGCCGCGAACGGCCGTTCACGCGGATGCTCGTGAAAATCAAGAAAGAGATCATCGCGTTTGGAATCGATGGGATCGATCCGGCTCGCAATCCTGCTCCTCGGCTCAGCGCTGTCGAACTCAAACGCTGGCTCGACGAGGGGCGGCCCATCACGCTCCTCGATACGCGAAATGATTTTGAAGTAGCACTGGGAACGTTTCGTCGGGCAGTGCCCATCGGCATCCAGCACTTTCGCGAATTCCCCGATGCCGTGGCGAAGCTGCCGCCCTCATCTCGCACGCAGCCTATCGTGACCTTCTGCACCGGAGGCATCCGCTGCGAGAAGGCGGCACCCTACCTGCTTCAACGAGGCTTCGAGCAAGTATTCCAACTCGACGGCGGCATCCTCAAGTACTTCGAGCAGTGCGGCAGCGAACACTTCCAGGGCGAGTGCTTCGTCTTCGACAAGCGGGTCGGCCTCGCGGCCGATCTAGACGAATCGGGGCACGGGTTCTGTTTTGTCTGCCAGAGCCTGTTGACGCCGGACGAACTGACGGACCCTCAGACGGTGGAAGGCGTCTCGTGTCCGCGGTGTTATCGTTCACCGGAAGTGCAGCAGGCGCGGTCGTTGGAGGAGCACCGCTCGAAGTTGCGCGAAGTGACGGACCCACTGCCGGGGAAGCGGCCACAAGATAACTTGCGCCCGCTGAGAATCCCCGCTCGCCACGAGGGCTTCTCGATGCTGGATTTCGTTTGCGAAGTGTTCGGCCACATTCCGCGCGACGAGTGGCGTGCTCGCTTCCTGGCGGGAGAGATCGTCGATGCTGAGTACGGTCCCGTGGCCGAGTCGCACGCGGTGCATCCGGGCGAACGCTACTTCACGCGCGAACGGCTTCAAATTGAGCCCGATGTGAATGCCGCGATTGAAATTCTGTACGAAGACGCGGCATTGATCGTCGTGGACAAGCCTTCACCGCTGCCGATGCACCCGAGCGGGCGCTACCACCGCAACACGCTGCAGTGGATCATCCGCGAGGTGTACGCTCCGCAGAAGCCGCGACCGGCGCATCGGCTGGATGCCAACACGTCTGGTGTCGCGGTGTTCACGCGCACGGCGGCCTTTGCCCGCGAGTTGCAGCCGCAGTTCGAACGGGGTGAAGTTCACAAGCGCTATCTGGCGCGGGCGATCGGCCATCCGCTTCGCGATCGTTTTTCGTGCGAGGCCGCGATTGCGGCCCAGGCCGGCGCGTGCGGGTCGCGCATCGTGGATGAAGTTGCCGGACTGCATGCCCGCACGGACTTCGAAGTGCTCGCGCGATTCCCGGATGGTACGGCCCTCGTGATGGCCGCGCCGCGAACGGGCCGAACCAACCAGATCCGCGTCCACCTTTGGCACCTCGGTTGGCCCATCGTTGGCGATCCGATGTATCGACCGGGCCAACAACTCGGAGACGTGCAAACGCTGGCGGTGGAAGATGTCCCGCTCTGCCTCCATGCGTGGCAGTTGACCTTCTTGCATCCCCAACACGGCACGCCCGTGACGTTCGAAGCACCGCGGCCGCTGTGGGCTCAGACGGAATCACCTCTCCTATCGCAGTAGTTCCTTCACCACTTTCCCTTCCTGTCCATCGAGAATGGTCAGTTCCGGGCCGGTGCGGCTGTACGTCAGCTTCTTGGCTTCCAGTCCGAAGAGATTCATGAGCGTGGCGTGGAAGTCGTGGTGCGAGACTTTGTTCTCGACTGCGTGGTGGCCGAACTCGTCGGTCGCGCCGTAGATTTTCCCGCCCTTGAAGCCGCCGCCGGCGAACCACCACGAGTACCCGAACGTGTTGTGATCGCGGCCGACGCTCGCCGGGCCGGTGTCGTTCTGAATCACGGGCAGCCGGCCCATCTCGCCGCCCCATGAAACGATCGTCGAATCGAGAAGCCCGCGCGCTTTCAGATCCTGCACGAGTGCCGCAGCGGGCTTGTCGGTCTTGCGGCAGACGGCAGGCAGCGCGGTGCGAAGCGAACCGTGCGTGTCCCAGGCTTGATCGCTGGTGAAGATTTGCACCAAGCGGACGCCGCGCTCGACGAGCCGGCGCGCGACCAGACACCGCGAGCCGTATTCCGCCGAAGCCGGATCGTCCATACCGTACATCGCCTTGGTCTTGTTCGATTCGCGAGTGAGGTCGATGGCTTCCTTCGCGGCGGTCTGCATCTTGGCGGCGAGCTCGTAGCTGGCGATGCGGGCTTCGAGGTCGTTCTCGCCGGGATGCGAGGCGAGGTGCTCGCGGTTCAATGCGGCGAGATACTGGAGGAGTTTCTCCTGCGGTTCGCCCTTCATACCGGGCGGCGCATCGAGATTGGCAATACGCGGCTCCTTGGAGCGGATCACCGTGCCCTGATAAATCGAAGGCAGCCAACCGTTGGCCCAGTGCTCGACGTTGCTCACCGGCGGGCTGGCGGGGTCGGGCAGCGCGACGAATGCGGGGAGTTCCTGCGACTCGCAACCGAGGCCGTAGCAGAGCCAGCTTCCGAGCACCGGGTGGCCGCTCTGAATGCGGCCGGTGTTCATCGCATGGATCGCCTGCACGTGGTTGTTCACCGCGTTGGTCATCGAGCGCACGACGGTGATGTCGTCCGCGATGCGGGCGATGTTCGGGAGCAGTTCCGACACGTCGATGCCGCTTTGACCGTGCTTCTTGAACTTGAACGGGCTGCCGAGCACTTTGGAACTGGCCTGGGCGGCGTTGTCGTATTTGATGGTGCCGGGGAACGGCTTGCCGTCGAGTTCGTTGAGTTTGGGTTTGGGGTCGAGCAGGTCCATGTGGCTCGGCCCGCCCTGCATGAAGAGCGAGATCATGGCCTTCGCCTTGGGCGCGAAGTGAGGAGCCTTCGGCTTCAGGTCGAAGTGCTTGCGTTCGAGGTCGGGCTTGGCGGGTTCGCCGAGCAATTTCTGTTGCTCCAGAAATGCGAGCGCGAGGGTGCCGATGCCGTAGGTGGTGTTGTGCAGGAGTTCGCGGCGATTGAACATGAGCTTCCTCAGCCGCTTGCGGCTTCGCGCTTGGGATTGCGGAGCAAATCGCAAAGCCGCAAGCGGCTAATCGGTGTACAGGAAACGATTGCTGCTCAGGAGCGCCTGGCAGAACGCGGCCAGCGCCTTCTCAGGTTTCGGGAAGCCCTTCACGAATGCCAATGCGTTCGCCTTTTCCTTATCGGTAGGCTCGCTACCGTAGGCTAGCTTCCAGGCGCGGCTCACCTGCAAAGACGGATCGGTGCCGGCATCCTTTTTCACGCGCTCGGCGAAGGCCTCGGCTTGCTGCATTACGAACGATCCGTTCATCAGCATGAGCGATTGCGGGGTCGCGGTCGAACTGTTGCGGGCCTCGCAGTTCGGTTCCACGCGCGCCCAATCGAAGGTGTCCAGCACGTTCAGCGGCTTCGAGCGGCGAACCTGGATGTAGACACTTCGGCGCGATTCTTCGCCAGCGGCCACCGACTCGTCTCCGAGGCGGTAGGCCGCGTCGCGGTTCGGCTTGCCGATGATGATGATGCCGGCGTCGTCTTCCACCACGGGCACCGGCGGGCCGAACATTTTGGGGTTCAACTTGCCGCTGGCGGCGAGCATCGCATCGCGGAGAGCTTCGGCTTCGACCCGCCGGAGGGGAAATCGGCCGAGCAGTTTGTTGTCCGCGTCAAGTTTGTCTTTCAACGGCTCGTGGGTCGAACTCTGCTTGTAGGCGGTCGACGTGAGAATGAGCCGGTGCAGATGTTTGACGCTCCAGCCCTTCGCCATGAACTCGGCGGCGAGCCAGTCGAGCAGTTCGGGGTGAGTCGGCATTTCGCCGAGGCGGCCGAAGTCGCCGGGCGTCGGCACGAGGCCTTTACCGAAATGGTGCATCCAGATGCGGTTCACGAGTACGCGGCTCGTGAGCGGATGCTTCGGATCCGTGAGCCAGTTGGCAAGCGCAAGCCGCCGGCCCGTCGTTGCGGTCGCCTTTTCAGGAACGTTGAGCGGCAACCCGGCGTCGAGAATGTTCAGCCCGCCGGGCGCGATCTTGTCTTTGGGTTGTTCGATGTCGCCGCGGTTGAACAGGAACGTCGGCGGAAGTTGGCCCGGCGTCTCGGTCATCACGCGAACGAACTGCTCGACCGGCTTCATCGCGCGAAGCACGGTCGCCGCCTCGACTTGCTTCTTCAACTCGGCCGCAGCCTTGGGATCGTACAGGTACAGCGAACCCGAATCGACGTTCAGGCTCGGGTGCTCCTGCATCAGTTTCATCTGTTCGGCCGTGCGTTTGGCCTCCGGCGTCTTGCGGGACGCACTCGCCTTCTCACGCATCTCCATCGGCAACTTCGCGAGTTCCTTCTGAAACGTCGCCTCAATAAATTCGTCTTGCTTCTTCACATGTGCCTTGTCCATCACTGCCGCTTCAACTTCCACGGCCGCGGCCGTCTTCTTTTCCTCGTCCGTATAAAGCGAGACCTCGCGGGCAGCGGGCGGCTTCCACGCGGGTAGGTTGAACCCCGGCTCCAGGATTGCTCGCAGCCGATAGAAGTCCGCCTGTGGAATCGGGTCGTAACGGTGGTTGTGGCACTGAGCGCAGCCGACCGTGACGCCGAGAAAGGCGCTCGACACGATCTTCACGGTGTCGGTGATGGTCTGGTTGCGGGCGAGTTTCTGATCGACGCCCGGCACGCCGCTCGGGTCCGGAGCCATGCGCAGAAAGCCCGTAGCGACGAGTTTGTCCAAGTCCGCAGGCGATAGGTTCGGGTACGGTGGCTTCACCAGTTCATCGCCGGCGAGTTGCTCGCGAATGAACTGATCGAACGGCTTGTCCGCGTTGAAAGAACGGATGACGTAGTCGCGATACTTCCAGGCCGTGGGCCGGACCGGGTCTTCGACCGAGCCGCCTTCGGAGTCTGCATAGCCCGCGACATCGAGCCAATGCCGAGCCCAGCGTTCGCCGTAGCGCGGCGAAGCCAACAACCGCTCGACCACCTTCTCGTAAGCGTCCGCTGATATATCTTTCAGGAACGCATCGACTTCGTCCGGCGTCGGCGGCAGTCCGGTGAGATCGAACGTGACCCGGCGCAGCAGCGTGAGCTTGTCCGCCGGCGGCGCGAATGACAGCCCCTTGTCACTCAGCTTCGCAAGCAGCAAGACATCGATCGGATTGCGGCTTCCCGATGGAACCGCAGGCCGGCGAACGGGCTGAAACGCCCACCAGCTTCGATCTGCGTCCGTGATCTGGAAGCCCTTCGCCAGCGTCTCAGGCTCGGGAGCCTCGACCTTTGCTCCGGCCGCGATCCAGGCCTTGAGCGTTGCGATCTCGGCCGCGGTCAGCTTCTTTTTACCGGGCGGCATGTCGCCGCTCGACACGCGGTCGAGCAGCAAGCTCTTCTCGGGTTTCCTGGAAACGATTGCGGGTCCGGAGTCGCCGCCTTTGGCCAGGAAGCGGCTCAGTCGCACATCGAGGCCGGCCTTGAGTTTCTCGCCTTCGCCGTGGCACTCGAAACAGTAGGCCTTGAGGATGGGCCTCACGTTGGCGTTGAAGCTCGGCGGATCGGCAGCGAGAAGCGGCCCCACGGACGGAAGTAGCGAGAGCAGGGCGGCAGCGAATCGCAGCATGTTCGGCGAGCCAGTGGGAAGAGGATCGCAGGCAGACCGATATTGTCGCCGAGAATCGGTTCGGGTGCAAGTGGTTCGGGTGTGACTCTCGAATTAGGCAATCTTCGAGATCTGGAGAGTTCGCGGCTCCGTCCTGGGAGCGCGGCCGTCCCGGCCGCACCATCGCCGGTGAGTCGCCTTCATCACCGAAGACGCATGCGGCCGGGACGGCCGCGCTCCCAGGGATGCCTACTTCGATAAGCAGAGCGTGCTTCGGGATCGGCTTCTTTCGGGCCGGTTGCGCCGCCGAGGAAATCGGCAAATCCACTTCAACCCGAGCGATCGTCCTTGTCGGGCCACGTCCGCGCTGGCACTCTGTACACGAGATGCCACACAGGAACTCGTCATGTTTTGCCGCGCCGTTCTTCTCGCGCTGTCGATCGTTGCTTCCGCGGTTGCTCAAGCGCCGCAGGCAGACCCAGCGAAGTTGACGCTCGACCGAATCTTTGCGTCCGAGGAGTTTCGAGGCGACCGCGTTCCCCAGCTGAAGTGGCTCGACGGTTCGGCGTATACGTCATTGATGCCCTCGAAGGGTAGCGGCGGACCGAAGGACATCGTCCGAATCGATGCCGCCGGCAAGAGCCAGGTGCTCGTTGCCACGGAGCAACTCGTTCCGCCGAATGCAAAAGAGCCGCTCGCCATTCACGGCTACGAGTTCTCGAAAGATCTCGACCTCGCGTTGATCTACACGAACTCGGCGAAGGTCTGGCGGGCGAACACGCGAGGCGACTATTGGACTTTTCGCCGCTCCACCGGCAAGCTCGCGAAACTCGGCGGCGACGCCAAACCCTCCACCTTAATGTTTGCCAAGCTATCACCCGATGGCACGCGAGTCGGGTACGTTCGCGACAACAATCTCTTCGTGGAACCGTCCGAGGGAGGCCCCGCGACGAAGCTCAGCAACGACGGCTCGAACCACATCATCAACGGCACCTTCGATTGGGTCTACGAGGAAGAGTTCATCTGCCGCGACGGTTGGCGTTGGAGCCCCGACGGCAAGCAGATCGCGTACTGGCAACTCGACACGCGCGGCGTCAAGCAATTCACGCTGCTCGACAACACGAGCGGAACCTACCCGGTCGCGAAGACCTTCGCCTACCCGAAGACGGGCGAACGGAACTCGGCCTGCCGCATCGGCGTCGTCGCGGCGGGCGGAGGCGAGACCCTCTGGATGGACGTTCCCGGCGACACCCGTACCGACTTCTACATCCCGCGCATGGATTGGGCCGGCAATGCGCAGGAACTGCTCATTCGCCGCGTGAACCGGCTTCAAAATGCCGCGGATGTGATGCTCGCCGATGCCGCGACCGGGAAGGTGCGAACGGTCCACACCGAGCGCGACGGAGCCTGGGTGGACGTTCACGACGATGCCGGGGAATGGGTCGAGAAGGGTAACGCCTTCACCTGGATCAGCGAGCGCGACGGGTGGCGACACCTCTATCTCGTTTCGCGCGATGGAGGCACGACGCGCCGCGTGACGAGTGGCGAGTTCGACGTGATCCGCGTGCTGCACATCGACGACAAGACCAGCAACGTGTACTTCCTGGCGTCGCCGGAGAACCCGACGCAGCACTACCTTTATCGCGCTCCACTGTTCGGGAAGGGCACGCCCGAGCGGGTCAGTCCGGCGGATCAACCGGGCTGGCACGACTACTCGATTTCCCTCGACGGCGCGACGGCCGTTCATACGCACTCGGCGTTCGGGCTGCCGCCGCGAGTCGAACTCGTCTCGCTGCCCGATCACAAGGTGGTCCGCACACTCGCGGCCAACGACAAGCTCCGCGGGGTCGTGTCGAAGCTCGCGCGGTCGCCCGTGGAGTTCTTCCGCGTCGAGGTCGGTGGCGGGGTTCAACTCGATGGTTGGTTGATGAAGCCGGCGAACTTCGATCCGGAAAAGAAGTACCCACTCTTGTTCCACGTCTACGGCGAGCCGGCGGGCCAGTTGGCGACCGATCACTGGGGCGGGAGCCAGTATTTGTGGCACGCGATGCTCGCGCAGCAGGGGTATGCCGTGGCGTGCATCGACAATCGGGGCACGCCGTGCCCGCGCGGCCGAGACTGGCGCAAGGCCGCGTATCGGAAGGTCGGCACGCTCGCCTCCGAGGATCAGGCCGCGGCCGCCCGCGAGTTGCTCAAACGCCCGTATCTCGATTCGTCCCGCGTCGGCGTCTGGGGTTGGAGTGGCGGCGGCTCCATGGCGCTGAACCTCATGTTCCGCTCGCCCGAACTCTACCGCACGGGGATCTCCGTTGCCCCGGTGCCCGACATGCGGCTCTACGACACCATCTACCAGGAACGCTACATGGGGCTACCGAAGGACAATGCCGAAGACTACCGGAACGGTTCGCCCATCTCGCACGCGGCGGGGTTAAAGGGAAACTTGTTGATCGTTCACGGCACGGGAGACGACAACGTCCACTATCAGGGAACGGAGAAACTCGCCGATCGCCTAGTCGAATTGAACAAGCCGTTCACGATGATGGCGTACCCGAACCGGAGCCACTCGATCAACGAGGGGAAGAACACGTCTCGACACCTATACGGCCTGCTGACGCGCTACCTCAACGACAACCTCCCGGCCGGTCCGAAGCCGTGAAGCGGTCGTTTAGCCGCGACGCGGAGTCCTCGTGGCGGAGCGCGACCTATGATGAGAAACAGTCTCGGAGGTGGAAGTATGAAATGGTCCGCACTGGTACTTGCGTTCGTACCGCTGCTCGCGGTCGCTGAGCCGACGAAGAAGCCGACCGTCGCAAAGAACGGGATGGTGGTCTGCGTCTCGCCGCTGGCTGCGGACGTGAGCGTCGAGATTTTGAAGCAGGAAGGGAACGCGGTCGATGCGGCCGTGGCCGTGGCGCTCGCGATGGCCGTGACTTGGCCGGAAGCCGGGAACATCGGCGGCGGCGGCTTCATGATGATCGGGCCGCCCGGACAGGAGCCGACCTGCATCGAGTATCGCGAAACGGCTCCCGCTGCCGCCACGGCCGACCACTTCGCCGACGGGAAGGTCACAGGATGCGATCACAAGGCGTCGGGCGTGCCCGGTACGGTCCGAGGTTTGGCGCTGGCACACAAGCGATTCGGCAAACTTCCCTGGAAGGTGGTGGTGATGCCGGCGGTGAAACTGGCCGAGGCAGGGTTCGCCGTCAACGCGGTTCTCGCGGGCGGTTTGAACCTCATTCTCGCCGATGCGAAGACCACCAACGCCGAGTTCAAACGGGTTTACGGGAAGCCCGGCGGCGAGCGCTGGAAGGCTGGAGACAAGCTCGTGCTTGCCGATCTCGGCCGCACGCTCCGCGCGATTGCCGAGAAGGGGCCCGATGCGTTTTACCGGGGCGAGCCCGCTGGGTTGCTCGCTGCCGAGATGAAGCGCGGCGGCGGGCTCATCACCGCGGACGATCTGGCCGCTTACACGGCTCGCGAACGCAAGCCCATTCACACGACCTATCGCGGCTTCGATGTCTACGGTGCGCCGCCGCCGAGTTCCGGAGGCATCGGGCTCGCCGAGATGCTCAACATTCTCGAATGCTTCGAGCTTCGCAAGCACGATCGCTGGTCGCCCGAGGTCTCGCACCTGCTGATCGAATCGATGAAGCGAGCGTACTGCGACCGCGCCCGGCACATCGGCGACCCGGAGTTCACGACCATTCCCGAGACGCTGACCTCGAAGGACTACGCCAAGAAACTCGCCGCGGGAATCGATTTGAATCGCGCGACGCCGAGCGAGAAACTCGCACCGGACATCGCACTCGCCCCCGAAGGGGACAGCACCACGCACTTCTCGATCATCGATCGAAACGGGCTCGCGGTGAGCAACACCTACACGCTGGAGAACAGCTACGGATCGCGGGTCGTGGTTCGCGGCGCGGGCTACATCCTCAACAACGAGATGACGGATTTCAACCCGAAGCCCGGCATCACGACGCGCGGCGGAACGATCGGCACCAAGCCCAACCTCATCGCGCCGGGCAAGCGCATGCTCAGTTGTCAGTCGCCCACTCTCGTTTACAAGAATGGAAAGCCGCTGCTCATCACGGGCAGCCCCGGTGGCCGAACGATTATCAATACCGTGCTGTGCGTAGTGGTGAACGTCCTCGATTTCGACATGCCGGTGCAAGAAGCCGTCGCTGCGCCGCGGCTTCACCATCAGTGGTTCCCGGACTCGGTGCGATTCGAGGGCTTGAAAGAGCACGCGGGGTTGGTCGAAAAATTGAGGTCGAAGGGCCACGCCATCAGCGGCCAACGGCAGGGTGATGCCCACACCATCTGGATCGACCCGAAGACGGGCCTGTATCATGGTGCCGCGGATCGCCGCATCGACGGCAAGGCGGCAGGCGTTCCCTAGGCTCCGGGGTCGAATCCGTATCATCACAATGATTCCAGACTGAGTGCGACTTCCCTCCCGTAAGGACACTCATGCGTTTCTTCGTGTTGGGCACCGACCGCAAGCCGCAGGTGGTGGAGACCGCGGTGTGGTTGAAGCCCATCCTTGCGGGCTTGGGGGAAGTGGTCGCCTTCGACCTCCGGCAAGAACAGGATTTGTCGAAACTCACCGCCGATCTCGCGATAGTCCTCGGGGGCGACGGTTCCATCCTTCGCGCCGTGAGGCAGATGGGGTACAGCCAAATTCCGGTTGTCGGCGTGAACCTCGGCACCCTCGGCTTCTTAGCCGATCTCTCGCCCGACGAACTCGTCCACGCTTTGCCGCGATTGCTGGCGAAAGAATACCGCGTGGCCCCGCACCTCATGTTCGAGTGCGAGTATCCGACGCCATCGGGCGCGAAGACGATTCTCGGCCTGAATGAAGTCGTGGTTCACGCGCATTCCGTGGGCCACATCGCGGAACTGGATTTGTCGATCGACGACGAAGCCGTGACGAGTTACCGGGGCGACGGGCTCATCATCAGTACGCCGATCGGTTCGACGGCTCACAGCCTTTCGGCGGGCGGGCCGATTCTGTCGCAGGAACTTCCCGCGTTCACGATCACGCCAATCTGCCCGCACACGCTCACGTATCGGCCGCTGGTCGATGCCGCGAATAAGAAGTACACCATCCGGGTTCGACGTCCGGAAGGAGCGGCCTTAACCGCGGATGGACAGGCGCTTGGGCCACTCACGCTCGGCCAGACCGTCACAGTGCGCAAGGCGGAGGTCGAGTTCTTGTTGGTGAAGATTCCGGGCCGTACCTACTATCAGACACTCCGCGACAAGCTCCGTTGGGGTACGCCGCCAAATTATCGGACTGAACCCGCGGCCGATTGACGGCGTACTGGTAGGAAGCCGCGAATTTTCTGGGTGGCAAAGTGCCCCCCCTTAGGATCCGTTTCCATGCTCGACTGGCTTTCCAACCCCATGCTGTTTGCGGCCGGATTCATTCTGGCTTCTATACAGTTCGCCGCTGCCATGCCGTGGCTTTGGGCGATCGATCCCAAAGGCTTCGAGCGGGCGACCCGTAGCGGGGTCTCGATTGGCTACGTCGTGGGCGGTCTTGCGCTCGCGGCGGCGACTATCGCGGGGTTCATCGGCTACAAAGGCGATTCCGCCAACCTCCAGTGGTATGGGCAGTACGTGTACGGTTCGGCCTTGCACCTCCAACTCCTCATCGACTTCTTCCTGTTGATGCCCGCCGTGCTCGTGAAGGTCTGGCCGAAGGGCGGAGCCGTGGCGCTCGCCGCTTATCGCGAAGGTTGGCGGCAACCCATGTTCTGGCTCATCATCGTCGGGGCCATTGGGCTCACCTGGGCTTCGGTCGTCATCCCGTACTTCACGTTCGGCGACGACTACAAGATGATGAAGCAGATCGGCTTCGACGTCGTGATGTTGGCGGCCGTGCTCTTCGGCGTGCTCGCGGCGAGCATGTCCATCAGCGAGGAGATTGAAGGCCGAACCGCCATTACGCTCATGAGCAAGCCCGTGAGCCGCCGGCAGTTCCTCATCGGCAAGTTCCTCGGCATCCTCATGGCCTGCGTCGCCATGTCGCTCGTGATCGGCTGGAATCTGAACTTCGCGCTCCGCGTCATGCCCGAGTTCGACAAGATCAACGAAGCCAAGGACGCGATGGCGATTCAGTCCGGGAAAACGTTCGTGCCGACATTCGAAGCGGCGGTCCCCACGGCAGCAGGCAAAGTGATCGCCCGCGGCACCGGAGCCTGGTTCGCGGACAGTTTCGCACATTCCATCGGCATCGTGCTCGGCTTCGGCCAAGTCATGATCTTCGTCGCAATTGCCGCTGCGCTCGCGACGCGTTTGCCCTTTGTGATCAACCTCGTGTTGTGTTTGGTCATCTACTTTCTGGGCCACCTTGCGCCCGTCGTGGTGCGCGTGACGGAAACGGCGAGGAACAGCGGGGATTCGACCGGCCTGGGGCTGGTCGGATTCATGGGGCAACTCTTCGACGTCGTGTTGCCGGCGCTCGAGTTCTTCAACATGGGGCCGGCGATCATCCGCGAGGCACCGCTCGATTTGTGGAGCTTCGGTGCCTACGTCGTCACGGTCTTCGGGTACGCCATTCTTTACACGGGAATTGCACTGCTCGTCGGTTTACTTTTGTTCGAAGACCGCGACCTTGCGTGATGTAGCGATTCGACCGGCGCGGAGATCGGAAGCGGAGGCGAATCACCCGTGCGGGTCGGCCTGCTTTCTGCTAGGCTCAATTCCAGCGGCAACCGCGCCGCGAACGAACCAATTCCTCCGCGCCTCGCAGCGCACCGAACCCCGAGCGGCCCGTGGATAGCACCGCGTTCCAACGAATCCGTCACGACTTTCTCAAGTCTCGCGTGGAGAGCGTTGGTGCCGCAGTGGGCTCCGTCGGCTCGGCAATTTCCTACGCGATCCTGCTGGTCTTGCTCTATCTGTTCGTCGATCTACTCGCGTCCAAAGGCGAGATACCATCATTTTCGCAACTCAGTCCGGCTCAACAGCGCGAGTTCGCGGACGAGTGGACGTCGCGATCGGAGGCGGATCGAGCCGAAGCCATCAAACCGTTCGGACTCTCGGATGCGAACTCCAAGCGCGTCGCTGGTGCGGAGGTGTCCCCGCCACCCACGGCTATGGAGTGGGAACTCCGCTGGCGGGCGGGCGTCTCGCTCGCTTTGTACGACCGCGTCGGCACCGCGGCGTCTGAGATGTACCTTCCTAACACTCCCGCGGAATCGGGGGTCGAGCCGCATCATCGGTTGCGGCTCGGCGTATTGAGTTTGGTGGTTCGGGAGCGCAACCGTTGGACCGGCCGTCTGGTGGGCGAGTTGGCATCTTGGAACGGCTGGATGTGGAAGCCAAACTCCGAGGGCACGGCGAACCCGACTTACCTTGCCGGGCTTTACATTCTCGCGATTGCCATCGCGCTGATTCGCGGATTGCTCACGAACATGGCAGCCTATCTTGCGGCTGCCGCAACGCTCGCGACCACGACTCGCCTGCGTCGAGCCATCTTTTTTCACACCTACCGGCTCGGTTCGCTCGCCGTGCGCACCTCCGGTCCGGGAGAAGCGGCAAGCCTCGTGGCCCGCAAGGTCGAGGCCGTGGGCGAGGCACTCGATGCCTCGCTCACCGCTCCATTTCGCCAACCGCTCTCGTTCCTGTTGATCGTCGTGCTGATGCTCCTCGTCAACTTCTGGCTGGCGGTGAGTTTCTTGCTTCTGGCAATTCTCGTCTGGGTGATCGGCGGGCAATTCGCGGCCTACTTCCAACGGGAGGTACGCATGGGTTCGCAACACGGCGAACGAGCCATGGCACTCCTCCAGGAAAGCACGGGCCTGTTGCGGTTGGTAAAGTGCTTTCAGATGGAGCAGTTCAATCAGAATCGGATGGAGCGACAGTTGGCCGAGGCGGGGCGAGCGAACTGGAGGCGGCTGCGCGGCGATGCACTCGCGAAACC
>JAYTUG010000249.1:0-1959 GCA_043744695.1 Gemmataceae bacterium
AGGCCACGGTTTATTGGCCGTCTGGCAAGGTGCAGGAGTTCGCTGACCTGCCCGTCGATGGTTATTGGAAACTGAAGGAAGGTGAAGCGAAGCCGGTGACGCCCTGAGCCCTCACGGCCCTTCTACCAAAACGTGCGATTCGCCGGGCTTTAACCCACGCCACTCTTGAATCGCGGCCGATCCGGGCCAGCGAACGATCACCCGATCGAGCGTTCCGCCTCCCAGGCCGATCGTCGCGGTTCGCTCGCTCTGGCTCAAGTACCCGTGCGTCGGCGACGCGAACCAGCGGCGGATAACGCTACCGCTCTCGACCGTCACCTCGGCTCCAATCGCATCGCGATTCGACTTCTGCCCCACCAGATTCAGACGCACCCAGTCGCTCCGCTTGGGAGAGTCGTTGCGGAAGAGGCGGACCGGGCCGTTGTTCTCCATGAGAACGAGGTCGAGGTCGCCATCGCCGTCGTAGTCCAGGTAAGCGCAACCGCGACCGACGATCGGCGGGAAGCCTTCTCCGCTCGGGAACGTCACCAGTTCGAACGGCTTCTCGTCGCTGCCCGCGTTGCGGAAGAGTTGAGCGGGTTGCCTGTAGGTTTGGCCCGGCTGCGCGGTCGCGATGTCCGGTTCGAGGTGCCCGTTACAGGTGAACAGATCGAGCCGGCCATCGCGGTCGAAGTCGGCCAGCAGTGCACCGAACTTCATCGGCGCTCGGCTCGGCCCGGCGAGCCCCACCTCCGCCGCAACGTCCGCGAATCGCGTGGGCTTCTCGCCCGTTCGTTTGAAGAGCGAGTTCGGTTCGTTCGAAAAATTGGCCACGACCGCGGCGAAGAATCCGGGCGAGAGTTCTCCGGCGTCGATGCCCATGCCGCCGCGCGGTCGGCCATCCGCGTAGGCGAGTCCGGAGTAGAGGCCGACTTCCTCATAGCGCCGACCGCCATTCGGTGCAGGCACATTATGAAAGTAGAAATTGCGGACGGTGTCGTTGGCCACGATGAGATCGGGCCAACCGTCGCGGTCCAGGTCGCAGACGACGACGCCGAGCGATTTGCCGATGGCCGAGGGTTGGCGATCGGGGCCGCTCAATTCCAGCACGTGAATCCCCACTGTCGCCGAGACATCTTCAAACTTCTTGCCATCGACGTTGCGGAAGAGTTGGCACTGCGTGCCGGGGAATTGCTGCGGCGGCACGTAGGCCCGCGTGCCGCCGGTGAGGATCGCCTTCACGCCCAGATCGAAGGCCGGCGACCACGCGATGTAGTTGCACACGAACAGATCGAGCCTGCCATCTCCATCGTAGTCCAAGAACGCGGCCGATGAAGGAAACGCGAGCGGCTCGGCGCGGTTCAAAAAATCCTCGAAGCCGCCCTTCGGCCAGATCGGCTGAGGAAAGCCTGACGCCAAGGTCACGTCCTCGAAGCGCTTCCCCTCGACGTTTCGGAACAAGCGATTCCCGCCGATGGCGGTGATGAAGAGATCGGGCCAGCCGTCGTTGTCGAAGTCTCCCACGGCGACGCCCATTCCGTACATCTCGACGGCGAGCCCGACCGAAGCGCTCACGTCTTCGAAGGTGCCGTCGCCTCGGTTGCGGTAGAGCGCCTGCGATGCTTTTCCGGTTGGGGGATCGGGCTGCCCTGGCCAGGGCCGGCCGTTCACGAAGAAGAGATCGGGCCGGCCGTCGCGGTCGAAGTCGATGACGGCGACGCCGCCGCCCATCGTTTCGGGCAGCAGCTTCTTCCCGGTCGCTCCGTTCGCGTGGCGAAAGTTGATGCCCGCTGATGCCGTGACCTCGGTGAATCGGAGCGGAGCGGCGGGCGCTTCGACATCCGTTCGCCGCAAGTACCGGTACGCCGCGAAGCCGAGGCCAACCGCGAGGAGTGCGAGCAACAACCAGCGGGAGAGGCTCATGGGAGCAACGCTATTCTTCCCTGGGAGCGCGGGCGTCTCGCCCGCTTAGCTAAGCGG
>JAYTUG010000250.1:0-7492 GCA_043744695.1 Gemmataceae bacterium
TGAGTTGAGCCGGCTCCGAAGGGTCGGCACGAGAGCTTTGAAAGACCGCAAGAAAACGACAAGCCGGAAGGCAGGCCGATTTTTCAGCAGCCTGCTAAAGCTCTGATGCCGCAGAGCCGCCGCGATCGATTCACCAATCGGTTCGCACGTCCACGAAGGCCATGCCGGCGCGGTGAGCCGCGAGTAGCCCGATGTCCGTATCTTCGAACACGACGCACCATTCGGGTGGCACCGCGAGCCTTCGTGCCGCTTCAAGAAAGACATCTGGCTCGGGCTTGTGTCGCTCCGTATCCTCGGCCGTCACCATCGCATCGAACCACTCGCGGATCCCCAGCACGTCCAGCGTGCGGACGATCGTGTCGCGATAGCCACCGCTGGCGACGGCGATCGGGAGCTTTCCGCGAAACGCCTCCGCTACCGCAACCACCTTCTCCAGCGGTTTCACGGCATGAAGGCATTCCAGAAAGGCCACTTCCTTCTCCCGAACCATCGCGTTCACGTCGGAGACCGGGATGCCGGTTTCCTGGGAAAGAATGCGGATGATCTGAGCGGTGGGCATGCCACCGAGTTCGTAGAAGCGCGTTTCGGTGAACGGGATGCCGTGCCGCGTGAGCATCGCGGTCCAGGCCACGAAGTGAGCCGGCATGGTGTCGGCGAGGGTGCCATCGCAATCGAAGACGATCCCGCGGGTGCCGGCCGGCGGGGTCCAGTGGGTACGGTTCATTCGGTTACTGTACGGGTGCCGGATCATGCGGCGCGTTTGAGTTGCCGCACCTCGCCGAAGACGTTGAGCAGCGCCCGATAGTGGTGCTCGAAGGTCCAGCGATTGCCAGTCTGGCGAGCGGCCTGCGAGGCACTCGAGCGGTAGCCGCGGTCGAGCATCTTCGCCATCGCGGCGGCGAGCGCGGGGGCGTCGTGCGGGTCGTCGATCACCAAGCCATCGGTCGGCGGCGTGAGCAGTTCCGAAGCACCATTGTAGCGGGTGGTGATGACGGGTAGGCCGCACGCCAGCGCTTCCAACGCGACGAGCGAACACGGATCGTAGAACGTCGGGTGAACGAGGAAGTCAGCCGCGAAATAAGCATTCTTTGGGTCGTCGCGGTGACCCAGGAACTTGATGCGATCGGCGACGCCGAGCCGCTCCGCGAGCCGCTGATAGTGGCCGAACTTGGGATGCCCGACGATGCCGAGCTTGAACGGCTTGCCGCGCGGAACCAGAGCCGCGGCGCGGATGAGTGGCGCGAGCCCCTTCAAGCGGTAGTTCATCGCCACGAACAGGCCCACGGTATCGTCCGGGGTCACGCCCCAACTGTCGCGTTCCGCCTGCCGTCGCTTCAAGCGATCTTCGGCGATGAACCGATCCGGGTCGATGGCACTGTACACCACCCGCACGTCTTCCGCGGGCACGCCGTAGAACTGCTCGAAGTGCCGCTGCACCATCTTGCTGTTGACGATCACGAGCGGCCGGTTCGGGCCGAGATACTGCTTGCGTTCGAGCTTGGCGAACGACCACGCGGCGGGGTCGAGCCACTTCCCGGCAGCCGCCACCGCGCGCTCCAACCCGTTCGTAAACTTCAACCGATTGTGAAACGCCGAGGCCGCGTGAAGTCCTCCTTGCGGATACAGGATGTCCTGACCCCAGGTCTTGTCGAAGCCGATGCTGGCGTCGTGGTGCGCGTTCTTGAGTGCGGCTTCACAGGCAGAGGCGAATCGCCTAGGCCGCATGAACCGCGGACCGCTCGGAACTTCCAACCGGTGAAAGTGCGTGGACGCGGGCAGCGACGACGCATCCCATCGGCACGCGTACAGATGCACGGCATGGCCGTCGCGCGCCAGCCGCCGCGCGAGGTCGCCGATGTACGTCTCGGCACCACCGCGCGCCGGCAACACACTCTCGTAACACAGTGCAATGTCCATCAGCCGATACTCCCGGTTGCCTTCTGCTTCTTGCGTCTAGCATGCCGCCGATAGAGTTGCCACTTGGTACGGATCAGCGGTCGAAGCCACTCGCCGCCGAGGCCGTAAAGCTTCCAGAACCGCAGCCGATCGCGAGCGGTCACGCCCGGCACTTCGGACGAATACCAGAACTGTGCGAGATCCTTCACCTGGAACCACTTCGCGAGCAACGTGTGCTTTGCCATGCGGTGCAGGTCGATCATGATCGCGCGATTCGACCACGACTCAGGTACGCGCTGAGTCAACGATTCGTCGATGTAGAAGTGGCAGAAGTAGAGGTCCTTGTGGAAGGCTTTTCGCCGATGGAGTTCTCGGGCGATGCGGGCCAGTTCGACCGTGAGCCCGCGCTTCCACCGCAGGAAGCTAGCCGGGTCGAGCCGCTCGAACGCCAGCGGCACGACCTGATGCAAGGGCAGCATGCCCGTGAGTTCTTCGACCGCGATGAAACCGCTGAGCTTGAACCACGGCCCGACGAACTGCCCCGCCGCCACGGCCCGCGGCACGGGCAAGCCCTCGGCCTTCGCCCACTCGAGATGTTGCCATTCTTGCAATCCCGGCGACCACGCTTGCCGCGGGAAGAGCGTTGCCAGTACGCCGTGAAACCAGGGCAACTTGTAGTGCCGCTTCAAGAACGTGATCAGCTTTTGCGAGCCGTCGGTCAGCGTCCATCGCGCGATGGCACGGCCCTGCTTCTCGTGCAATTTGTCCGTCACGACTTCGGCCATGATGCGGTCGGGCCAGCCTTCACCCGCGAAGCGAACCCAGTCCGGCTGCTGGCGAATCTGGCGCGTTCCGTGGAGCAGCCTTCGCCACAACGAGGGTGCGGGAGAGGTTGAACGCACTGGCGTGGAATGGTTCATCGAATCCGGATGGCCTCGACGTTGCCGATGGAGACGCGCCCGGTTTCGCTCACGACGAACGGCTCGCCGCGAACGACGCAACCGGCATCGTCGAGCTTGTTCAACAAATACTCGGCCTGCTCCAGAACCTCGGCGCGAAGCGAATCGTCGGTGCAGTTTGGCAGCCACTCCGCGAGCGGTCGGCCCTGCGGCGGCGCGAGGAGTGCGAACCACTCGGACGAGCTTTGGCCGAAGGCGTAGAGTTGCGGAGCGGGCAAGCCATACCGCTGCAAGTGAAACAGAACGCGGCCGAGCCTGACGCCCGGCGAGCGCCACGCCTTACCGCGAAGGGTAGCGAGAAACCGTGCGAGCGGGGCGAAGGTGCGACCGCGAATGAGCCTCGCGGGCCGACCATCCGGCAGCGTCAGTTCTAAAGAGCCGGAAGCGTTAGCGACGGAATAGAACGGCGGCGCAATAGCGGGTTTCGGCCAGCTTGCCGCGATCTCCGGGATCGCGCACACGGCCTCACCCGCGACCCAGACGAGCCGTTGCTCGACCGCAGTGACAGCGGCCTGTCGCTGATCGCGGATCGAACGGCGGCTGCGAAGGCGAGTTGCGAGCGTGCGAATTTTGCGAACGAAATTGGAGAAGCGGCGCAGCGCCAGGCCGCTGCGTTGCGCGACTCGCGCGTACGCCCACAGGAAGCGAAGCCGCAGGCGAGGATCGACGAGATCATCCGCGAGCGAGGCATCGAGAGCGGCGAGTGAAGATGCGGGCGAGACGCCCGCGCTCCTAGGGTGGATGCGCTTCGCGTTCTGCCAGTCGAGCAGTGCGATTGCGAGCGTCTCCGAGTTCACGTAGACGTGCTTCGCGGTCAGGTCCGGCGTGGTGAACCCGGCCACGTGCAACTCCGCGACCGCCCGACCGAGCCGCTCCGCGAGCCGAGTTCGATCGTTCAGTGACAATCGGTTGTCACTCAGCAGCTTTCGCAACTCGACGAAGCCCGCGAGTTCTTCCACGAGCAGGAACGCCCGGCCTTCGCCGTCCTCGCCGAACGCGATCCATTGCGGGCACGGGAGCCCTTCCCGTTCGAGTTCCTTGAGGATGCGAGCTTCGCGGATGCACCGCGACGACCACCCGAACCCGGCCAGTTTCTGCCGAAGTCGTTCGCGCCAGCCGACGGAGTGCTGCCGCTTCAAATAGCCCAATTCGACCCGCAGAACGTGCCGATCCGGATGCCCGGAGACGATCTCGCCGGGAAGGTTCAGGATCGCTTCCGCCGTCAGGAGTCGCTGCGCCGCGAGTCGCGCGCGGAAGCGTGGATGGACTTCGACCCAGTCGCGCGAGGCGGGGATGAGC
Source organism: Gemmataceae bacterium (assembly GCA_043744695.1). Lineage (GTDB taxonomy): Bacteria > Planctomycetota > Planctomycetia > Gemmatales > Gemmataceae > Urbifossiella. The sequence continues at coordinate 4,155 of JAYTUG010000250.1, forward strand.
CGCGCACCGAGTGGGGCCAACGCCGGTTGGGAAGCGACCTCAAGCAGCACGACGCACCTCCGCGCTCAGAGGCAACGGGAATCGGGTGAGCAAGCTTTCCACGGATGCAAAGACTTCGAAGGGGCTCAGATCGCGCATGCAGCGGTGGTCGAGCGGGCAGATTCGCTTCTGGCACGGCCCGCACGGCACCTTCTTCTGAACGTGGACCGCGCGCTCGAAGTACGTTTCCGTCCACTCGATATGGGTGGGGCCGAAGAGCGTGACGACCGGGCGATCGAACGCCGCCGCGAAGTGCCGCGGGCCGCTGTCCGTCGTCACGAGCAGGTCGAGCCGCGCCACCACGGACTTGGTCAGCCCGAGTGACAGCGTCATGTCACTGAGCGGGAACACGTGCGGGCTGCGAGCATCCTCGGCAATCTGTCGGGCGACGTTCCGCTCGCTCGGACCGCAAAGCACGACCACGGCGCAGCCGAGTTTCTGAGTGAGCATTCGAGCTAGCTGAGCGAACGAATCGGTGGGCCAGTGCTTCGACGCACCGAACGCCGCACCGGGGTTCAGGCCCACCACACGCGGGTATTTGTGAAGCCCGAAGCGGTCCCACATCGCGTTCGCGGCGTCCTCACCGGTCGGCGTGGTGAAGAGTTCCATCCTGTAGCCGGGGTCGGGCGTGCCGAGCGCGATTGCGAGGCGGTTGTAGTCGTCGATGATCGGCAGCGGAACGGTACGGCCCCAGAAGTCCGTCTTCGGTTTTAGAGCCCGACTCAACAGGAAACTGCGGCCATAGCGTGCGAAGCCGACGACCTGCCGGCAACCGCCGAGAGCGGCGAGCATCGCGGTGCGAAACGAATTCGGGAACAGGATCGCGCCGTCGATGCTTGCTTCTCGCAGCTTCCGTGCGACGGGCCACAGTCGCTGTTCGCGCGGTCCGCCTTTGTCGTAGAGAACGGTCTGTTGGAACCAAGGCGAGCCCGCGAGCACATCCGCGACATAGGGCTTCGCCACGGCGATGAGTTCCGCGGCAGGGTAGCGTTCGCGCACGGCGCGGATCGCCGGCGTGGCCATCACCACATCGCCAATCCAGTTCGGAAGAAACAGCGCGATGCGATTCACTCGAAACTCACTGCTAGTGACTCGAAACTCACCACAAAGACACGAAGATCACACAAAGAAACACAAAGGGAACCGTTTTTCAGCCTCGGACGCGACGCATGATTCCATCCTTCAGCACCGGCATGTTGAAGTTAATTACCAAACCCAACCAGCGTTCTGCGAGGCGAAGGTATGTCAGGATCTGGGCCTCGTGAATCGGGTGGAATCGATCGATCGACTTGAGGTCGACAATCACCAATTCTTCGACGAGCAAGTCGAGGCGGAATGCGTTTCGCACGACCTTGCCTTTGTAGTCGATGTCGATCATCACTTGCCTTCGGAACGCGATACCCTGTAGTTCCAGTTCGCGACACAGACACTCTTCGTAAGCTTCTTCCAGCAAGCCCGGACCGAGTGTACGATGAACCTCGATTGCCGCTCCAATGATCCGTTTCGACAACGCATCGGCCTTCGCTTTCGATTCCGAAGTATGAGCATCCATCTCTCTTCTTTGTGCCTCTTTGTGCGAGCTTTGTGCCTTCGTTGCGAGCTTCCATTCAAGCCGCTCTCATGCGCTCGATGATGTCCGTGGTCGAGAACCCTTCGCGCAACCCCGCCAGATGTACGCGTCCGCCGTGGCTCTCCACGAATTGCGCTCCGACCACATCGTCCTTCCGATAATCGGCACCCTTCACGAGCACGTCCGGGCGGATCGCACGAATCAACGACAAGGGCGTGGGCTCGGCGAAGATCGTGACGAAATCCACGTCTTGAAGGCCCGCGAGCACCACGGCCCGCGCTTCGACGGGGTTCAGCGGCCGGGCCGATCCCTTGAGTTGCCTCACGCTCGAATCGCTGTTCAACCCCACGACGAGGCAATCGGCTTGGGCCCGCGCCTCGTGCAAATATTGAACGTGACCCGCATGCAGAACGTCGAAGCAACCGTTGGTGAACGCGACCAGCTGCCCCTTCTGGCGCCGCGATTCTAGATCGGCGAGCAAGTGCGGCACCGATTGAATTTTGCTCGCGCCGGGGATGCGTTCCGCCGCGCGGAAAGGAGCGTGCAGCAAGTCCGCGAGAATCTCGTCGCGGCTCACGGTGACCACGCCGATCTTCTCGACTTCGAGCCCGCCCGCAACATTTGCCAGCCGAATGGCCGGGTCGAAATCCGCGCCCGAGGCGAGGGCCAGCCCGAGCGAAGCCATGACCATGTCGCCGGCACCGGTGATGTCGTAGACCTGCCGGGCACGCGTGGGGAAGACTTCGCGACGGCCATCTCGGTGGGCCAGGGCCATGCCGTCTTTATCGAGCGTGACGATTCCGGCTTCGAGGTCGAGTTGGTCGCGAAGTTCAGCCGCGGATTGCAGCGCTTCATCGAGCGTGTGGATGGTGCGGCCGGTCGCGAGACCCGCTTCGAGGCGGTTGGGCGTGATCGCCGAGCAGCCGCGATACTTCGAGTAATCGCCGCCGCGAATTGGGTCGGCAATCACCTTGATGCCGGCTGCTTTCGCCAACTCGATGCTCTTTTGCAAGAGCCCGAAGGTGCAGACGCCCTTGTCGTAATCGCTGATGAGAACGAGATCGACTTCGCGAATCTTCTCGTCCAGGATGCGCGAAATGGTGCGTTCGATGGCCTCGCTCACGGGCTCGCGATTCTCGAAGTCGACGCGGATCATTTGCTGGGGATGGCGAGCTTGGGCCCGTCCGATGTAGCGTTCTTTCACGGTGGTCGGGCGATCGGGATCGGCGATGACGCCCTCGGCGTCGATGCCGAGGTTCTCCAAAATGCTTCGGGTCTGCAGGCCGTCGGAGTCTTTGCCGACGACCCCGATGAGGCTCGTCTTCGCGCCGAGGGCTTGCAGCATGGTAGCGACGCTGCTGGCCCCGCCGAGCCGCTCTTCGCGCTTGTCCGCGCGCAGCAGGATCACCGGCGCTTCCTGGCTGATGCGCTCGGCGTTGCCCCAGATGTAGCGATCGAGCATGACGTCGCCGACGACGAGCACGCGCGGTTCGCCGAGCTTCTGCACGAGTTCGATCAGGTCCGCCGACATCCTTGTCTCTCCGATTCCATCGCGAAGCCGCAAGCGGCTAGGCTGCTTGTGACAGTCCGTTGTCACTGGCCGCGAGTTTCGCCAGCACGGCCGCGTGGAACAGCGGGATGAGCAATTCGTGGTGGCCGAGTACTTCGATTCCTTCGGAACCGGGCCGCCGGAGTACGTTCATGCTGCTGCGGTATTTCGATTCCTTGT
>JAYTUG010000251.1:0-7489 GCA_043744695.1 Gemmataceae bacterium
ACCGGTTTTCTTCATGAAGAAACCCGGTTTCCAAAGCAGAAACCGGGTTTCGAGGACTCGGCTGGTGCTCGCATCGTCGGTTCCCATTTTTACGGGCCGTACTTCGCCCGGCCGGCTCGCGGATGCCACCCCGATCAAGACTTCCTGGTTCCGGATGCCGCGAATTCCGAGCCACTGATGCAACTCGCCGGGACGATGCCGTTCGTGGTGACGGTCGCGCCGGAGATCGAGAACGCGGAGTGGCTGGTGCGAACGTATTCCCAGCGTGGCGTGAAGTTCAACGCCGGGCACAGCTTCGCCACGTTCCCGCAGATGGAAGCGGCTGTGGGCTGGGGCGTGCGGCACGTCGATCACCTATTTTGCGCCATGTCCGACCGGGCTCGGTTGCGGCAAACGCAAACCTACCCGATGCGCGGCGGCGTCATGGAAGCGACGCTCTTCTTCGACCAACTCACGACCGAAGTCATCGCGGATGGGCAGCACCTCACGCCGGAATTGTTGCGGCTCGCGTACAAGATCAAGGGGCCGAATCGGCTGGCACTGGTCACGGATTCGATGCGGGCCGTCGACCTGCCGGATGGCGAATACTGGTTCGGGCCGGAAGGTCGCGGCGAGATGGTTCGCAAAATGAACGGCGTCGGCGTCACGCTCGACGGCACGGCCCTGGCCTCCGGCGTTACCGGCATGGACCAAGCCGTGCGGACGATGCATTTCTCGGCGCTTGTGCCCCTGCCCGAGGCCGTGCGCATGGCCAGCCTCACCCCAGCACGGATTCTGGGACTCGAGAAGGAAATCGGTAGCATCGAAGTCGGCAAACGAGCGGACCTGGTCGCGATGGACGCTGCTCTCAACGTGCGGCAGGTCTATTTGGGAGGGGAGAAAATCGTTTAGCCCCGGCTCAGAGTCCGCGGAAGGGAGCGCGGCAGTCGGTCGAGTCCATAAGTTAGCTCCACCTCTCGACCACCAATCTCGCCCTCGAGGCCCGCATGTTCGCAAGACGCGATTACATCCGCGATTACATGATGATCCCGCCCGGCACCGGCGAGCAGGATGTCGCCAACATGATCGTCGAAATCCCCAAGGGACGGCGAACGAAGTTCGAGGTGGACAAGGCCACCGGCCTCATCAAGATGGACCGCTACCTCTACAGCTCCACCATGTATCCCGGCGATTACGGTTTCGTGCCCCAGACTTTGGCCGAAGATGGCGACCCCTCCGATATTCTGGTGATGGTGAACGAACCGACCTTCAGCGGATGCCTGATCGAAGCGCGAATCGTCGGCATCTTCAAGATGAAGGACAACGGGCACAACGACTTCAAGCTACTCGCCGTGCCGAACAAGGACCCGCTTTTTGGGGACATCAAGAAATTGGAGGACGTGCCGCACCACTTCCTGCGGGAGGTCGAACACTTCTTCAGCACGTACAAGCAGCTCGAGGGCGTGATCATCGAGCCACTCGGTTGGTCTTCGGTGGAACACGGCATCACGGAAGTGCGGGCTTCGATCGACCGGTTTCGCAAGACTCTCGGAAACTTCTGACGCGGGCAATCGGTCGGAGCGGTTGCCTCGTCGGAATGGTTGTGGCGCAAACGGCGGTCCGCCGGATTCTTCGGGCGGCGCGTCGCGGAAAGCCTCCCGAATGGGGGCGGCGCTCGTTTCTCCTTTGACTTGAGCCCATTCCCGGCGTTAGAATTTTCTCTCGTAGAGCCTGCGCCCAAAACGGATGATTCGCAGCATTCCCCTTTCGAGATCGACCCCATGAAATCGCGCCTGAACATCGAGTTCCTCGAACAACGCGATTGCCCGGCGACCGGATCGACCCTGATCCCTGTCGGTGTCGGGGTCGATTACACCCTTTCGATCAACACCAGCGGCCGCATCGCTTCCATCCAACTGGCTGCTCCGGATTGGGTCGCTTGGTCGAACGGCACCCAGACCCAAGCCCAGGCCGAGGCCATGGCCCAACGCATCTATCAGTATTTCCCCGACCAGTTCGACCACATCATCTTCGTCAACAATCAGACGACCATCCCAGCCGCAGCGACCTATTTCGGTGTGACTTATCCCGTCAAGAACGACACCCTGGGAATCGGCGATCCCTCCGGCATCGGCACGCCGATCTACAACGACGGCGCTCAGTGGGGATCGGGCGGCAAACTCCAAACGGTCATTCACCTCATTGATGAAGAGACGATTCGCCAGCGGACCAGCCTTCACGAACTGACTCACCGTTGGTCTGCCTACTTGCCGGAATTGCAGAGTTCGGTCCCCGGTCACTGGGGCTTTTCCAGCGTCGGCGGGCAACTCGGCGGCTGGGCACCCGGAACACTCCGCCAGATCAGCCCCGGGCTCTATGAGGCCCACGGACCCAAGGGCACCGCCGACTGGCAGCCTCAAAGCGCCGGCACCGCCGCCAACACCATCGGCTATGCACCGCTCGAACTCTACAATATGGGCCTGATCAACGCGGCAGAGGTCGCGGACATTCAGTACGCGGTGAACGGTGCGTTCACGAACTTTGCACTCGGCCAATTCAGCGCCGATTCGATCCAAACTCTGACGATCAACAACATCATCTCGCAAGAAGGACTGCGGCTCCCAACCCCAGCGACCTCACAGAAAGATTTCCGCGCCATCACCGTCATCCTCACGCCGAACCCGCTCACTCAGGCGGAACTCGACACCTACGACACCGATGTTGAACTGTTCGGGCGGCCCGGCTCGGACGGCGACCCCACCTTGAAGAACTTCTGGGAGGCGACGGGCGGGCGCGCCACGCTCACGCTGGACGGGCTCGACCGATTCCTCCCGACCGGTAACCCGGTCCTCGGCGTCGGCACCAACGGGTCTGCCCTCGGGCTTGCGATCGGGGGCAGCGGCAGTTACGACACCGTACTCTCCCAGAACATCCAAGCCTACTTTGGGGTCAGCGGCGACTCGGTTCGCATCGCCGTCGGCGACGTGAACGGCGACAACATTCCCGACTACGTGGTGGCTACGGGGCCAGGCGTGCCCACGCGGTTCGGCGTCTTTAGTGGCGATCAGACGCGCTGGATCATCCCGCCGACCGCACCCTTCCGCGGAAGCGAAGACTTTACCGGTGGAGCGTTCGTCTCCGTAGGAGACCTCGACGGCGACGGTCGAGCCGATGTCGTGGTCAGTGCGGACAACGGCGGCGGCCCGCGCGTCGTCATCTACTCCTTCAAGCCTTCGACGGGCGTCTATCCCCTCGCGGACTTCTTCGGAATCGCCGATGCGAGCTTCCGTGGAGGTGCCCGCACCGCCGTCGGCGATATGAATCACGATGGTCGCGACGATCTGGCTGTGGCGGCGGGTCCGGGCGGCGGGCCGCGCGTCGTCGTCTACAACGGCACGACGCTGTTCACTTCTCGAACCAAACTCGTCAACGACTTCTTCGTCTTCCCCGGTGCAGACGCGGTCAATCTGCGGAACGGCGTCTACCTGGCGATTGGCGATGTGAACGGGGACGGCTTCGGCGACCTCATCGCCGGTGCCGGCGATGGAGGTGGGCCGCGCGTACTCGCGCTCAGCGGTCAGACGCTGACGACTCGCAGTCCACTCGTAGCCTTCTCCAGCCCACTCGCGGACTTCTACTCGGGAAACACCTCGGATCGCGGCGGCGTTCGCGTCACCGTCAAGAACGTCGATAACGATGGCCGTGCGGACATCGTGACGGGTAGCGGTGCGGGCCTCGCAGGCGATGTCCGCGTCTACCGCGGTTCGAGCCTTCGCGGTCGCGCTCAGCCGCCGCTCTTCCAGGATATTCCCGTGTTCGGAAACACTCCCTTGCTCGACGGTGTGTTCGTCGGTTAAGAAAACCACTTCGGCAGGAAGTAGCCGGGCTCCAAGAAGCCCGGCCGCTCGACCACGTCTTCCGGCACCAGCCCCATCGAGCCAATTCCAACGCGAAGTCTTCCTTGCTCCGCGCCCGAACTTCCCGCACAATGGCAAGCTTCCCCAGCCACCCTCCTGGAGGTTCACGATGCGACTCCACTATCTCGGTTCCTGTGCTGCGGCAATCGTTCTCTCCGTTTCCGCGTTCGCCGACGAAGGCGACTTCAAACTGGCCAAGCGGTCGCGCGTCGAAAAGGAAGGCAAGTTCGAAGTCGTTTCCACGACCCAACAGTGGCCGGCGAAGCAGACGGCCATCATCGTCTGCGACATGTGGGACGCCCACCACTGCCTCAACGCCGTTCGTCGGGAAGAAGAACTCGTTCCGCGCATGAACGAGTTTCTTGCGAAGGCTCGGGCTCAGGGCGCGTTCATCATTCACGCCCCGTCCAGTTGCATGGAACCGTACAAGGACCACGCGGCCCGCAAGCGGGCACAGGCCGCGCCGACGGCCAAGAACCTTCCCAAATTGATCGACGAATGGTGCCGCAAGATCCCCGCTGAAGACAAGGGCAAGTACCCGATCGATCAGACCGACGGCGGCGAAGACGACGACCCGGCCGAACACGCCGAGTGGCAAGCGAAGCTCAAGGCGATGGGTCGCAACCCCAAGGCTCCGTGGAAGAGCCAACACGCGGGGATCGCCATTCGCAACGAGGACGCGATCAGCGACTCCGGCGTCGAGATCTGGAACCTGCTCGAAGAACGCGGAATTGCCAACGTCATGCTCGTCGGCGTCCACACGAACATGTGCGTGCTCGGACGGCCCTTCGGCCTGAGGCAACTCGCGAAGAACGGCAAAAACGTGGTGCTCGTTCGCGACCTCACCGACACGATGTACAACCCGAAGATGCCGCCGATGGTGAGCCACTTCGAGGGCACCCGGTTGATCGTCGAGCACATCGAGAAGTACGTCTGCCCGACGATTGCGTCCGATCAACTGTTGGGCGGGTCGGAGTTCCGCTTCAAGGGCGACAAGTGACTCGAATCGCGGATTCGCCCAGGAGGGCTCCAGTTGCCACAATAGAAAGTGGCAACACCGCTTCCTGGAGACCGCACGATGGATGTCATCACCGTGGCCGAGGCTCGCAAACCCGAGAGCGTCGGCAAGCTCGTTCGCCTGCGTGGATGGGTCCGCACGCGCCGCGATTCCAAGGGCGGATTCAGCTTCGTCGAACTGAACGACGGCTCGTGCCAAGGAAACGTGCAGATCGTCGCACCCGGCGAACTTCCCAACTACGAAACGATCGTGAAGCACCTCCGCACCGGCGCGAGCGTGAGCATCGACGGCGAAGTGAAGGCGTCTCCCGCCAAGGGGCAAGCCACGGAGATTCACGCCTCCGCCATCGAACTCGTCGGCGATGCCGACGCCGAGAAATACCCACTTCAAAAGAAGGGCCATTCCTACGAGTTCCTCCGCACCATCGCCCACCTCCGCCCGCGAACCAACACGTTCGGAGCCATCGCCAGGCTTCGCAACCGCGTCTGCAAGTCGATCCACGATTTCTTCCAGGAGCAGGGCTTCCTCTACGTTCACACGCCGATCATCACGGCCAGCGATTGCGAGGGCGCGGGTGCGCTCTTCCGCGTGAGTACGCTCGATCCGGACAAGCCGCCCATGGCCGACGGCAAAGTCGATTTCACCAAAGACTTCTTCAACAAACCCGCGTTCCTCACAGTATCCGGCCAGCTACAAGTGGAGTCGTTCGCGTGCTCGATGGGCAAGGTCTACACGTTCGGCCCGACGTTCCGCGCCGAGAACAGCAACACGCCGCGGCACCTCGCCGAGTTCTGGATGGTCGAACCGGAGATGGCATTCCACGACCTGACGGACAACATGAACCTCGCCGAGGCGTTCCTCAAACGCATCATCGCGGATGCCCTCGAACACTGCGCGGAAGACATGAAGTTCTTCGCCGAGCGCGTGGATAAAGACGTCTTCGCGCGGCTCGAAAACGTGCTGAACAACCCGTTCAAACGGGTGCCGTATACCGAGGCCGTGGAGATTCTGGAGAAGGCCGGCAAGACGTGGGAATATCCGGTGGCTTGGGGCAACGACCTGCAATCCGAGCACGAACGCTACCTCACCGAGCAGCACTTCAAGTGCCCGGTGATTTTGTTCGATTACCCGCGTACGTTGAAGCCCTTCTACATGCGCGTGAACGACGACGGGAAGACGGTGCGGGCGATGGACGTGCTGGTGCCGGGCGTCGGCGAGATCATCGGCGGTAGCCAGCGCGAGGAACGCTTGGAGGTACTCGAAGGCCGCATGCGCGAGCAGGGGCTCGAACCGGAAGCCTACGATTGGTACCTGGACCTGCGCCGTTTCGGCACCGTGCCGCACGCGGGCTTTGGCCTCGGGCTCGAACGTACGATTCTGTTCTTGAGCGGGATGGCGAACATCCGCGATGTGATCCCATTCCCGCGCACACCGGGCAGCGCGGAGTTTTGAACTAACGCCCGAGCGGATAGCCGAAGGGTTGGGGTGTTGGTGTGGTCAAGACGTCTTCTTGAAGTGGCTTTTTGAAGAAGAGAATGAGTACGTCCTGGCCCACATCCGCATTGTGGTAGACGTTCGAGGAGACGAGTTCCCAGCCGTAAAGGCCCAGGGCGTTCGCGTTCTCCTGCACTTTCTCGACGGTGGCCTGATCGCCGAGGCCGGCGGTTACGAACTGCGCCGACATGTACTTCCACTTGGTCATGGCGAACGCTCCAAATCGGGCTTCACTCCGTCACCGGGAAGAGAATTCTACCGCAACTCTGGCAGAGAATGTAGAGCCCGGATTGCACTTCGAGCAGCCGCTGCTGCGAGACGCCGGTGTTGCACCCCTGGCAGACCTTGTTCTTGACGGCCGCGAGTGCATCCGGCCCGCGCGCCTTGACCAAGTGATCGTACTGCGCACGATTCTTGGCGGGAATTTCGACCTCGATCTTGACCAGTGCCGCCTTCGAGCCTTCCAGATCGGCCTTGAGTACGCCCGTGCGTTCCTTGGCGTCCACGCCAGCCTGAGCGAACTCGGCCTGGGCGTCGGCCCACTTCTTCTCCACGGCCGGGATCGCGTTGTTGTTCTCTTCCAGTTCGCTCATGGTCGTGAGAATTGCGTCTTCGATCTGGGCCTTCTTCTCGGATGCTTGTCGAATCTCGGACCTCTTCGCTTCGAACTCCTTGGTCACAGAGATGCCGGTGAGTTGCTCTTCGAGTTTCTTGAGCCGGGTGTCGGTTTGCTTGAGCGTTCCCTCGTCGTCGCGCTGCTTGAGTTTCAACTTGGTGATCGAATCGTAGTGGTCTTTATGGTCGAGTTGCTCGCGGTCGAGGCGATCCTGGATGGCTTTGACCACTCGGGGCCCGCGGTCGATTTCTTCCTGAAGTGCCTTGATGTGTTTGCGGAGTCGGTGACACTCGCGGAGCGTATCGGCAACGGTCATTGAGGGGCTCCGGATTGAAGGTGTGAAGTGATTATAGGGGGAATGCAATGCAATCGCCGCTTGCGGCTTCGCGATGGGGCGGGATGCTACATCGCGAAGCCGCAAGCGGCGAACGAAATTCGGTCGTCGTTATACGCCGCGTTTCACGC
>JAYTUG010000252.1:0-7485 GCA_043744695.1 Gemmataceae bacterium
CGAGATCGTGGCGCAGGCCGGGCGGCTCGGCTCCGTAACCATCAGCACGAACATGGCCGGCCGCGGCACGGACATCATCCTCGGCGGCAACCCCGAGACCCTCGCCTGGGCCCGCTTGAAGCAATCGAAGGACGCCGACGGCCGCCCCCTTTACCCCACCCGGCTCGAGATTCCCAACGACGTCTGGGCCGCGACGATTCACGAGATCGAGAGCAAGGAGAAGATGAAGGAAGAGGGCCGTAAGGTCGCGGAGATGGGCGGGCTCCACATCGTCGGCACCGAGCGCCACGAGAGCCGCCGCATCGACAACCAACTTCGCGGCCGCGCCGGACGTCAGGGCGACCCCGGTTCCAGTCGCTTTTACCTCTCGCTTCAAGACGACCTCATGCGGCTCTTCGCCGGCGAGTGGGTCGCCAACGTCCTCACCCGCCTCGGCATGCAGGAAGGCGAGGCCATCGAATCCGGTATGGTCACGCGCCGCATTGAGAAGGCCCAAAAGAAGGTCGAAGAGCACCACTTCGACCAGCGCAAGAACCTGCTCGAATACGACGAGGTGATGGATTACCAGCGCAAGCGCGTCTACGGCTCGCGGCAAGAAGTGCTCGACGGCAAGAACCCGCGCGCCATGATCCTCGACATGATCGACGAGCAGGCGAACATGGCCGTCGATAAGTTCCTCACCGAGGATTACGGTCCGGCGAGCTTCGCCGAGTTCGCCAGCAACCGCCTCGGCGTCGAGTTCTCGCCCTCCGAGTTCCGAGGCAGCTACGACGATTCCCAGAAGGCCGCGCTGGACAAGGCGCTCCAGATGGTCCCCACCGTGATTCAGGAACTCACCGAAGAGAACTTGAACCCGGACGAGGAGCCGAGCGACTGGAAGTGGAACGAGATGAGCCGGGCCGTGAACGCCCGCTTCGGGCTCAAGAGCAGCGAGCGCGACCTCAAGAAGATCGCCCCCGAGGAACTCACCGAACGGCTCGTGAAGCAGGCCGAAACCGCGGTTCGCGGCGTCGATCTTTCCGATGGCCAGCGCTTCCTCACGCGGTCCTACGGTGCCGAGTCGCTCACCGATTGGGCCCGGCAGAAGTTCGGTGTCAAGCTCCCGATGGAAGAGATCGCGGCTCGCTCCGGGCGCGACCTGAAGGCGTTCCTCGTGACGCGGGTTCGCGAGGGGTACCACAACAAGGATCTCGAATTCCCGGTCCGCGTCGCGATGCAGAACTACATGAGCGACAAGCCGCAGCAGGGCGGCGGGCAGCGCTTCGACCGCGACGGTTTGTTCCAATGGTCCAAGAGCCGCGTCGGCACGGCACTCGCGTCCAAGGCCGGGGAGAAGCCCGACGCCGAGACCGGCTTCTTCGCGGCGGCCAGCAAGGCCATCGAGGCCGAGGGCTTCACCGAGGAATTCGTTCGCACCGAGCCGCGGAGCAAGTTGCGCGAGAAGCTCCAAGAGATGACGGCGAAGGCCATGCCGGCCGGCGACATCGAGGCGGTCGATGCCCGGACCGACGACATCTTCAGCGGGGCCCGCGTGGCCGAGGCCGAGGATGCGAAGGAACTGGCCGAGTGGGCGACGGGCGAACTCGGGCTCGCGCTCGATGCCGCTAAGCTCACGGGCCTTTCCCGCGAGGCGGCCCGCGACAGTGTGTTGAACGCCTTCGATTCCAAGTACCGCCCCGAAATGCATTCGGTGGAACGCGGCCTCGTGCTGGAGCAACTCGACAGCGCGTGGAAGACGCACCTGCTCACGATGGACAACCTCCGCAGTAGCGTCGGCCTCCGCGGCTACGCCCAGGAAGATCCGAAGATCGTGTACAAGCGCGAGGGTATGCAGGAGTTCGACACGATGTGGGAGGGCGTCCGCGACCGCGTGACCGAGGCCGTGTTCCGCATGGAGGAGATCGGCGACGAGGAAGCGCAGATGGCCTTGTGGGCCGGTGCCCGGGCGACGCAGGAGGCCGCGATCTCGATGTCGCAATCGCGCGCGGCCCAAACCGATGCGGCGTCGCAAACGACGAATACGGGGAGCGACGCGAAGAAGATCGAGCCGATCCGCAACCTCGGTTCGAAGGTGAGCCGCAACGACCCCTGCCCCTGCGGTAGCGGCAAGAAGTACAAGAACTGCCACATGAAACTGGAGGCGCGGAACTGAACGGTGATGACTCACCGTTTAGCCGCGACCCTTAGTCCGCGGAGGGGAGCGCGACGAGCGGCAGGTTCTAAATATAGCCTGACCCCTCATTCGAGCCAGACCCATGAACGACGCTCCACTCCCCGTCGTTCGGCTCTTTCGGGGACGGAGCCGCCTCCGGGCCTTCGTGCTACTGCTCCGGCGGCTGCACCTCTATACCGGCTTGCTGATGTTGCCGTGGGTGCTGCTCTACGGCGTCACGGCGTTCCTCTTCAACCACCCCACGTTCTTCAGCGATCAGCTAACGGCGACGTTCGACGCATCCGCGCTTCACGGAACTCCGATGTCCTCGCCACCGGTCGCGACGGAACTCGCCGCGCAGGTCGTCGCGGCGCTGCAAGCGCGAGCCAAGCCCGAGGGGCGCTACACGCTCGTGTACCCGGAACTGGCCAAGTTCACGCGCGAATTTGCCTTCGCGACCGTCAAGGCCGAGGGTCGGGAAGTGAGCGTGTTGGTCGAGATCAACGGAAGTGGCGGGACGGTGCGAAGCCGGCCCACACCACCCGCGAAGGTCGAAGAGATCGCACCGTTTGCGAACGGCCGAACCGTGGGGCAACCCAAAGGCGAGCGGGCCCCATTGCCTCGAACGAATGACGCGCTGAATCTCGAGCACCCGCTCCACGAGCGCGTGAAGGCCGCCGTGCCCGCGATTCTCGAACGCACCGGTTTCCCGACCGGCGAAGTCGCGGTCACGTCCGTTCCCGATGTCAGCTTCCTGATGGAACTCGACGGCAAACTCTGGCGCGTGACGTACAACGCCCAGAGTGGCATCGTATCGGGCCGCTCGCCGGACGAGGCGGAGAGCGAACCGATTTCCACCCGGCGCTTCCTCACGCGATTGCACTCGGCGAGTGGTTATCCGAGTGTGGGGAAGGCGCGCTGGGCCTGGGCACTCGCGGTCGATGCCACGGCCATCATCATGATCTTCTGGGCGATCACCGGCCTCGTGATGTGGTGGCAAATCCAGGCGACGCGCTGGCTCGGTTTGCTCGTGCTCCTTGCGAGTGCCGCCGCCGCAACCTGGGTCGGGATCGCCATGCACGACGCGATCTCCGCCGCCGGGCGATAACCCGTAAGCCCCACCTCCATTCGCGGTATCCTTGTGTGTCGTCGACTGTCTCCGGCGACGTCTCAGGAATGCACTCATGTTCACCATTCGCAAGGGAACCGATCGCGGCATCACGAACATCGGTTGGCTCAATAGCCGACACACGTTCTCCTTCGGCGACTTCGTCGATCCGAAGCACCATCAGTACCGCACGCTTCGCGTGATCAACGACGACCGCATCGCGGCCATCGAAGTGACGGGCGACGCGCGCGGCGAAGTGCTGCTCTTCGACCTCGGCTGAGAGTCTACGAGGTCTGTACCGGTTCTCCGGCTGACGCAACGCGATTCGTCCCCACCGGTATTCTCCACTTAAAGTACGCCCGGTGTGGCGTCGATTTGACCCAGAGTGGTCCGATCCGACGCCCACCGTAAGTGTCTTCTCATGAGCCGAAGAAGCGAGTGGCTGGCCCTCGGGGTCCTGCTTGCGGCCGTCGGCCTCCTGCACGGGCACGGCCTCAGCTTCGGCTTCTTCTTCGACGACAACAACCACCTCGAACTCTGTGCGAAGAACGGGTACGGCGACCTCGCCGGGGGCAATCGCTTCGACTGGACGCGATCCATCGCTCGCGCCTGGTGGGTCGCCGATGAAACCGGCTGGGCGTACTTCCGCCCGATACCCGTGGCGATTCGCACCGCGTGCCTCCAGTGCTTCGGGCTCGATCCGCTACCGTTCCACGTGGTGCATCTGTTTTTGTACACCTCGGTGGTGCTGTCCTTTTATGGGCTGCTTCGCAGATTGGGGCTGGGGTTGAAGCCGGCACTCGCTGGTGGGTTGCTGTTCACGTTGAATCCCACGCATACAGAAGTCGCTCCGTGGCTGGCGAACGACGCCCCGATTCTCACCACCTTCGGATTTATATGGGGTCTGTGGTCGATGCGGGCATCGGGCGAAGCCGGGCATCGTCGGCCGCGATTGTTGGCCGGCATCTTCGCGTGCTACGCCCTGTCGCTTTTGAGCCGCGAGAACGGAATCGTGCTCGGGCCGGTCCTGATACTCTTCGACTGGGTGGGCCGCCGCAACGCTCCGCGCCCGTGGCGGCTTTACCTCGCACTCGCCCTTGAAGGAATCGGGTACCTCGCGCTGCGCACGCTGGCTTTGGAGGCGGCCCCGTTGCCGCGGAATCCTTATTTTCACTGGCCCTCGGAAGCCGGTTTCGTTGCCTGGTTACCCTACAAAGTGCTGAGCGACGCCGTGTGCCTCACGCTGGGGTTGCCGTTCGTACCCATCGCTCAAGTGCCCTGGCTCCAGGCGCGGCCGATTGCCACGGCGTTCGCGATTGGCGGCGGGCTGAGCGCACTCGCGCTGTTCGCCTATCCGCTCCGCCGTTCGCGCATCCTCTGGGGGATTCTGGGTGGCATGACACTCGCCGCCGCGCCCACGATCTGCGTCTTCTCGGCGGCTTACAACTACTTCCTGATCTCGGCCGGATGGGCGGCACTGCTCGCCGTGTGGGCCGCGGCACTCGGGCCGCGCCGACCGCGACTCGTCGGAGGAGCCCTCGCCGGATTGGCGTGCATCTACCTGGTGGGAAGTTGGGCCGGGGTGCGGCAGATGCGAGCCTCGGCTTACGCCGATCAACTCGTTCGCGAAGAAGTGCTCGCCACCGAACCGCAGAACTATCCGCCCGGAACGAAGCTTTTCTTTTTGAACTTGCCGCTCTTCGCGTGTGAGGTGGGGCCAGCCGTGCGGCTCGCGACGGGGCGCGACGACCTGGAATTTTTCCCGCTCACCCTGGCTCCCGAGGCCTTCGCGCCGCGCCGAATGGCGGAGATTCACCGCGAAGGCGATCGGACCCTGCTCGTGCGAATGGATGGCGACGGTTGGTTCGCGGGGCCGTTCGGCGAGCAGGTGCAGCTGGGCTGGTTCGGTTCGTCGCGGAGCCAGTTGCCCAATGGATTCGTGAAGTTGTGGCCGGGAGCCGGGCCGATGCCGTTCCAGGTGGAAGTGGTCGAGGCCGGCCCGCGCGGCATCCGCGCCCTGCGATTCACCTTCGACAAACCGCTCGAAGACCCGAGCTATCGCTTCTTCATCGGCAACCCGACCCACCCGGCCAACCAATGGCATCCCAGCGGAATGCCGACCGGCCGGAGCCAGGATCCGTACACCTCCGTGTTGAACGGTCGAATTCAGCGAATGCAAATGGGCCTGGATTTCGTGGAGGGGTGGCTGGAAGCCTGCCCGTAGTTCAACGGCCTTTGGCGGCCTGCCGGGTGGCCCAGCCTACGGGCAAGAGCTTCGGCCTGGGCACGATCACGCCGCGGATGCCGCCGTGCCGTTCCCACAACTCGCGATAGTTGAAACGCAAGAACTCGAACGATTCCGGCGCGTCGTGGTTCGACAAGTACTCCTTGGCCAGCGTACCCATGTGCGATTCGTACAGTGCTTTCGAATGCGAATGCACGGCGTAGCGACCGCGGTGGCGGCGCAAGTCGCCATCGAACGCCGGGCTCATGTGAAACAGTTCGTGGAACACCGTCGAGAGCTTTTCCTCGAAGGGCTGGTCGAAGAATCGCGGCAAGCAAAACGACAAGATGTAGAGCATCTCGACATCGTCCACGAAGTATCGCTGCACTCGATATTCGACCTTGCGGAAGTTGCGGACGAGCCCGCCTTCGCCGAAGCGGAGCGGCGTGACGCGGGCTTGGAGGCCGAAGCGGCTTCGATTGCGCGACGGTGTGAACGAGAGCAGAACTTTCGGCATCCGCACGTGGCTCAACGCTTCGCACCGGCTCGCGATGTCGTCGCAGAGTTGGCGCATGGACGTGCCGAAGTCGAACGGGTCGTCGCCGAGGTGGCGCGTCGGGGCGCGACGTCCTTCGGGGATCACCCAGTGCGAAGGTAGCGGCCGCTGCGCGGAACACCAGCGCACCTCCAGCGGCTGCGCGGGACGCGGATGGGAGCATCGACTCACGGGACCATCCAGCCTTCCACGATCAGATTCGGGATGCGGTTGAAATCGCGGACGTTTCGCGTGACGATGATCGCAGTGGTGAACAGATCGGTGGGCGGCGTCGATAAGATCCGACTGGAAATCGGCTCGACACCCTCCTGTTCGAGACTAAGCGCATCGGTGTCGAGAATGTACGTTGGCATGCGATCTCAACGATTGGGGTCGTTCTCGATTTCCTCGCGATACTCCTCAACAGCTTTTCGCCATTCCTCCCAGAGAGGACTTCCTTTCAACGATCCGACGATTGCTGAGTGAGGATGCTCCGTTCCATTTTTGAGCGTGACCGTCGCGGCCTTGATTCCTGCGGCCTCGCGCTCGGTGACGACGCCCTGCAATTTTTTCACCGCCTCTTCAGGGGTCGCGCCCTCGGCAGACCACTTGTAGGGCGAACCGGTACGAGCCACGAAGCCCGAGCCCGGCAACGGTTCGATCAATACGGGGATTTCCATGCTCGTTCCTCCTGCCACGATTATATCGCGAAGCCGCAAGCGGCATCACTCACTTTCGCACCAGCCACGAAGCGCCAACGATCAGCACCGCACCGATCGCCAGGCTCAGCATCTGAGCCGAGAGCGGGCCGACCTCGGGAACGCCGAGTGAGGGGCCGAGTACGGCAATGATCGCGCCGGGAATCGCCGTCACGCTCGACTTCCAGCCGAAGTAGCACGCTCCCGCCAGCATGAGCAGGAAGCCCGCGATCGGTACCGCGAACGAGTTGACGTGCTCCGTGAACATCGTCGGTACGAACGAGATCGCGAGCGGCCGAGCCTCAGCGGCCTCGAACCATTTCTTCGCCCCGCTCACGTCGAGGTTCACGATGTGCTCGATGAGGTTGTTCTCCTTTTTGAGCAGCCCGTTCTGATTCATCCAGAGGAGCCCGGCGGCGAAGAGAATCGCACCGAGGGCGAACCGCAGCCGCCGGCCGAACCACTCATTGAAGAAGTCCTTAGTGTGCGTGTTTCGCAACTTCACGCCCGCGAGGTTGAACCCAGGCTTCGGACGCTTATTTTGGCGGGCCTTCTCGAACATCGCCTTCACGATGTTCCCTTCCTTGCCCTCCTTGCGGGCGGTCTTGGCTTCCTTCGCCTGCTCCACGAGGTCGCCGGCCATGGCCTCGGCCTGCGCCTGCGCATCCGCCTTGTTCACGCCCTCGGCCTCGAGTGCCTTGGCCTCGACCTTCTGGAGGAACTTGCGTTCTTGGGCCTGCCGGCGACCTTCGAGCCGAGCGTCGAGCC
>JAYTUG010000253.1:0-1950 GCA_043744695.1 Gemmataceae bacterium
GCTCATTGTAGCAGCGGGGTTTAGAAGGCCGTGAATCGTCGAGCGCGATGGCGGCGCCGCGTCCGCCGGATCAGCAAGATCATTCCGACGATCGACGCGACGACGAACAGGGAACATACGATGCCTGCGACCTTCACTGCGATCCCGATTTTTTCATCGATTGTCATAGGATCTTGGACGTTCATACCCGACACTTCTGGCTCGAACTCATAAAGCTTGTCGAATTCCGCTTCGGGATCATCACCATCCCGGATCCAACTCAGTTCCTTTTCGCGCAGTTCCGCGTACCAGGTCTTGCCCTCGGTCAACTCCTTATGGAAATCCCCTTCGGCCTTCGCCAGTGTGACTTGTTCCAGCATCGAGCGATTCGGTGTTTGCATTTGAATCGCGAGCCCCGCCAACTCTCGATACGCGACTCGGGCAGAACCATCCGGAAACTCGTAGGAGGCTTTCAAATACGCCCTCGCCGCGAGTAGTTTGGCATCGACTTCTCGGTGATAGCCTTTGTGCTGCACCCCTTTCGTTGGACCAGTGCTATAAGGATGCTGGGCCAACCTGAGGGCGACGATGGCGAAGCGAATCCGACGGACGTTTACCCCCCAGTTCAAAGCGGAGATTGTGCTGGCGATTCTCTCCGGCAGCCAGTCGATGGCGGAGCTTTGTCGGCAGCACGGGCTCAAGCCGGAACTCGTGTCGCACTGGAAGAAGACGCTGCTCAGCCGGCTCCCCGCGGTCTTCGACGGCCCCGCGGTGGACAGTGAATCGCTGACGCGCGTGGCGGATCTCGAACGGCTCGTCGGGCAACTCACGCTTGAACTCTGCGTTGCAAAAAAAGTCTCGGCCTTGCTCCCCTCGCACCGCGTCAGCGGCGGCAGATCATGACCGCCCTGGCCGACGAGTTTCCGATGCGGCTGATCACGCGGGTGACGGGCTGGCCGCGGAGCAGCTTGTACCACGAACCGCGGGAGCGGGCCGACGTTGCAAAGCTCGACGCCGCGATTCAGGATCTGGCCGGCGCGTGGCCGACGTACGGTTATCGCCGCATCACCGCGATGCTCAAGCGGGAGGGTTGGCGGGTCAATCGCAAGCGTGTGCTGCGAGCGATGCATGGCCTCGGCCTGGCGGCGAAGCCGCACGAACACAAACCTCGCACGACGCAGTCGGACCATGATTTCCAGCGGTTTCCGAACCGCGTCGCCGAACTCACGGTGACAAAACCGAACGGAGTCTGGGTCGCCGACATCACGTATGTGAAGTTGCAACGCGACTTCGTCTACCTCGCCGTGCTGATGGATGTCTTCACGCGGCAGGTCCGCGGCTGGGAGTTGAGTCGCTCGCTCGACGGCCGCCTCACGCTCAACGCTCTCGACCGGGCCTTGCGGCACGGACCGCCGGGCATCCATCACAGCGATCAGGGCGTGCAGTACGCCGCCAACGATTACGTCGAACGCTTGGTGGCGAACCGGGTGAACATCAGCATGGCCGCCGTCGGCTGCCCGGAGGAGAACGGCTACGCCGAACGGCTGATGCGAACCATCAAAGAGGAGGAAGTGGCATTGAGTGACTACCAAGACTTCGCCGATGCCCGTCGCCAGTTGGGGGCGTTCCTCGACGACGTTTACAACCGCAAACGCATCCACTCCGCCCTGGGCTACCTCACCCCCGCGGAGTTCGCCGACCACTGGCACCAACAACGAAACAAGACCTGAGTTCGGGGTCGCCGTCGCGGGGAATTCGCCCAGACAGGGGCCCCGCGACGGTGACCCCGAACGACACCCACTCCAACCACTACCTCCCTAGTGCATCGCCGCACGAATTATTTGGCCGAGATCCGTAGCATGATCCCCACAGGAGGTGGAGCATGGACACGAAGCGTTCCAAAAAGCACGCGGTGCGACTGACGGCGGGCCAGCGGGTCGATCTGGAGGGGCGCTTCGCCGGCCCCCTCAC
>JAYTUG010000254.1:0-1941 GCA_043744695.1 Gemmataceae bacterium
TCCCGACAACGCGCTCGCTGAATCGTCGGTCGCCGGTTCCGTCGAGGAACTGGTTGGCGACGCGATCCACACGCGGCCCGACGCCCTGGCCGCGGAACGCGCCGCACAAGCGGCCGCGGAACGAATGCGAATCGCGAAGCTCGGCTGGGTCCGCTTCCTCGGGCTGCTCGATGCGACGAGTGGCCGCGTCACGGGTCACGAGTTCGGACCGGCGCTTCGCATGACGGTGCCGATATTCAACCGCAATCAAGGCGGCATCGCTCGGGCCGAGGCGGAGCGCGAGCAACTGGAGCGTCGCTGCCAAACGATTGAAAATCAGATCGTTCTCGACGTGCGGCAGAGCTACGCTCGGTTCGAACAGGCCCGCACGGAACTGGACTATCTGCGAAAGAAGACGCGGCCCGAAGTGGAAGGCGCGATCCGCCGCGTCGAAACCGCATACAAAGAAGGCAACGCGACCTACCTGATCGTGCTCGAGATGAACCGCCAGTTGATCGACACGTATGCCCGCGAGGCACAGCTTTACGCGGACCTGCGGCGAGCCTGGGCGGAACTCGAACGCAGCGTCGGGAAGCGGTTGAAATAAACCATGAAGTATGCGAGCGGCGTGATCACCGGAGTGCTGGGCACCGTGCTGGTGGGCGGGGCCGGATGGTGGCTCGTGTCCGCCAAGCCCGGCGACGGCGGGAAGACGTCGCCTCCGCCGATTCCCGCGACCGTGACGAAGGGCTTCAAGGAAGATCAAGCCGCGACGATCACACTCACGTCGGAAGCCGAGGCCCGACTCGCGATCAAGACGGGGACCATCGAACGCAAGCCGATGAAGCGAGTCCGTTCGTTCGGCGGCGAAGTGCTCGTCCTTCCCGGCCACGCGGTGATCGTCTCCGCGCCGCTCGCCGGCACCTTGAAGCCCATCGCCGGAATGAACCCCATCGCCGGGCTGGCGGTAGTCGCGAACAAGCCCGTCTTTCAACTCGTGCCCCTGCTCGATCCGGGTGCTCGGGCGAACCTCGCCGCCGCCAGTGTCGATGCCGAGGGGCAAGTGAAAAACGCGGACGAACTGCTCAAAGCAGCCAATATTGCTCTCGATCGCGCCAAAAACGTCTTGAAAGGCGGGGCAGGCTCGCAGAAGAGCGTGGACGACGCCCAAGCCGTCATGGAGCAGGCCAAGCAGACGCTCGAAGCCGCCAAAGCTCGCAGCGAACTCTTCAAGAAGGTTGTCGGCAATATCGAAACCGGGACGACGAACGCGATCCCAATCGACGCTCCTCAGACTGGAATCATCCGCGTCGTCTCAGCGCTCCCAGGCCAAACCGTGCCTGCCGCCGCGGTGCTCTTCGAGGTGATCGACATCGACCGCGTCTGGGTACGCGTTCCCATTTACGTTGGAGACTTAAGCGAGATCGACATTGCGGCGGAAGCCCGAATCGGCGTGCTCACCGATCGCCCCGGAAACGCAACCCGCCCCGCGAAGAGGATCGCGGCCCCTCCCGCGGCCAATCCCATTCCCGGTACCGCCGACCTGATCTACGAACTGGACAACCGCGAAACGCACTATCGGCCCGGCGAACGCGTGGGGGCAACGCTACTGCTCAACGATCCCGCCGAGAGTCTGGTGGTGCCTTGGTCCGCAGTGGTGTTCGACATTCACGGCGGGGCCTGGGTCTACGAACGGACCGGCGAGCGCGTCTACTCGCGCAAGCGCGTGGTCGTCCGCCACGTGACGGGCGACACCGCGGTACTCGACTCCGGCCCCGCAACCGGCTCGACAATCGTGACCGTCGGTGCCGCCGAGCTGTTCGGCACCGACGCGGGCTTTTCCAAGTGAAACCAGACTAGACTCAACCACAGAGGCACAGCGCGGCTGAGCCGCCGTCAGGAGTCTTGAAAGTCGGTGCCCCAAGAACAGAAAGGAAGTTACCACACCTCAATCTGAACTCG
>JAYTUG010000255.1:0-7434 GCA_043744695.1 Gemmataceae bacterium
CGGTTCCTCGGCGTGAATCTCGGCACCGAGGGCCATCGCGGCATCGATGTGCGCCCGGACGCATTCCTCGACGCGGAGGAACCCGGCCTGCCGTTCGAGCACGCCCTCGTACCCTTCGGGAAAGCGGAACGGCGTGCGGCGGCCGATGTCGGCCGCGGTCATGTTCTTGATGGGGAGGCCGTGCTCCGCGGCCGAGGCCCGCACGCCGGCAATCAGTTCGCTGCCTTCGGGGCCGATGTTGAGGCACGGGCACTCGGTGAGCAGGGGCCGGCCGATGCGCTGCTCGAGTTCGTACCAGCGCACCCACGCGCGGCGCAAAAGCGGCACGTAGTTCGGATGTTCGTAGTAAGCCGTGCGGATGATGCGAGTCTGACCGTGGGAACTGCCGCGATCGTGGACGAGCGGATACTGTTCGAGGCCCAGAACGCTGCGGCCCCGGCGTGCCAGTTCGAAGCACGCCGCCGAGCCCATTCCGCCGACGCCCAACACGATCGCATCGAAAACCTGGGGCATGGTGTTCTCATTCACCCGTCTTGGAAGTCAGCTTCGTCAGAAATTCGCGGAGGATCGCCAGCCGATCGATGTCGGACTTCGCGCCTTCCGCTGCCTTCAAGACTACTTCGTATTCGGCTTTTCGTTTCGGATCGGACGTGGATTTTTGGGCCGCACCGATTGCCCGTTTTAACCAGTTTGCCGGTAGGGAGGGTGTCGCGGGGAACTTCTGCTCCATCGCCTCAACTTGCTTGAGCAAATCGGCGGCGAGTTGGGGCAGGCGAGCGGGCTCGACGCGGAGCACATCTCCAACCGCCGCAGCGGCTTCGTCGTCCTTGCTCAGTTCGAGAAAAACGCGGATGAGTTGCTGGCGAACCACACTGTCGGCCGGGAGGACTTCAAGAATGCGTTCGAGATCGCCCCGAGCGCTTCGCCATTGCTTCATCTCGATCCCACATCGGGCGCGGAGTCGCAACGCATCGCGATCGAAGTGCCCCGATTCGAGTGCCTTGTCGAGTGAGGCCCGAACGAGTTCGAGGCCTGGCTCTTGGAGGAGGTGAATCTCGGCAAGACAGCGGTACGCGCGAAAGCAGGTTGGGTCGAGAGCAAGCGAACGAAGGCAGTCCGCGTGCGCCGCAGCGGCTCGTCGGTTCAATGAATCCTCGGCTCGCAACGCGAACGCTTCGGCCAACGCCGACACCAAACGAGTTGGGATCGCTTCGGCCCTGGCGAGCAGGCCTTCCACGGTCTTCGGAGGGCGATCACTGAGCGCGACATCCAGAAATCGGGCGATCTCTTCACCGGTTGCGGCGTAGCCGGTCTGCTGGGCGGACTCGCGAGCAGAAAGTACGCCGATGAGTTCGCCCCGTTCGTTGAGGACGGGTCCACCGGGCGAGGCGGACTGCGCCGGAACTTGAAGGACATTCACCGCCACTCGTGCAGATTTTTCGCCTTCTTCCAATGCAATTCGACCTCGCTGCCGAACCGACCCCGACGCGTAAACCCAGGCGAATTCGAGCCCGCCGGGGTGGCTCATCGTGTGGATGGAATCGCCTGGAGCCGGGAGCCGAGTCGCCAGCGAAACCGGGCGTGAAGTGTCGGGGGAGGAATCGACGCGAATGAGGGCGAGATCGCGGGCCGGATCGCGGGCCAGCACGGTTCCCGCTCGCCACACACCTTCCAGGTGCAGGCCGACGGGGTCGCGGTAGGGTTCGCGCTCGCCGACCCACTTGTCGTTCTCGCGCAAAGGGAATGCAATTCCGACGCGATCCGCATTTCCGAGGCCGCGTGCCGAAGTGAGGATCAGGTTCTTCTCGATGAGTACGCCGGCGAGGTGAACATCGGTGGCCGTGGGTCGAATCCAAACGGTCGAACGCACCAGGGTATCGACGATAGCGAGTTTCTGGGTGGCACCGGCTTTCAGCCGGGGCACGGGTTCCTGCACCGGCTGGAAGCCGGTGCCACCCAGAAGGAACTTGCGAATCTCCTTTGCCGAAATCGCAACCGCGGCGGAGGGCGTTTCCCGGCGGAGTGCTGAGGACATGCCGACGACTTCACCGCGGGGGTTCAACACCGGTCCGCCGCTATCGCCCTCTTCAATGGGAAGTTGGCCGATGATCGCGTGGACGTTTGCGGCGAGTTTCTTCCCGCGCCAAGTGTAACCGTTCGCGAGGAGCCCGACCTGTCGAACCGGGCCAGTGGTGATGTTGAACAGAGTCTCCAGATCGAGGCGATGGCCGACAGCGCGGAGCGGGTCGCCGAGTCGAACCTCGGCGGAAGCGAGTGACAGTGCGGCGACACTCTCCGGCAGCGCGTCGAGTTCGATCAGCGCGAGGTCGGCTACATCCGATTTCCTGAGCACGGTGCCGGTGACGAGCAGCTTGCGTTCTCGCAGCAGGTCGCGGTTGGCGAGGTACTCGGCCTTCTCGGTCGCGAGCGAGCCGCCCCGCTTCCACGCGAAGTAGACGTCCAAGCGGTTTCGTTCGCCGACGACGTGCCGGCACGTGACGACCCATTTCTTCTTGGCATCGACGAGGAAGCCCGCCCCGCTGCCGTCGTTCTCGGCGCGAATCCAAACGCAGCCCGCTACGACTTCATCCGCCCGAAGGTGGAGGTTCGTCAGTGCGAAAGCAATCGTGAAAAGAGGGAAGAGATTCACATATCCACTCTATCGCACGATCGGTGGCCGACCGCTATCAATGTGACAAATCGGAGAATCGTCATGGCGATACGCATTCACCAGTCGCGAACGACCTGACAATTCAACTTCGATTCTGGTGTCCCGTGAACGGCGTGCCTTCCAGCAGTGGCCCGTACAACTCGGGGCGACGCCAGTTCACGCGGTCGATCTCGTAAGTGCCGGCACACGTGACCACTCGCTTCTGTCGGGCCGCAAGTGAGTCCACCTCGAACGTGAAGATGTGTTCCTCGTTCTCGGGTGCCCAGTGGATCACTTGCCCGAGATAGTCCGCGGCGGAACTCTTCCCGATGTACGTGAAGCCGCTCTCGATGCCCACGCGGTTCACCGCCAGGTAGTAGATGTGGTTCTCCCAGGCCCGCGCTGCGGAGACGAGGCCCGCCATCGTGCGAGCGTTCGTGGCCCAGTTCGTGGGAAGCACCACGAGGTCGGCACCGAGTAGCGTGAGGATGCGGGACGATTCGGGAAAGCTGCCGTCGAAGCAGATGTTCATGCCGATTTTGAGGCCGCCGAGATCGTGAACGGCAAACGGGCGGTCGCCGGGATCGGTGAAGCGATCCGCACCCAGACAGGGCAGGTGCATCTTGCGGTAGGAGGCGAGGTAACCCGACGGCCCGACCAGGGCACAGGCGTTGAACAACTTGTTGCCCGCGGATTCGAAGAGACCGAAGACGACCCAGACGCCGAACTTCGCACAGACTCGCGCGATAGCATCCGTGGCGGGGCCGGGAAGTGGTTCGGCGGCGCGGAGCGTGTCGGCCCGGCTTTCGTAGCCGTAACCCGCGTGGATGCACTCGGGGAAGACGACGAGCTTGGCACCCCGATCCGCCGCGAGTGCGATTCGCGCTTCCATCGCTTTCAGATTCGCGGCCGGATCCGCCAGTTTGCAATCCATCTGGACGCCGGCCACGATCCACTTGTCGGGCATGAGTTGCTCGCGTTTAGGGCTTCGAGCGCTTTTCGGCGGCCTCGATCTGCTTTAAGAAAACCTCGGCCTCGCGGTGCCGCAACGGAAGGACTTTCCAGCCCGGAGGCGGCGGACGGTAAGCATTCTGAAAGCGCTGCTTCGCACCCTCGATGTCCCCTTCGAGCAGCGCGAGGAAGCCGCGTTGGAAGAAGAATTGCGAGTCTTCGCGCATCCGGTTCAGCACCTCGTCGCGCGCCACGGAATAGCGCACGACCTGTGCGTAAGATACCCAGTAGCGAGCAATCAGGCCGAACTGCGTGTCGGTCGAGGCGAACATCGCGAAAGCGGGCCACCCGGCCCCGAAAAGCTGGTATGGGAGATCGTCGAGCTTCGCGGGATCGAAACCCTTCAACTCGGAACGGCTCGAATCCGAGAGACTCAGGTACTTGCCGACGGAGCCACCCGCGAGCGTCTCGAGTTCGCGACCCGCCTCGCCGTAGTTTCCTTCGAGGACCAGTTTCTGAAGCTCGAGTTCAGCAAGCCGGCGGCGGAGCACTTGGATGCGCTGCGAGCCGGTGCCGGGTTGGTCGGCGAGTTTGTTCAATTCTTCGCGCATCGTGGCGAGGTTCGCGGAAGCATCCTCGAGGTGGCCGACGGCCAGTTCCACGGCAATCATCTTGAGGACGAAATCGCTCGACGCTTCGCCGAGTTCCTTGTTCAGATCGGCTTCCTTCAATTGGTTGAGTGCGTCGCCAACGAGCCCGAATCCGATCGCGAGGGAATAGCGCATGTTCAAACGCGGATACTTCTCCGCTTGCGGGCGATACTTCTCGACCACGCCGCGGTAAGAGGTCTCGACTGCCTTGCGTTCGTCTTCGAGGCTCTTGAGCAGGTTCGCCCGGGCCTCGCTATCGACGATCTCGACCTTGGCGTATTCCTCCGCTGCGGCGAGCATCTCGCGGGCCAGATCGAGTGGGAGAATGTAGAGCCCGCCGGCAATCTGAACCGCATTCGGCGGGAGCCGCGGCGTCGATTCGGGCGGCACGCGAACGATTTCGGCTCGTCCGCCGGCACCCGCCTGTGCAGGAATTTGGTACAGCAATCCTCCGCCGGCCAGTTCGCCGATCGAACCGGAATCGACCCGCGAACCTTGGAAATCCCCGGTGCGAAGCCGTTGTCCGAGGTAGAGCCGCGCGAGGTTGAGTGCTACATCCGTGGGGGAAGCCAAGTAGTACGAGCGCCGAAATTCGGAGGGAGGCGGCATCCGAATGAAGCACTGATGATAGGCCGTGATCAAGGCGACGTTGCGATCGCCTTCGGTCAGCGGTAGGTCGCGGTCCGTTAGTGCCTGGGCCAGCGCGTAGTAGCCGTCCGGGTGGTCGGGATTCTCGGCAATCGCGCGTCGGGCCGCGCGCAGCGCGAGGATCGGATAGGTTCTGAAACTGCCATCGGCCGGTGCCGAATGCGAGAGTCGCCGTTGGGTGGCGAGGAACTCGTCCCGCGATTCGAATAAGGCTGGTCCGAAAGGTGAGGTGGCGATGCCGGGCTGGTTCAAACGCAGGAGTGAGGCCGTTTGCTGCGCGAGAATGTTCAGCGATTGCTGCCGATCTTTAAAGGAAAGCCATGCCATCGCTTCCTCCGCGCCCGCTGGTGTGGGGCGACGCGCGATCAACAACTCATCCAGAGGCCCTTGAATCAGGAGGGGCAGTTCGCACTTGACTGCGGGACTGGGCTTAACCGAGCGGCCGTATGCCAACACCTCGGGGCTCAGTTCGAGGCTCGCGAACGTCGCATTCGCCGCTGCAACCGAAGGGCGATATCCAACGATGGTGGTTCGGCCGTTCACGTACCACGGCGACCAGTTCGTTAAGTTCAGCCACAGGTCGCGGAACGGGAAGGGCGTGTGGTAAATTTGCCGGCGATCGTTGTCCGTCGTCAGAACCGCGACCCCGACGTAAGTGGACTTCCAGCGAGCCAACACGTCGCTCGCTTCGCGAAAATCCGGACCTTCCGACTTCTCTTGAAACGCTCCGAGGCCGCGGCGGAGTTGGACCAAATCCTTCATCTCCGGGGCGTGAAACTTGAACCGTCCGTTTGCAAACACCTTCTCCTCGGGAGCGAACCAGGCGCAGTAGTTCGCCAGGTCGACGGAGGCGAGGATGCCGCGAGCTTCCGGAGGCAGTTTCCCGTTCGTGCGAACTTCTTGGAGCCACTCGGCGTTCCGCTGAAATTCCGGATCGGCGTCGATCCGCCACTCGACTCGGCGAGCCGAGGCTGGGTGCGGCTTGGCCGATTCCCACCAACACGACGCGGGTGCGTGCAGCCAACCGGGCCACGCCGCGACCCCAAGTAAAAGCACCGCGACGAGGCAAAACGCACGACCCGCCACGGAACCCGTGAGCAGTAACCGCGTTCCTCGGTCGGACCCGGATTTCAGCACGAGTCGATTCGAGAACAAGTTCCAGCGCGAGGCCACGAGCGGAACCGTGACTAATGCGAAGAAAGGGATCGCGAAGAACGAGAAGATGCTGAGCGCGGCGAATCCCAACCAGAGCAAAACGTGCGGCAACGGGAGCGGCTCGACCTCGGCGGCGGAGCCGAAGAAGCGGCCCATCGCGGCCGAGAGGAATGAAGCGTAGAGGCCCGCGAGCAGCAGAACCGCGTACGACAAGCCGCCGACGTTGTAAGCGATGCCTTCGTTTCGCCAGAACGCACTCTGCGTCGGAGCCGTGAGGAGGAGCCGAATGCGGGGATCGCCTTCCGCATTGCCGATCAGTTCGAACGGCAACTCCCAGACTCCGATGTGGTGCGGGTTCACCAGGCAGGCGAGGGTGCCCACGATCGTAGCCTTGATCAGCGTGCCGAGGTCGGGGAGAGTCCCGAATGGATCGGCGCTCGACTCGGCTCCAAGCTTTTGCCGAGCAAACTCTCCGATTGTGAGAAGCAGGAGTGTGGCTGGGCCGAGCAGGAAGTACCCGTCGAGGTTCGACCAGAGGCAGAAAGTGATCCCGATCAGAATGGAAAGCCGCCACGACCCGGGGCGCGTCGGTATCCGGAAGAGGAGCAAGAGAGTCCACGCTAGCAGCACCATCGATGCGATCAGGGGCCGGAACGTGAATTGGGTCGTGGAGGCCAGCATGGCGAAGACTGCGAAGATGGCCCACGGCCAGTAGGACTGTCCGGGCCTTCGGATCGCGAGGATGAGGCCGAAGGCCAGCACGACCGCCAAGGCCTTCACCAGAACGAGCAAGAAGCCATCGCCCGAGTAGAGCAGGAACGAGCCGAGGTCGAAGAGCCAACTGTGGTTGACCCAGGTTCGATCCGCGGCCGTATAGCTGAAGGGATCGGTGCCTAGCTTGTAGTCGCCGGTCGTGAGTCGCTTCCCGGCCGCGAGGTGAATCCAAACGTCCGAATTGCGAACGGCGAATGAGGCGGTGAGGAACGTGAGGGCGAGCGTGAGGAAGACGAGTGCCCAGTCGGCGGCTCCGAACCAGGTGGGCCAAGATGCGGGCTTGGCGGGAGGCCTTGCGAGGGGTGCGGACTGTTCGGACGTGCCTCCCACTACCTCCAGGGAGTTCTCTTGAATCGGATCGGACGGCGGGGGAGGCGGTGCGGACAACTTCACGGCAACCTCGAAATCGGAGCGGGACAGCCGAGCGCCAACGCGCGACCGCTTCTTTATACGATCCCGAACCCGCGAAGGATCGCTAGCCAAGAATTGGTAGTCCGCACTGGGTGTGCCTCCCGAAGTAGGCAGTTCATTTATGGAACGAAAGCACGATCGATCTCTTCACCTCTCCCCGTTGGGGAGAGGTCGTGATGCCGATGCGAATGCATC
>JAYTUG010000256.1:0-1936 GCA_043744695.1 Gemmataceae bacterium
CGGGAAGACCTTGGCCGCGGTGCTGAAGAAGCGCTTTGGGATTAGCTGGTCGCAAGCGAAGCGTCTGGTCGAGGGGCGGCACGTTCGCGTGGGCCAGCAGCTCGAAGCGGAAGTGGCTCGGCGGATGAAGCCGGGCAAGCGCGTGGTCATCGACGCGGGTACGATGGAATTGAAGAGCCCGGAGCGTGGGAAGAAGGCCGACCCGCCCGTTGCCGCGAAACCCGTTCCCGTCAAGAAGCCCGTCAAGCGAGCCCCGAAAGCCATCCCGCTTAAAGGCACTTCCCCTTTCGCCTCCGCGGTCGAAATCGTCTATTCGGACGATGCGATCGTCGTGGTGAACAAGCCGGCTGGGCTCACGACGATGCGGCACAAAGAGGAAGCCGAGGAGTTCGGCAAAGGGAAGAAGTTCCTTCCGATCACGCTGGCGGAGTTGCTGCCCGGGATGCTGAACAAGCCGGATCGCGCGGTACTCGCGGTCCACCGCATCGACCGCGACACGTCGGGTCTGGTGGTCTTCGCGCGGACACCGGCGGCGTCGGAATCGCTGATGAAGCAGTTCCGCCAGCACACCGTGGATCGCCTCTACCTCGGGCTCACGCGCGGCGTGCCGGTGGTGCCGAGCATCGATACCATCCTCGTCCCCGATCGCGGCGACGGCCGTCGCGGTTCCACCCGCAAGACCAGCCCACCGGACGGCAAGCGAGCCGTGACCCACGTGAAGGTACTCGAACAACTCGGCGCGTACGGCGTCGTGGAATGCCGGCTCGAGACGGGCCGCACGCACCAAGTTCGCATTCATCTGGGCGAGTGCGGTGCTCCACTTTGCGGCGAGACGATCTACGACCGACCGATCAACGGCCGACCCGCACCAGACGGGAGCGATGCCGAGCGACCGATGCTTCATGCGGCCCGCCTCGGCTTCGTGCATCCGGAAACGGGACGCGCGATGAAGTGGGATGTGAAGCCGCCCGAAGACTTCGCGAAATTGTGGGCCCACTTGCGGAAGCGATCCTGACCTCGAGTGTTCCGTCCGAGCTTGAATGCCAAACGGCGACCGGTTTCCCGGTCGCCGTTTGCGTTGAACCACTCGACGGCTCTTACCCAACGTAGACGCCGTTGGTGAAGCCGGGGAAGGCGTCGAGGTCGAAGAAGGGATCGATCTTGCCGAGGGCGAGTTTGGCTCCGAGGTAGGTGGTGGCCAGGCTGCCGGCGTTGTCGCCGACGCCGGTGATGAGGTCGGCCTTGAGATCGTTGTCGAGGCTCTTGACGGCGACGCGGACGCCGCCGCGGTTGTTGGAGTCGCCGGCGAAGAAGTTGGCGAACGGCACGGCGTTGGCCGGCCCGATCGCCGGGTTGAGGATGTCGGCTCCGGAGAAGATCTTCACGTGCGGGGCACCGCCGGGCCCGGCCCCGGCGATGAGGTCGGCCTTGCCGTCGCCGTTCACATCGCCGATCGCCACGAACGCACCGTTTCGAAGCGAAGGATCGAAGGCGAAGAAGTCCGGGGTGATGTTCTTGAAGGCCTTAGCGGTGAGCGATTTGCCGTCCCACAGGGAGATGCGCGGCCCGCCCTGGAACCCCGCGGAGACGGCGACATCGGCAAATCCGTCGCCGTTGATGTCCCCGACGGCAGCGCGAGCCCCACCGCGGAAGTTCGGGTCGTTGATGCCGAAGTAGCTGATGAGCGGCTGGAACGTGATGCCGCTGTAAGCGATCACGCGAGGGCCACCACCCTGATCGGGCGTGATGACGAGATCATCCGCACCGTCGCCGTTGATGTCGCCCGCGGCGACGAACACGCCGCCGGTGAAGTTCTCGAATGGGAACACATCGAAGAGGTCCTGGCCGGTCTTCCCGTCGATCACGCGGACGAAGGCCGTGGTGCCCGGTCCGGTTCCCACGGCAATATCCAGCACGCCGTCGCGGTTGAAGTCGC
>JAYTUG010000257.1:0-7383 GCA_043744695.1 Gemmataceae bacterium
GTACTTGTTTAGCGCCTCAAACGCTTGATCTTTAAGGGTTTTTGAGCGGGAAACCAATCAAACTCGCCGTCTCTTACTGATTTTTTGAGAAGGCCACGAGCTTGAAACCTTAGAAGTGCCTTGTTTTCAGGCGTTTTCCGGGCGGCAACAGGTATACAGATGACTATGTACCCACGCTAATCAAGTACTATCAACTTCACTCGAGAGAGTACAACGTCATGATTGTGACAACGGGAAATGATCTGCCGGGCTATCGAATCACCGAGGTGATCGGAATCGTGCGCGGCATCGTGGTACGCTCGCCGGGCATCAAGCAAGGGTTTCTCGGCGGGCTCAAACAACTCATCGGTGGGAACAATGAGGCGTTTGCACAGGTCTGCGATCAGGCCCGCAAGGACGCCTATCAACGACTGGTGGCGCACGCGGAAGACAAGGAAGCGGACGCGATCATCGGCATGCGTTACGACGCGACCGAGTTCGCTCAATCGACGACAGAAGTGCTGGCCTACGGAACGGCCGTCAAGATCACGCGTGGGTAAATGCGGCTCTGTCTTCCGAAGCCGCAGTCATCGCGAGACTACGGCTTCACCGCGCCCGGTCCGGCCGGCAGATTCCTCCCGCCCGGCAACACCCCCGGGCCAGTCGGCATCGGGCCAATCGGTGCCTGCTTAAATTGCCACCTCTTGTCCTTCGGATCCTCGTACTGAAACAACTGCGTCGAGATTCCCTTCACGTCCAATTGCTGATCGGTGAACTTCCACATCTCCGCGTCGCCGTTCGGCTTCACCATGTACATCTGAGCCGGCAAGTAAGGAATGAGCGGAGGCGGCACGTTCGGGCTGAAGAGTGCGAACCGGATGTGCTCGAACTCTTGTTTATCCTTCGGAAGCGTCGGTTTGATATCGAGGTAGACGTAGTTCTTATCGGCCGGGTTGAACTGGGCGATCTGGAATCGCTGTTTGGCGGCGGCCGCGTTCATTCCCCCGAGGAAGTCCAACATGAGGTTATCGCCCTGACCCGTGCCCAGCGGAATCTCGGTGATCGTCTTGAGCGACCAGTTATACTCGAAGATCGATTTCCCGTTGCAGATGTAAGCTTCGTAGTCGTTCTTGTCGGTGGTGCTGCCGATGCTGAGTCGGGCGAGGTTCGGTTTCATGCAGAGCACGCTACCGGCGTATTTGCGGTCTTTTTTAAAGACGGCTTCGGTGCGTGTCAGTTCGAACTTCGCGGAGAAGTTCGTGGCTTTACTCATCGAGTTCTGCCAACCGGCGAGGTGGCCGTCGAGGCCGGGGTCGACGGCGGCTGGCGCAGCGGGTGGAAGGCCCGGTGCGACCGGCGGCTGTGCCTGAATCGACACAGCGGCGGCGAGAAACGCGATCAAGGCAATGCCGACGGAACGCATGGTGTGCGGCTCCTCAGAATCTCGGATCGAGTGCGGCCTTCGGCGAACCGCGAGGCACCACCCAGTGCCCTTATATCGCGGGATTGAAATTGGGAAAAGGCCGGATGCGCCCGAAGCGGTCAAATCCGCCCGTCCCGTTGTGAACTCGTTCCGGCTCAGTAGGAAGAACTCGACCTGGAAAGGAGTTCCGTCGAGGCAAAACCCTTAGAATGGGAAGAGCTACCGGTCTGCAACGTGCGAATCGGCAAACTTTCACCGACCGGCGAACTCTATTTACCATGTCCAGCAAGAGCATAAAGTCCGAGCGCATTGATGTTCGCATCGTGGCCGGCACGCTGCGCGGCCGCAAAATTAGCTGTGTGGTTCACGACGGAATGCGACCGACTCCGCAGATGGTGCGCGAAGCTCTGTTTAGCATTTTGGGCAACGCCGTTCCGGGCCGCGTCTTTTTCGATGTCTTCGCGGGTACTGGCGTCGTGGGGTTGGAAGCCATCAGCCGCGGTGCCACCTCGGCGCGCTTGATCGAAAAAGACCCTCAGCAAGCCATCGAAATCCAGAAGTACGCCATGCGCTTCGGCATCACTAGCCAGGCGCAGGTTCTCCGCGCCGATAGTTATCGCTGGGCCGAACGCTGGATTCCCACCGGCAACGCCCCCGTGAATCTCTTCCTCAGCCCGCCGTTCCCGGACCTCACGGCCAAGGCGCAGGAGTTCCTCGATCTCATCAAGAACTTGCTCGACAAGGCCCCAACCGATTCGGTGCTGACGATCCAGGCCGAAGACGGCTTCGACATGGAGAAGCTGCCCGATCTCGATCTGTGGGACGTTCGCCGCTATGGACGGAACATGTTGCTGTTCCGCGTGAAGGGCGAAGAGAAGTTAAGTGAGCCATTAACGAACGAGGTGCCATCGTGATTCACTTTGTCCGAGCGCTGTTTTGCGTCGGATGAGAAGGTCGTGGAAATGGACCTCGCTCCCGATGGCAGCATCGAGAGCGAGGTGGTTCGCAAGAACTAACTTGGCCGCTGCGCTTTTACTGGAACTTCACGCGCCAGTAATCGTGCGGGGCCGAGTTGCGGCCGAGGTACCAGTGCCCGTCTTCCCATTCCAGAGTTACTTTCCGCCAGCCGAGCGGAACCTTGGGGAACGGGTAGTACGGCCCGATGAACGGGAACGCATTGTACGGGTACGCTTCCGGATACGCGATGCGGCTCGCATTGTTGTAAGGGGCGTACGTCGGCCACGCATACGGAGGCAGCGGCGGAGCCTGCATGTCGGGCGAAATCTGGCCCGGCAGGCCGATCGGTCCCGGTTCGACGATCGGGCCGGCGTTCGGAGGAAGCGGCGTCGGAGCGACCGGAGCCGCCAGCGGCGGTTGCCCAACCTGCACCATGCCCGCCGCAATCGGCGACAGCGACTCGCGAACCATCACCACGCCCGCAATGCCTTTGATCTCGGCAACGAGACGATCCTTCTGAGATGCATCGCGGACCGTGCCCGTGAGGTGGACGATGCCGTCCTGCGCCACGATGTTGAAGTTCGCGCCGGTGGCCAGATCGGTCCTGCGGAGTCGCGAGGCGACGCTGTCGGCGAGTTGTTGATTGGGGTTCGCGGCCTTGGCCGAGAGGGGAAGCGGGGCCGGTTGCTGAGCGGTTGCCAGGGCGGGGATCGCGAGACCCGTGGCTGCCGCGAATGAAAACAAAGCACGCGCTTTCATACCAGACCTCCTTGTACTCGAACGTGCGCGGGAATCCTACCTGGGGGAATGATTGCCCACGGTCTTCGCGAGGTCAAACGCTTCGATCGAGGTCTCGTCGAGATTCGAATGGCGTGCCCTCTCGCGACTCGTTCAATTGCGGGATCGGGCACGATCCATCGAACTTTCGCGAAATGAGGAGAAACCGCGAACCTTCTTCCGGATTGATTCAAGCCCGAGCCGTTGACTTCCTGTGCTTGGAGAAATAGCATTCTCTTGCACACGCACCCATAGCTCAACTGGATAGAGCATCGGTCTACGGAACCGAAGGTTACAGGTTCGACTCCTGTTGGGTGTACTAGAAAACAAGGGGGTTTTTGAAAACTGCCCCCCAAACCGTCAAAGAATACCGCCAAAGAATTCAGACGGCCAGAGTAAGCGAAACCGCCCGGAGCCGTCTCCCGTGACGCTCCGGGCGGTCGCGTTTGCCGGTCGGTCGGTCACTTCGGGACGAGAACCCCTGCCATCTTCTTGAACAGTTCGTCCGAGTCGAACGCTTTCTTGCTGTCGAGGTAGTGGCGTCTGGCCGTGTCGGGGTGGATGCCGATGGCCTCGGCGGTCTTGTCGATGCTCCCCGTCGCGGCGACCATGAGGGTGATCCCCCGGCGTCGGAGGTCGTGCGCGGTGATCGGGAAGCGGTCGGGGAACGCGGCGCGGTACTCGGGGAAGATGTCGGCGACGAACCAGTAGAGCATCGACGGCGTGAACTCGGCCTTGTTGGACTTGCCCGGACGGTGGGCTTTCGACTCCTCGGCGTACCGATCCCACAGGAAGACCCGCCCCTTGACCGCGCCCAGTCGCTCGGCGAGGTCGGCGGGGAGTGGAACGGTTCGCGTCCGGTGCGTCTTGTCAACGGTATGGTCTCGGTCGGTGTTGTCGTCATGGGACCAGCCCTCGGAATCTCACGAACAATGCTTTCAGACCTGTTTCAGTTGCCCATTCTCAATCAGCCGCTCAAACTGCTGCTCAACTCGGCTCGGCATCGTCCCGCCCCGGACCAGCATCCCCAACTCCATGTTGATCGTGAATGCCTGCTGGGTCAGGTTGGCCGATGAGAGGAACAGCCACTCGCCATCGGCCACGGCGCACTTGACGTGCAGGATGCCAACCTTGTTGTTGTCCCCGAGCGGGCGATTTTCCTTCGGCCAGAAATAAACCGTCGAACAAGCCGCCACTTCCTGTCCCAATGCCTTGATCGTGCTGTACTCGCCCTCGCCCTCAATCTTGTCTGGCGTCTCCACAATCACCGTCAAGCGAACACCCCGCTTCGCCGCTCGCACAAGTGCTTTGCCCACATTCGGAATGCGGTAAACCGCGAAGCTAACGAGCGTGATCCGGCTCTTCGCGCCATCAAGAACTTGCAGAATCGCCTGTTCCGTGCGGCGAAATGGTGTTTGCTCGGTATCGGGGCCGGTCCACACCATTTCCACCGATTGCGAATCACGGTGAGACTGTTCGGACAACGCTGCCGATTGCAGGGCCACGGCGACCGTGCGACAGTCAACCGCTTGGGCATCGTTTCGCCACCGATCCACAAACGCCAGAGCCAGATCCCTGTGGTGATGGTGGGGAACCCGCTTCGAGATTTCGGCTCTCAATGATCCCTCGGAACTCGTCATGATCGCCGCCGCCACAGCTTCGGCTGTGCCGCTCGGCAAGCTGCACGCCAATGCGTAAGCGGATTCGACAATGACTCGTTCCGGGGTCATGATCTCACTCGAAGAATGCCAAGGTGGTTCGTTCGACGGTCGGGACTAACGCCGACCGATCCAGATACTTGTTTCCCCGTTCGCAGGAGGTTTCTGGCAAGAAGGAACAGGCATGACAGGAAGCCCCGTGCAGCTTCTCGCAGTCCCCGACGAGATGTTCGGAACAAAGCGGGTCGGAAGCGCAAAGGCTCATCTTGTCCAACGCCCGTCGAATGTGCCGTCCGAGTTTGTCCGGCTCGCCGAGTGCGCAGAGGCCACCGAGAGTGCCTTCACTGTCTGCGGCTGACGTGTAAATCAGCACGCCTGCCATCGGGTCGCCATCTGCGGGATTCTGCGAGTAGATTCGCTCGGTGATTGAGGCACTTGTGTAGCCGCACTCAATGGCCAATTGCCGGATCAAGGCGTGCGAGAACGTGTGCAGCAAGACATACCGGATGCCGGGATAGCCTTTGTTCGGGTCGAGGTTTTTCGTCGCACGCCACGCATGATGCCCAACCTCAAATTCCCGGTCATAAGCATGATTGCGCTTCACCCAATCCTGAAGGTTCTTCCGCAGATTTGATGATGAGCCATTTGCCGCCCGCTTCGCCCGATAATGACGACGCGGCTGGAACGGATAGCACCCAATACGAACGCGCCAAGGACTCAGGCCGCGCGGACCCGCGCTCGCAGTAGCTCGAAACCAGCGCGTCCATACATCTGCCGCTTGATCGTCTTCAGGCGATTGACCTGTCCTTCCACCGGGCCGTTGCTCCACGGCTCCGTCATGCCGGCCTGAACCGCGGCTTCGTCCTGATGCAACGTCTTTGCGAAGTTCCGGATCTCGACGCACTCCGACGCATCCGCCTTCGTCAACCAATCCTTCAGCGTGAGCGTCAGGACGCCACGCACCATGGCCGCGAACATCACGATCAGATCCAACGCGGACGTCAACTCATCATCAATTCTCTTGAGCGTCTCCACCCGCGATTGCTCTTCCTCATCGCGTTCTTCCGGCTTGCGAATGATCGTGAAGGAGAGTTGTTTGGCGGACGGTAATCGGGGCACGGGCGAGGCATCCGGGGCGGATTCCCGACCCATGGCGATGAGCCGACGCCGAACGTAGCGACGCACGGAGTAGTACGACGTCGACTGGCCGTCCGCGATCAACTCGCGGTGCAACTCGGCGGCGTTCCGCCAACCCTCGCTCAGTCGCTGATCGAGGAAGTCGCGATACTTCGTCGGGGCACGCGGCGCGGACTGGCGGTCCGGAAAAGAATCGGCTTGGACGTATCGCGTCACGGTTTCACGATCCAGTTCCAGCGTCGTTGCGATCCCACGAATCGACTCGCCGGCCGCGTGGAGTTCACGCACGCGGTCGTACTGTTCGACCTGCTGCTGCCGCTTGGCCTCACGGCTCTCTTCTCGCGCCGTCAGTGGCGGCGTTTCGGGCTCGTCGGACACGGAAACATCCTGAAACGTCGGCAATTCGAGTTCGACAGTAGGAGTCGGCGTCTCGATTTTCAGATGTTTGTGCACGAGTTTCCGGCGTCGATTGAGCAGGCGTTCGGCGGCTTCGCGAACATTCTTCAGCAGATGCCAGCGATCGGCGACTTGCATGGCCTGCGGCGCCCCGCCCGATGCGGCGTTCGCATAAGCGGAGGCACGATCGCGAGTGATGACTTCGATGCCGGGATGCGCCTTCAGCCACGCCTCCACGTCCGCGCAGTCCCGACTCTTCAAAATGTCGATCACGCGGCCGCGTTCCAAGTCGATCAGGATGGTGCCGTAGTCG
Source organism: Gemmataceae bacterium (assembly GCA_043744695.1). Lineage (GTDB taxonomy): Bacteria > Planctomycetota > Planctomycetia > Gemmatales > Gemmataceae > Urbifossiella. The sequence goes on from JAYTUG010000257.1 coordinate 6,641, forward strand.
TGGCCTTTGCGAAACGCGAAGTCGTCGATTCCCAGACACCGGACGGGAGTCTCGGGCTCGACCGGGCTGGTTTTCACGCGGCGGATGATTGTGTCGCCGCTGACCGGGATCGCCAACTCTTCGGCCAGTCGCGATCCGGGTTCACCACCGGCGGTTGTCCCGATGGCGCGATGCAGCGACTTCAGGCGCATTGTGGACCGAGCATACGCGTCGACCAACTTCGGCAATCGCTCGCAGAAGACCGCGCGTCGGCAGCCCGCGTTCTTGCAAGCGAAGCGGCGAACGACCAGACGTAACGCGAGAGACCGATTCCCGATCGGCAGGTCCGCGACGGTCCGGCGATACCGGCTGTGAATTCGCTCGGAGGTTGTTCCGCAAAGCGGGCAGGACGCCGAAGCCGAAATAGGTGATGCGACGACGACGAGAAACTCCTCCGTCATCGACACTTCGGTGATGAGTACGTCGCACTCGGGAGGAAGGAGAAGTTCGGTCGGAGACATGGCGGCGTCCTGCCGGGCGAGGGATCATTGCCCGACAGTCTAACGCCAGCTCATCATCAAATCTGCGGAAGAACCATCCTGAACCAGAGACTCGGAGAATTGGAAGAAGATGCCTTCGCCCCGTGTCTCGGACGCGGGAAGCCATGTTGGGGCTTTCCGTGAGATCCTTGCCCGCTGTTCGGGCGGCACATCGGCAGCATTATCGAAGTCCCTTGGCGACATGATGCGAGTGAAGCCGACCAG
>JAYTUG010000258.1:0-1925 GCA_043744695.1 Gemmataceae bacterium
CGATCCGGATTGCGATGGCAGAACACGGTGACGCGATGCCGCTCGGCGAGGCGGCTGAGCAGGTTGAACGTTCGGATGCGTTTGCCGGACGTGGTGGGGAACGGCAACTCTTCGTCGAGTACGGCAACGCGCAGCGGGCGCATGGAGACTCCTTCCCTGGAGGTTATCGGCCAATTGTGGCCGAACTCGCGGGAAGGATGCAATGGGAATTATTGGCGGCCCAGCGGAGGTCGGTGAACGCGGATGGCCGCGAGCGGCGTATCCGGGCCACCCGTGATTTCCAACGTGTGCTTGCCGTTGGAAAGGCCCTGAGCGGCAATCACAGTCGTCTCGCCAAAGGGGTTCCGCTTGGCAGGCACAAGAAACTCGTCGGCGAAGTAAGGCCCGACCTTCCAGCGGATTTCTAAACTCGTCGCGGTGGGATCTCGCGACAGGCAGAGTGAGGAGGCGATGAAATCGTCCTCGGGTTCGATGATGACTCGCCCGGACTTCGAAACGAATCGCTGGCCCGATTCGCCATCGCCATCTTCTCCGGTGATCGAGCCTCGAACCTTGAATTTGAAGTGCTTGCGGTTCGCGTCCACGCTCGTCGCCGAGAGGGTCCACTCTTCGAGAACGCGAGGCTGGTTCGCACCGACGGAAAGAATCGGTGGGAACAGACTCATCGGCTTCACCATCTCGGTTCGCGTGGGCACGTACAACTCGACAAGTTCGGACGGCTTCTTCCCATCGATCCGAATCGAGGCTGGGGCGGTGGGCCTTCCGTCCTTGCAGATTAAGTCGATCTTGTTGCCTTCAAATGGAAGAACGAGTTTGCCGTTCTTCCAGGCCACGTCGCCTTCCGGGCCGACGGCGTACGTTTTCACGAGGTCGTTCCAGCCCGTGTCGGGCAGCTCCGGACGATGCCGCAGGTGGGCTCCGACGATCTCGCCCATCAGGAAGTTGCCGTGCGCGTTGAGGTGAAGATCGTCGAAGAGCAGGTCGGACGGCTTGAGTTTGTGGTCGGTGAGATAGCGCTTCCAGAGCCCGCGCACGTCTGCGAGGTCGGTGCGATATTGCTTGGCGATGGCGGGCAGGAAGACGTAATTTCGCCAAGGGAACTTGTCGGCGGGGGCGAGAACCTTCGGATCGGTCACTTCCTCCATTTTCTCGCCGATCAGCGGGGCCACATGATCGTTGGCCATCAGAATGTCGGCGGTGGTCCGTTCGCGAATTCGCCGGATGATGTCTTCGTAGCGGGTGGGGTCGCCGTAGTTCTGAAAGATCACGAGGTCGGGATAGAAGGGGTAGAGATCGGCCTCGGCGGTTCGTACGAGTCGCGACGATTCAAAGGAGCCGATGGCACGGTTTTCGATGACGAGATCGGCGAGCGGATACCGCCTCTTCAGACGTTCCGCCAGTGTGTTGCTCCACTCTTGTGCCGTGATGGACTGACCGTAGAAGAGAACGCGGACCGTGTTCCGCTTGAGGCCGGTACTGTTCGCCATGAGGGACATGGAACGCTGGATGTTCGCGCCGTAGGTCTCGACCGGTCCGAGCGTTTTGGGCGCGGGAAACGAGGCCGGTTGGCGACTCATCGAGGGCGAGACCATGCTGAGCAGCGCGAGGCAGCCCAGACCTAAAGACGCGATTGACCGAAGCATGAGGAACCCACGGCGAGGCAAACGGATCGCTGCTTTCGTACCGTTCGGCGTTCCTGCTGCGAGTGGCTCAATGCCGTGTGGAATCGAACGCGGCTGCGAGCGAGTTCGACCCGCGCAACCGCCACAGTTCCCGTAGTGTGAACCCGCGGTTCTCGGCTATAATGCGGGCATCCGAGGATGAGCGATGAGCCTGCCACTCGCCAAGACCCGACCACTTCCACCGCTTCAGAACGGAGACCTCCTCACGCGCGACGAGTTCGAGCGGCGATACCGAGCCATGCC
>JAYTUG010000259.1:0-7334 GCA_043744695.1 Gemmataceae bacterium
CACCCGCTTGCCCGCCGGCACCGCGCTCGGCGTCTTCAACGTCACGCCGCAGTCCGCATTCGGGCAGGTATACGAGACGGCCATCAACGACTCCCAAGAATTGTCTTCCCCAATCCTATCCGACTACTCCGGCTTCTGCCAGACGCTGAGTATCGTGACTTGTCCGAGAAGCCGCACCTTCACCTGCTTCGTCGGAAACCAGCGATACGACTTCAGAATGCCGTGAAGCAGGTCTTGTTCCATGGCCAGCAACACGGCGCGGCCGCCCGGTTTCAACACGCGGTTCCATTCCCAGGCTGCCGCTTGGTACAGCGGGCCCACCTCTTCCGGCGTCGACAGCTGCTTTCCGAACGGCGGATTCGAGATGATCCGATCCACGGATTCGGACGCCAGGGGAAGGGCACGCGCATCCCAGCGCAGGAGTTCGAGCGGCCCCATCCTCTGAAGGTTCTGCGAAGCGACGAAGACGGCGTTGGCGTCGAGGTCGCCGCCGATGACACGAACCGGTTCGCCCCGGCGGCTATTCGCGACCGCGATGGCTTCAGCCAGAATCGTTCCCGCACCGCACATCGGATCGAGAATCGTCATGCCGGGGCCGATGCCCGCGAGCCGTACCATCGCCCCAGCCACGGTGGGCCTCAACGACGCGGGAAGGTGCTCGTGCTTGTAGGTTCGGTGCCGCATCGTGCGGTCGGTGAGCCGCACGCCGCACACCGCGGTCTTGCTGTGAATCGTGAGCCAGATTTCGAGCCACGCGTTCTCGTTGCTGAACTGCCAGCCGTGCGGAATGATCGGCGCGAGTGCTTCTCGAAAAACCTCGCGAGCATCGGTGCGGCGGTAGCCGTGCTCGCCCTGCATTTGGCAGATCAGGTTGAACGTGGGACGGCCTTTCGTCTTCGGCCGCAGCGAGTGGTGCAGTTTGAAGAGCCGCGGCCAGTCCGGCTTCTTCGCCGTCCACTTGCGGATCGTCTCCAGATCGCTGACGTCGAACGCGAGGCTATCCGACCCCCAAGCGAGCAAGAACACATCCTCAGTCGTCTTCAGTTTGAGAATGTCTGGGGTCAGGGCGTCGAGCCGAAACATGACGAGGCCGCGGGCGGTCTTCTTGACCTCGCCGCCGAGTTCGCGGTTGATTTCATCCGCGGCAACGGCTTCGAGCCCGCCGTGAACCATGGCGTACAGCGGCGGAAGTTCCGCGTCCGGATCGGGCCGACCTTTACGAGACATGTCTACCTCAGGTCGTCCGGGCGAGTGTGGTCGCCGAGGCAACAATTTCATTCTTTCGAACCAAACGCTGTTTTACCAATTGAGGTGGCGATGGGATTGAAACTTGGGCGAAAACCGAGTCGCAAGGGGAAAAGCATCTCAAGGGAAGAAGCGGTAGAGATCGCGTCGAGTTGCGAAAGGCCGCGATCACGACTTGCCGCGCAGAATGTGAAACACTTCATCGCGAGTGGCAATTTTCGACTGCTTCCCTTCTCGAATTGCCTCAGTCAAGGCAAAGTCTTCCAACACTTCGGTGAACACATCGTGCAAGAAATCGCGATTCTCTTGAAGCGTTTCCGCCAGAGCGGCCTTCAAGGCCTGCTTGAGATCGGGGTTGCTCAACTTCGCTCGTGCCATGATTCCAACTCGTTGTGAGGTGGCTCGGGTAGGCTCGAACCATTCTAGCCGCGACCTGAAGTCCTCGGAGCGTAGCGCTCCGCTTCCAGGACTCCGCGTCGCGGCTAATCGGCGACGCCCTTAGACCGTCGTTTCAGGAGCGGGCGGCTCCTCGGCCTTGGGAGCCTCCTCGACCTTCGGTTGCTCGGGGGGCTTCTCCGGCTCGTCCTTCGTTTTGAAAAAGGCTGCCAGTTCGGCGAAGGTGTTGAGCGCGGCCTTGCCGGCCTTCTTGTCGCCAGTCAGGTTCGGCAGCGGCTTCGGCGGACGCGGTGGGGCGCGTTTCACCGGCGGCGGCGGAAGCTGAACCGGCTGCGGTGGACCTTCATTCCCCTGGCCCCGATCGCCGCGCGGTGGTCCGCCGCGACCGCGATCACCACCGGGACCGCCGGGGCCACCCGGGCCGCGACTGAACTGTCGTTGCGGCGGTCCGCCGGGACCGCGTGGGCCGGGAGGCGGACGGTCGCCGCGCGGCGCGAAGCCCTGTCGTTCGCCGCCTTGTTGTTGCGGAGGCGGGCCGCCGGGGCCACGACCTCGATCGCCGCGCGGTTCCCGCTGTTCGCGCGGAGGGCCATCGGAGCGACCGCGTTCGCCGCGCGGTTCGCCGCGTTCCGGCGGGCGACGCTCCGAACCCGGTGCGATCATCGAGAGCGAAATCTTCTTCTCGGTCCCCTTCACCTCGATCACCCACACGGTGACGATGTCGCCCACGGCCACCACGTCGTACGGGCTCTTGATGTAGCGATTCGCCATCTGGCTGATGTGAACGAGGCCGCTCTCCTTCAGCCCGATGTCCACGAACGCCCCGAACGGTACCACGTTCAGTACCGTGCCCTTGAGTTCCATGGCGGGATGGATGTCCTCGATCTTCAGCACGCCCTTCTTGAAGATCGGCGGTGGTACGTCTTCGCGGGGGTCGCGGCCCGGCTTGGCGAGCGCGTCCAAAATGTCGAGGATGGTCGGCTCGCCGACTTTGAGCACGGCAGCGGCCTCGACCACGTTGATTTCGTTGAAGCGAGCGCGAATCTCGTCCAACTTCACGGCGTCGCGGAGGTGGGCCGGTTCGAATCCGAGATCGGTGAGAATCTGGCGGGCCGTCGGGTAGCTCTCGGGGTGAATCCAGGTGCCGTCCAGCGGGTCCGCGGAGTCCGGCAGCTTGAGGAACCCCGCGGCCTGGAGGTAGCGTTTCTCGCCGAGCCCCGCGACCTGTTGTAGCTGCTCGCGGCTCGTGAACGCGCCGTGCCGTTCGCGGTGTTCGACCACGGCCCGCGCGACCAACTGATTCATCCCCGAGACGTGCCGCAGCAGTGGCACGCTCGCCGTGTTCAGATCGACGCCGATCTGGTTCACGCTCGATTCGATCACGGCTTCGAGCGACTCCTTGAGGTGTTTCGGCTTCACATCGTGCTGGTAGAGCCCGACGCCGATGTGCTGCGGGTCGATCTTCACGAGTTCGGCGAGCGGGTCTTGCAGGCGGCGGCCGATGCTGATGGTACCGCGGGTGGTCGCGTCCAGGTTCGGGAACTCTTCGCGGGCCACGGGGCTCGCGGAATAGTCGCTTGCACCGGCCTCGATCACGATCACGTAGGCCAGATCGAGCGGGGCATCGGGAAGCCCTTCGAGGCTGATCTGAGGTACGGGCGGCGGAGGCGGTGGGGATACGACGCCGGAACCCGTGGTGACCGTTTCGCCGGCCGGGGCATGCGTGCCGGTCGTTTCCACGCCCGTCGTCTCGGGGGGCGAAATGTGAACGTCCGAAGTGAAGGTCATTCCTTCGCTCGGATTAAAAGTGGACGTGTGAGTGTGCGTGTGAGGGGGGGCCGATTCATCGGCGGCAGCGGGAAGTTCGCTGTGAGTGGATGCCGCGGTTGGCTCCAAAGCGGTAGGCGAAATTGACTCCGCAGGGGACCTTGCGACGTTCCCGCTCTCAGTCGCACTCGCACTGACACTCACTCCAGGATTGAGCCGCCGATGCTCGAGTTCGCCGATGAGGTCCGCGACGAGTTGCTCCGTCTCGCGGCACCCGGTGCCGTTGCCGATGGCCACGATCGAAAGCTGATACTTGCGGACGAGTTGTTCGAGCTTGCGCTTCGCATCCAAAGCGTTCTTGCGTTGGCCGTGCGGATAGATCACGGCGTCTTCGAGGAGCTTGCCGGTCTCGTCGAGCACGGCGAGCTTGCACCCGGTGCGGATGCCCGGATCGATGGCGAGGACGCGCTTGCCGCGCAGCGGCGGCTGAAGCAGCAGGCTGCGGAGGTTCCGCGCGAAGATCATCACCGCGTGGTCCTGCGCCCGTTCGGTGAGTTCGCGACGCACTTCCCGTTCGAGGCTGGGCAGCACGAGCCGTTCGAGCGAATCCGAGACCACGGGCAACAACAAGTCGCGGTGCGGGTGGTCGACGAGGTTCAGGTGGAAGGCCGAGATTTCGTTGGCGATGCCCCGGTCGATGTCGAGGTGAACGCGGAGCACGTTGGTCTTTTCGCCGCGGTTGATGGCGAGTACGCGGTGCGGCGGAATCTCGCGCACCGGCTCCTTGAAGCTGGCGTACGGGTCGAACTCCTTGCCCTTCCCCTCGGGGAGCGTCTCGATTTTGTTCGAGGCGACGAGGCCCACATCCCAGATGAAGTTGCGCAAGGGGCCGCGTACGTCCGCGCAGTCCGACACCATCTCAGCAAGGATTTCCTTCACGCCGCCGAGTACGTCGTCCACGTTGAGCAGCCACTTGTCCGGATCGACGAGGCTGGGCAGCACTTCGTCGAGCTTCGCCACTGCGGGGTCGCGGTTCCAGATGGCCTCGGCCAACGGAGCCAGCCCCTTCTCGCGGGCCTCGGTCGCCTTCGACTTCTTCTTCGGCTTGTACGGCAGGTAAAGGTCTTCGAGCCGCTTGGGGAAGTCCGCGGCGAGTACCGCCTGCGTGAGTTCGTCCGTGAGTTTGCCCTGGAAAGCGATGCTCTTGAGGATCGTCTGCTTGCGGTCGGCGAGGTGACGGAGTTGCTTCACGCGTTCCTGGATGCGGCGAATCACGTCTTCGTTCAAGCCGCCGGTCCGTTCCTTCCGATACCGCGTGATGAAGGGAACCGAGTTCTCGTCGTCGAGCAGCATCACGACGACTTCGACCTGGGCCTTGCGAATTTGCAGGTCTTGAGCCATGCGGCTCAGGTCGTGCGGCTGCGGCGCGGGCGGCACGATCGGCACCGGCTGCGCGGGCATCGCCGGCACCACGGGCGCAGGCGGTGCGACCTCGGCCACCACTTCCGCCACGGCTTCCACAACAGGCGCGGCTTCCGCGGGCGGAGCGTCCGGTACCGGAGCAGGAACTTCGGGCGTGGGTTCAGTCGTAATCGGATGCGAAAGAATGGGCTCGGACGTCGGTTCGGACGGGTTCATCGCGGTCGTCCCTGGGTGACTGCACGGGCCGGCTCCGGAGCTAGGCCGGAGTCAGGCATTAACGCACATCGTGGAGGCGGAACACGCCATTGCGGGCTCCTGCCAGAATTGTCATGATTACGGGTCGATTCCAGTCCGGTCAATGGACATTGAGCTTTTGAGCTTTTTCCTGCGACCCAGAGCTGGCGGGGGCTCCGCGTTTCGTCTCGAAATTGGATGCGGATCGCGATACCATCTGGAGTAGATCGGCGGCGGGTAAACCGCCTTCAGGCAGGATACCGACTTCGACAGGAACCGAATCATGCGGATCGTATCAGGGATGATGCTCGCGGCGGCACTGGTGTTCGTGGCGGGTTGCGGCAAGTCCGATGCACCGGGCGAAGTCAAAGGACCCGACGCGACGACGAGCGTGCCACTCGGCGAACTGCCGAAGGTCGAGTTGCCGGCAATCGTAGCCGCGTGGGAAATGGACCCTGCGAAGCACGCGATCCCGACCGGCCCCGCCAGCGGCAAGTTCCGCGGCGAGGCCGCGACCTTCGAAGTTCAAGCCGAGAAGGATTGCCTCCGGTTCCGCATAATTAAGGGCAACACACCCGTTACCGCTCTCGAGATTCGCATCAAGGATCCGGCCAAGTCGATCGAGGGATTGACGACAACTGTGAAGCCGGAGCAGCCGGACTCGCCCGACTTGCCCGTCGTCATCGTCAGCAATCCCAGCAACATCTCCGAAATCCCGAAGATCATCAACAACGGTTACTCGCTGACGCTGAGCTTCGGCAAGCGCGAGAAGGGCAAACTGAGCGGCAAGGTGTTCCTGAGCCTCGCCGACGAGCAGAAGTCATTCGTTGCCGGTTCCTTCAACGCGGATTGGATTCGCGCGATTACCGAACTTCCGGGCGAGGACGACATGCCGTTCGTTCATGGGAAGCTCACCATCGCAGGAGTGAACGATCCCAACGTGTGGATCGGATACGTGCGGATCGATCTGTTCGTGCCCGATAAAGGTCCGAGTAGCGACGTCGTCGGAACGGAACTGAAGGCGGGAGCGAGCTACGTCCGGTCGGAAAGCACTCGCCCGATCTCCCTTCTCGTGCCGGGAGCGAACCCCTCGAAAGACGCGGCCCGCTTCGAACTGACGAAACTGGAACCGGGTCGATACTGGATTTTCGCCACGGTCCGGGGCGGACCGGCCGCCTGGAAGTGGGTGACGGTGGAGCCGACGAGCCAGATTACACTCGATCTCAACATCGAGGCGGGAACGTTCGGTGGACTCGAGGTCACCGCGCCGGGAACGACGGAGTCGATTGCCGTGGTGCCGGCGAGCGAGCCCGGCAAGCCCTGGCCCGAGGGGCTCGTCAACTCGGCTGCTTCCATCGCCGATCTGTTCGTGAGCACCGCCGCGAACAAACCCGATCCCGCGAAGCCCCTCACCGTGAAGTTCCCCCGACTCGCGCCGGGCAAGTACGAAGTCTGGTCCGGCGATGCGAAGGTCGATGTCGAGGTGAAGGCCAACGAGACCGCGAAGGTCGAATTGAAGAAGAAGTGACTCAATGACGCTGGGAGCGCGGGCGTCCCGCCCGCTGCTCCAGTGCAGTCCGATTACACGAGGCCCGAAGTCGCCACCTTGATGCCCTTGATCATCATTCGCAGTTGATCCGCGTTCGGCGAGAACTCCAACGCCGTTGCCTTGTCGATGTCTTCCTTCTCGACCAGCATCCGCAGGCTCTCGTTGAAGTCCATCATGCCTTCGTTGTAGAACGAGCGAATCGCGTCCAGCAGCTTCTCGTCGCGGCTCTTGAGAATCAAATCGCGGATCGTCGGGTTCACGATCATGATTTCGTTGGTCGGCACCCGCTGCACGCCGGGACGGCACGACGGGATCAGTTTCTGCGCCACGACGGCCTTCAAGTTGAACACCAACGACTGGCGAACCGCGCCGTGTTGTCCCGGCGGGAAGAGCCCCAGAATTCTGTCGACCGTGCTGTACGCGTTTGAAGCGTGGATCGTCCCGAAGACGACGTGCCCGGTTTCCGCGGCGTGGACCGCGGCTTCGAACGTCTCGCAATCGCGCATTTCCCCGACCAGGATTATGTCCGGGTCTTCGCGCACAGCGTGCTTCAAAGCCGTGTGCCAATCCGAAACGTCGAGAAAGACTTCCCGCTGATTCACGATGGACATCTTGTCCGTGAACACGAACTCGATCGGATCCTCGATGGTGAGGATGTGGAGTGCTTCGTTCTGATTGATGTAATCGAGCATCGAGGCAATGGTGGTCGATTTGCCGGACC
>JAYTUG010000260.1:0-27204 GCA_043744695.1 Gemmataceae bacterium
CTTCCGCCAGTTCGCGCTCACGATTGCCATCTCGACCTTGATCTCGACGATGAACTCGCTCACGCTCAGCCCCGCACTCGCGGCTTTGCTTTTGAAGCCAAAGCCGTCGGGCGAAAGAAGGGCGAGCCTCGTCGGTCGCATCTTCGGAGTCCTTTTCTCGCCGTTCACGCTGTTCACGGACGCCTTCAACCGCGCGTTTTCCTGGACGGGGCGGGTGTACGTTCGCATCGTCGGTATGGGATTGCGCGTCCCGCTACTCGTGCTCGCCGGCTACGCCGGGCTCCTGTTCGCGGGCGCGTATGGCTACCGGTCGATCCCCACGGGCTTCATCCCATCCCAGGACAAGGGCTACCTCATCGCGAGCATCCAACTTCCCGATTCCGCTTCCGCGGAACGCACCATCGAGACGCTTCAAGAGATTGCCAAGGTCGCCAGCGAATACGAAGTGGAGATCCCCGCGAAGCCGGGCGAGGCGGGTGCCGAGGAGGTGGAACGCAAGGGCGAACGCGTCTGGATTCGCCGCGCGCGACCGGTCGCACACACCAACGGAATCGGCGGCAACTCGTTCGTGCTCAGCGCCTACGGCTCGAACTTCGGGTCGATGTTCATCATCCTCAAAGACTTTCCCGAGCGCCGACATCCGGACTTGTATGCCGCGAAGATCATTCAAGGCTTGCAGGCCCAACTCGCTGCTCGGGTTCCCGGCGCTCAGGTGAATGTGTTCGGTGCCCCCGCCGTGTCCGGGCTCGGCCGCGCCGGCGGGTTCCGCATCATGATCGAGGATCGCGGCGACGCCGGGGCCGTCGCGCTCGAAATGCAAACCCGCAACTTCGTGGACAAAGCCAACCTCCTTCCCCAGGCCGGCGGTATGTTCACCGTTTACAAAACGAACACGCCGCAGATTTATCTCGACATCGATCGGGCGGCGTGCCTCGCTCGCGGCGTCGAGGTCACCGACGTCTCTTCGGCCCTGCAAGGCAGCATGGGCAGCAAGTACGTCAACGACTTCAACCGCTTCGGCCGCACCTGGCAGGTGAACGTGCAAGCCGATCAGAAGCACCGCGACCGGGTGGACGACATTCGCAAGATCAAGGTGCGGAACAAGCAGGGCGACATGGTGCCGCTCGCCGCCGTGACGGCCGTGCGCGAACGCGGCGGGCCGCAGGTCATCACGCGCTACAACACCTATCCGGCCGCTGCCGTGAACGGGAACGTCGCACCCGGCGTGAGCAACGGCGACCTCCGCCTCGCGATGGAACGACTCGCCGAACAGGAACTCCCCGCCCAGACCATGACCTACGAATGGACCGAACTGACCTACCTCGAAGAGAAGGCGGGAAACTCCGAACTGCGCCTGCCCGGCGGATACACCTTCCGAGGCGACACCACCGTGATGGTGTTCACGCTCTCTGTCGCGTTCGTCTTCCTCATTCTCGCGGCACTCTACGAAAGCTGGGCATTCCCGCTCGCCGTCATACTCGTGGTCCCGGTTTGCGTGGCGTCGTCGCTCGTGGGCGTCTGGCTCACCGACCCCGGTTCCGCCGTCGAAATGCTCCGACTCTGGGGGCTGACTCCCGAACAATTTTGGGGCGGCGGCGAGAAGGTGTTCCAAGCCGCCGGCTGGCTCGATCGCGATGTCGTCAAAGGAATCAACGCACCGATGGCGAAGGCCGGCATCTTCAAGCAAGACATCAACATCTTCACGCAGGTCGGATTCGTGGTGCTCATCGGCCTCGCATGCAAGAATGCGATCCTCATCGTCGAGTTCGCAAAAGTGGCCCGCGACAAGGGCGCGGATTTACGCACGGCGGTTCTCGAAGCCTGCACACTCCGATTCCGCCCCATCATGATGACGTCGGTCGCCTTCATCCTCGGCGTCGCGCCTCTGGCCATGGCCACGGGTGCCGGTGCCGAAATGCGGCAAGCGTTGGGCATCGCCGTACTCGGTGGCATGGTCGGCGTCACTCTCTTCGGCGTCTTCCTCACGCCGATCTTCTTCGCCCTCGTCGATCATCTGACGCACAGCCGCATCGCGACGCACCCGTGGGTGCTCGCCGCCAGCCACGCAGCGATGGACGTGCTCCGGTTCCGCTTCGTCAAGCCGCTAGCAGGTGCGTTGCAAGCGGGGATCCGGAAAGCGACCGGCCGAAAGCTGGGAGCTTGATTCGGAACTAACCACAGAGGCACAGAGACACAGAGAAGAACAATACAGCGAACACCTGATAAATAGACGGAACATACGAGAGGGACATAATCGTGATTGAATTCTAATTGATCATTTAATGCTGTATCAGTCTCTTTTTATCTCTGTGTCTCTGTGTCTCTGTGCCTCTGTGGTTAATTCTTCATGTTCACACGCTTCTTCATCGATCGGCCGATCTTCGCCACCGTACTCTCGGTGCTGGTGATGCTCTCCGGGTTCGTTGCGCTTTCGTCGCTGCCGGTCGCTCAATATCCGAACATCACGCCGCCGACGGTCGAAGTCTCAGCCGTGTACACGGGTGCGAATGCCCGCATCGTCGCGGATACGGTCGCGTCGCCGATTGAAGAGCAGGTCAACGGCGTCGAAGACATGATGTACATGTCGTCCACGTGCGCGAACGATGGTACGTACACGCTGACGGTCACGTTCAAGCCGGGCGTCGATCTCAACATCGCTCAGGTTCTCGTGCAGAATCGCGTGAACCTGGCTGCGCCGAAGTTGCCGTCCGAGGTGTCGCGTCGGGGCGTACTCGTCAAGAAGAAATCGCCCAGCCAGTTGATGATTGTGAACCTCTATTCCACGGAAACGATTCCCGATCCGGTCGCAACCACGAGCCGCAAGGAACGCGATGCCCTCGAGTCCCGTCAGCAAGCCGTGATGCTTTACTTGAGCAACTACGCCACGATCCGACTCCGCGACGAACTGTCGCGATTGCCCGGCGTGGGCGACATCACGTATCTCGGCCAGCGCGATTACTCGATGCGGCTCTGGCTCGACCCGAACAAGCTCGCCGCGAAGGGCCTCTCCGCCGAAGACGTGGTGCGAGCCGTTCAGCAGCAGAACACGCAGGTGGCTGCGGGACAGGTCGGCCAGCCGCCGGCCCCGACGGGCCAATCGTTTCAGTACACGATCAACACGCTCGGACGCCTCGCCATTCCCGAACAGTTCTCGGACATGATCCTGAAAGCGGATGTCGAGGGGCGGATCGTTCGTATGCGCGATGTGGCCGAGTCCGAACTCGGTGCCTTGAGCTACGACCAGATCTGCACGCTGGATGGCAAGGCTTCCGTCGCACTTTCCGTTTATCAGCTTCCCGGAACCAACGCCCTCGATACGGCCCGCGCCGTGAAAGACAAAATGGAGGAACTCAAACAGCGGTTCCCCGACGGCCTCGATTACGCAATCGTGTACGACACGACTCCGTTCATCGACGAATCGATAAACGAGGTTTACCTCACTCTCTTTTACGCCGTGGTACTGGTGGCGCTGGTGATGCTCGTCTTCCTGCAATCGTGGCGAGCCGCGGTCATTCCACTTGCCGCAGTTCCGGTGGCCATCTTCGGCACCTTCGCGGCCATGGCTATGCTCGGGTACACCGTGAACAACCTCACGCTGTTCGGCCTCGTACTCGCGGTGGGTATCGTCGTGGACGACGCAATCGTCGTGGTCGAAGCGGTGCAGCACCACATTGAGGAAGGCTTGTCGCCGCGCGAGGCGACGCTGCTCGCGATGGATCAGGTGGCCGGGCCCGTTATCGCGGTGGGGCTCGTACTCTCCGCCGTGTTCGTGCCGTGCGTGTTCATCGGCGGCATCATCGGCGAGTTCTACCGTCAGTTCGCCGTCACCATTGCGATCAGTACGCTGCTCTCCGCATTCAACTCGCTCACGCTCAGCCCGGCTCTCTGCGCCTTGCTGTTGAAGCCGAAAGCCGAGGGCGGGTCGCGCGAGCCGCTTCCGAGAATCGCGTTCCCGCTCCTCGGAGCCGGCCTCGCATTCTGGTTCTTCCGCTCGCATCCGTGGATGATCTCAGCCACTGCGAGCTCGATCGGTTTCATCGTCGGCTTCTTTCTTCGCATCGTTCTGAACCGCGCGCTCGGGTGGGCGTTCGCCGGCTTCAACGTCGCCTTCGGGGCGTTTACCCTCGGGTACATCAAGACCGTACGCGCCTCGTTTCGCGTCGCTGCCATCGTGTTGCTCGCCTACGCCGGGCTCCTCTACCTCACCTATTACACGATGAAGACCACGCCGAGCGGGTTCATCCCGCCTCAAGACAAAGGCTACCTCCTCGTGAACGTGCAGTTGCCGGACGCCTCTTCCCTCGGACGGACCGCGATTGAGATGAACCATTTGGACGAAGTCGCCCGCCGCACGCCCGGCGTCAAACACACCGTCTCCGTCTCGGGGCAGTCGATTCTCCTCAGCGCGAACGCTCCGAATTTCGGAACGCTGTACGTCATGCTCGAGGATTTCCCGGCTCGTCGAGCTTCGGACCGCAGCGCGGATGCGATTGCCGCGAAGTTGCAGATCGCGTTCGACGAGGAACTGCCGGGTGCCACGGTGAACGTATTCGGTGCCCCGCCGGTGGACGGCCTCGGAACGGCCGGTGGCTTCAAGATGGTGATCGAAGACCCCGGCGCATCGGAGCCGGCTGAACTGGAAGCCGCGGGCCGGAGCCTGACTCGCCGAGCCGCCGAGGAGACTGAACTCCGCGACGTCTTCACCGGCTTCCGCGCCGATACGCCGTGGCTCTTCCTCGAGATCAATCGACTCGCGGCGCAGGTCATGGGAATCCCCGTGAGCGAGATCGTGAACGCGCTACAAGTCTATTTCGGCTCGCTTTACGTGAACGATTTCAACCGCTTCGGCCGCACCTGGCAGGTGAACGTTCAAGCCAGTTCGAAGTTTCGCCAGCACGTCGCGGACCTGAAGCACATCCGCGTGAAGAACCCGAAAGCGCTCGACGCTTCAAACGCCATGGTTCCGATGGGCGTCTTTCTTTCCGTGAAGGAAGTTCAGGGGCCGGTGATGATTCAGCGGTACAATCTGTATCCCGCGTTGACCGTGAATGCGACGGGAGCGCCCGGTGTGAGTTCCGGCCAGGCCATCAGTGCGATGGAACGCGCGGCCGCGGAGTCGCTGCCTCCGCACATGCACCCGGAGTGGACCGAACTCGCCTTCCTCCAACTTCAAACCAAGGACACCGCGACGACGGCATTCTTGCTCTCCGTCGTTCTCGTGTTCTTGGTGTTGGCAGCGCAGTACGAATCGTGGGCGCTGCCGTTGGCCGTGATCCTCGTGGTGCCGATGTGCCTGCTGAGTGCGACGATCGGCGTGCGCGCCGCCGGGCTCGAGATCAACATCTTCACGCAGGTCGGGTTCATCGTGCTGGTCGGCCTCGCCTGTAAAAACGCGATCCTGATCGTCGAGTTCGCGAAGCAGCGCCGCGAGGCCGGGGCCGATCGCACGACCGCAGCGCTCGAAGCGTGCAAGGTCCGATTGCGGCCCATCATCATGACCTCGGTCGCGTTCATCATCGGCGTGGTTCCGCTCGTAGTCGCCGAGGGAGCCGGCGCGGAAATGCGGCACGCCCTGGGCACCGCCGTCTTTGCCGGTATGATCGGTGTCACGGCCTTCGGCATCTTCCTCACGCCGGTCTTCTTTGTGACGGTTCAACGCCTCAAAGACTGGTATTCGACCTGGAACGCCTCATGACCTTCTCCATTCGCCGCGCCACTCTCGATGATGTCGAAACGATCGTGAAGTACAACGCGGCCCTCGCCTGGGAAAGCGAAACGAAAGTGTTGGACGAAACGGTACTTCGTGCTGGCGTGATCTCTGCGCTCACCGACCCCGTCAAGGGCTTTTACGTGATGGCCGAGCGCGCGAGCGAGATCGTTGGAATGACCGCAATCACTTACGAATGGAGCGACTGGCGAAACGGGTGGTACTGGTGGATTCAGAGCGTCTACGTTCGCGAGGATGCGAGGCGGCAGGGAGTCTTCACTGCGATCTACCAACACCTCGAAGCCGAGGCCACTTCCGATCCCGCCGTCATCGGCATCCGCCTATACCTCGATAAGCAAAATACGCGAGCCCAGGCGACCTATCGTGCGCTTGGGCTTTCGGTCGAAAATTACACGATGATGTCGCTCTACCCGCTGCCCGGTCGCTCCGGGCACACTCGCGAAGCGCAATGATGGAAGCGGATCTCGGCTTCACACCAGAATGGTACCGGGCCGGAATCGCGACATTGGAAAGTGCCGCGGCATTCGCCGCATACGCCGCCAAGGAACCCGACAAGACTCCACGGTACTGGCGCTGGATGGCCTTCCGCGATTTTGCCGAAGAGCGAACGCCCTTGAACGAACGCGAATGCCGGGCATTATTTCGACTTGGGGAATTCGAATCGGATGCGAACCTCGGCACGGCGATGATGTGCTGCGTACTCTATCAGAAGAAATGCCCCATCGAACTATTCGACGCGCCGATTACGAGTTCACGCGTGGCAGTTCGACGAACGGCTCGGTTACTCTGTGGCGCTTGAATCGCCTCAGGAGAACGAAAGCAGCGGTGCCGCCGAGGAGCAATACGAGGCCGATCGCGAGGCCGAGATTCTTGTCGAGCCTATCGGTCGCGACGACTTCTGGCCCCGCGGTCTCGGCGAACGTGAGGCGAATCACATCGCGATGCCCCGTCAGTTCAACCACGATGCGGTACGAGCCCGGACCCGGTTTGGCGAACGTCCACACCCCTTGATCGTCCAGAACGCCGACCGCGATCGTTCGCCCTTCCGAGTCGGTCACCTCGACGCGGGCACCGGCAGCGGGCTCGTCGTCGTCGAACCATGCCTCGACCCGGATCGGATCGTTCAGAGCGTTCACGTTCGCCTTGAGATCGTGTGCCTCAATCCGTACCGGCAGACACAGGGCGACGGCCAGGGTCGCAGCGGCTACAAAGAAATCGTGCGATGAACGGTTCGTGTTCATGCGGGTATTCTACGATTCGCGAGTGATCCGAGCATGTCGATCTGGGAAGCCGCGCTGCTGGGAATCGTGCAAGGCCTCACCGAATTTCTGCCGATCAGCAGCACGGCTCACTTGCTCGTGGTTCGCGAACTCCTGGGGCACGAGCGCCCTGAAGATGCCTTTACCGTCGTGATTCAACTCGGCACGCTGGTCGCGGTGTTCGCCTATTTTCGGTCGGACATCGCACGGCTCGCGGAGGGATTGCTCCAAGACTTCCGAACGTTTCGAATTGCTTCGACACCCGCAGCCCGCCTCGCTTGGCTCATCGTTCTGGGCACCATTCCGGCCGTCGCTATCGGCTTCCGCTTTAAGAAGCAGTTGAAGGAAACGTTCTATAACCTGCATTCGATCGCGATCGTCGCGATTATCTTCGCACTTCTACTCGCCCTTGCGGAATGGTGGTCTCGGCGGCGCGTCCTCCTCCCGCGCGACGAAGCGAGCATCGGCTGGCGGGATGCACTTTGGGTTGGGCTGTGGCAGGCGTGTGCGCTGATGCCGGGCGGCTCGCGATCCGGCACCACAATCACCGGCGGGCTTTTCGCGGGCCTGAGCCGTTCGGCCGCAGCCAGATTCTCGTTTCTGCTGTCGATTCCCATCGTGCTCGGTGCCGGGTTGAAAGATTTGTGGGACGAATACAAGAAGTGGAAGTTGCCGGAGCCGGGAGAAGCTCCGAGTCTGTTTGTATCCGGAGACGACGTGGCCGCGTTGATCGTGGGAACGCTCGTCTCCGCCACGGTGGGCTATGCCGCGATTGCCTGGCTCTTGCACTACCTTCAGCGATACTCGACGGCCGCTTTCATCGCGTATCGGTTGTTCTTCGGAGTTGCGATCCTCGCAGTGCTCGCTTCGAAGCGGAGTTAAGGCCACACGCCGGTCACGACATTTTCCGGAATGTGAATACCGTCGATCGAGACGGTCTTGCCGCCGCGTGCGATTGCCGCCAGCGTCATCTCCACGACCAGCTGTTCGAGGGTGCGGCCGATCGCACCCAGACCGTTGACGAGTGCGAGGCTGTTCAGATACGGGTTCGGGTTCATCTCCAGCACGTAGAACTGATTCTCCTCGTCCATCCGCACGTCGATTCGCGCGTAGTCGCGGCACTGAAGCGCGGAGTAGGCGCGCTCCGCGATCGACTTGACACGCGCGAAATCCGCCGCGGGAATCTCGACCGGTGCCTTGAGCGGCGAAGTGCGATACTCGTCGCTGCTATCGTCCCACTTCGCGGTGAACGTATACACGGACCATCGGCCCGGAGTCTTTTCAAAAGCAATCTCCGCAAGGGGAAGCACCCGCGGCACGCCCGGCTTCGATGCGTCGTCGATCATGTTGATGTGAAATTCGCGGCCGGAGATGAACCGCTCGACCAAGACCGG
This sequence comes from Gemmataceae bacterium, assembly GCA_043744695.1. Lineage (GTDB taxonomy): Bacteria > Planctomycetota > Planctomycetia > Gemmatales > Gemmataceae > Urbifossiella. The sequence goes on from JAYTUG010000260.1 coordinate 8,382, forward strand.
CGCACCGTATTTCTCGAGCACCGCACGCACCCGTTCGTCGAGTTGCGCTTGCGAAGTGACCACGCTCGCTTGCTCGATTCCCACGCTCGCATCCTGCCCGGCCGGCTTGACGATGGCCGGCCAGGCGTGCTTCCACTGCGGGGCCGGCAACTCATCCACCACCTCATACTCCGCCGTGGGCAAGCCGCTCGCCGCCAACAGGTGCTTCGTGCGAATTTTGTCGCGGCCGAACACGAGACACGTGGACGGGCACCCGGTGAACGGCACCTGCAGCCATTCGAGCAACGACGCGACCGAGACCTCCGTTTCGGGATGGGTCGGCACGCCTTCAAAGAGATTGAACACCGCGTCCGGCGGAAATTGCTTCAACTCGTCGAGCAAGGGCTGCGGGTCGAAGTTGATGCCGAGCTTTCGCGTCGCAAACCCGGCCGCTTCGAGAATGTTGAATGCGTCGGCCGCGGTATCGAGAATGTCGTGCTCCGAGCCTGCATCCGGATGATCGGCAGGCAACACGGGCTCGTTGTAAAGGAGGAGAACGCGAGGCATGCTGCACAATTCCACGGTTTTGTAGGAGTTCACTCAATGTAGAGGAATTCGTTCAAGCAGAAGAGGACTTGGCAGAAGTCGGCGAGCGCCGCCTCGCGAGCCGCACCGATATGGCCTTTGAGGAACGTCGCGCCCTCGGTCACTTCCTCGGTGGAGGCTTCGCGGCAGAGGGCGAGCCGATAGGCTTGCTTCACGGCATCGGCGTCGCCGATGGTTCCCGTCCCGAGGATTCGCTTGGCAAAGCCCTTGGCCGCGGCCCGCACCTGCGCGTTGTTCATCAGGTGTAAGGCTTGCGGAGCAATGGTCGTGTTCGGTCGTTCGCCCACGCCTGCCGTGCCGTCTGGGGCGTCGAACACGATCAGCGCCGGGATCAGTTTGCTCCGCTTCATCGTGAAGTAGATGCTGCGTTTCTTGCTCGCTTCGTCCAGCGTGCCGGGGCCGTACATCGCAATGTCGAGCGCGCCGCCCACGGAGAGAATGCTGTCGCGAATGGTCTCGGCTTCAAGCCGACGCATGGGGAAGCGGCCGACGAGTTTGTTCTCGGGATCGGCCTTGGTCTTCGCTTCGTCGCGCGTCGAACTCTGCTTGTAGGTCTCACTCGTGACGATCATCTTGTGGATCGGCTTGAGCTTCCATCCACCCCGGATCACTTCGGAGGCCAGGTAGTCGAGCAGTTCGGGATGGGTCGGGGCTTCGCCGCGGAGGCCGAAATCGCTGACGGTGGAAACGATGCCGCGACCGAGGTGCCGCTGCCAGAGTCGGTTCGCGATCACGCGAGCCGTGAGTTGCCCGGCACCCTCGTTCGCATCGGTGAGCCAGTTCGCGAAGGCGGTTCGCCTCAGGCTCAAGCGGCTTCCGGCGGGTGCTGCCGAGACCCACTTCGTTTGCGAATCGGCGGTCGGCATCAACACCTGGAGGAACGACACATCCGCGACGCCTTCCTTCTGAGCGGGGTCGCCGCGGCGCACGAAGTGCGTCTGCTTTAGGAAGTCGTCGCCCTGAGAATGCAACCGCACGGCGGGTAGGCCTTCCGACGCAATCAGTGCCTTCACGGTGTTGGGCTTGGGTGCCATGGCCAGGTGATCGGCCTCGGCCTTCGCAAGCTTGGCCCACTCGGCATCCTGCGGTGCGAACCACTTCAACAGCGCCGCAACCTGCTCGGGAGTCCGCTTTTCAATCGGCGATGCAAACGCAGTTCGCACGGCTTCCGGCGCGGCGGGTGCCGCGAGTTCGGGCTTCTCTTCGGTGGAAAGTGCGATGCGCGGACGACCCATGCCGTGGCCCGTGTTGTTGTGGAACCCGAGCGTGAGGGTAATGATCGTGCCGCCGGGGAAGCCGACTGACTTTTCGAACGCGAACGCCGCCACGTGGTCCTTGCCGAACTCCGGATCGACGGCCCAGGCACTGGTTGCGTTGTCGTCGATGGCCGCCGCGACCGGCAGGCCCTTCTGCTCGAACGTGGCGCGGGCATCCTTGAGCTTGACCTTCTCCGCCGCGGCCTTCTTGTCCTTCGGTGCGGCGAGAACTTGCACATTGGAGAGGGCGAAGTTGCCGTTGGTCGCCCGGCCCGGTCCGCCTCGAACCAGCGACGGATGCGTGAGCGCTTCGATCCGCAACGACTTCAGATTCACCTCGGTCGTTTTGAATGTGAACGTGAGCGTCTCGGTCGTGGGGTTCTTGCCGGACACGAGAATGCTGCCATCCGGTTGTTTTGCGAGCGTCGCTCCGCCAGCAGAGGCCATCTCACCGATCTCGGGAAACACCCAAGGGAGTGACAATGGCTTGTCACTGCGGGCTTTCTCCCAGAGGGCGAATGCGCTCGCCAACCGTTCCTTCTCGTACTGTTTGAGTGCCGCGACGAGCGGCTGGTGATCGGCCTCGAATCCCTTCTTCAGGAACTCGTATTTTTTGGGATCGAGATCGAGTTCGACCTCGGTTCGCACGGTGGTGGTGAACGCGGAGAGCATGCGGTAGTAATCGCGGGCCGGCACCGGATCGAACTTGTGATCGTGGCAGCGGGCACACCCCACCGTGAGGCCGAGGAACGTGGTGCCGACGTTGGCGAGCATATCGTCGAGTTCGTCGTAGCGGTGCTTCTCGACTTCGTTCGCGGTGATTTGCGTGCTGTGAACGCCGGCCGCGAGGTAGCCCGTGGCCATGAGCGCGAGCGGTTCCTTCGGCGCGATTTCGTCTCCGGCGAGTTGCCACTTCGCGAACGTGTCGAACGGCAAATCCTGGTTCAACGCCTTGATCACGAAGTCGCGGTAGTGGTAGGCGGTGGGCCGGTCGTAATCGTGTTCGAAGCCGTGGCTCTCGGCGAAGCGGGCGAGATCGAGCCAGTGCCGGGCCTGCCGTTCTCCATAGTGCGGCGACGCGAGCAACTGATCCACGACCTTCTCGTAAGCGTTCGGCGAGTCGTCATTGCGAAACGCCTCCACCTGTTCCGGCGTGGGCGGCAGACCAATGAGATCGAGGTAGACGCGGCGAATGAGCACGCGCTTCTCGGCCGGTGCGTTCGGCTTCAGCCCCGCCGCTTGCAGCTTCGCGAGAATGAAGCCATCGACGGGGTTCGCGCCGGCCTTTGGTTCCACGCGCTTGAGCGGCTGAAACGCCCAATGCTTCTTGGCTTCCGGCGCGATCACCTTCTTCGTCCAGGCACTGGCATCCTCCTTGCCCAAAAGCGGCCCATCGTAAGGGGCACCGAGGTCGATCCACTCGGCGATCTTGGCGATCTCCGCGTCCGGCATCTTGGGCCGCTCGTGCGGCATCGCCGGCGCTTTGGTGTGCGCGATGAGTTGATACAGGTAGCTCTTCTTGTGATCGCCCGGCACGATGGCTGCCCCGGCGGTTCCACCCTTGAGCAGCGATATCCGCGTGCCCATGTCGAACTCGCTCTCGACCTTGTCGCCGCTGTGGCACTTCATGCACCGCGTGGTGATGATGCCGCGCACGCTGGTCTTGAACAGTTCGGTGCCCTTCACCATCTTCGCGGCATGGTCGGGATCGAGGGATTTGTCCTTCGGCGCGTCCGCTCCCCAAGTATTGGAGAGAAGCAGCAGGCAGGTGAAAAGCGGGATGAGCGGCAGCAGCCGGAAGCGGGACGGCATTGGCGGAACCTCGGCAGGCGGGAACACATGTAGTCTACCGCCGAAGCGAGTCGAAGTGAAGCAGACCACAGGATTCACTTCCCGATGCAGAAGCGCGAAAAGATGCGGTCCAACAAGTCGTTCGTGTAGACGGCCCCGACCATCTCGCCGAGTTGATCGAGAGCGCCGCGGAGGGCCAGGGCGACGAGTTCGGGCGGGTCGTCGAACAGGACCTGACGGTGAGCCTGCTGCAAGTCGCGGATGCACGCCTCGACGTGGTGACGGCAACGGCTCTGGCTCGGAGCGAGCGGCGAACGCACCAGCGAGGCGACCGCCTCGGCCAGTGCCATGCGAAGTGCAGCGGTGCCGCCAGGAGCAATCGCGGAACTCGGGATCGCATCCGCATCCACCGAATCGCCGGCATCCACTTTGGTGCGAACCATCAGCACGGACGCTCCCGTGGATTGCAGTTGCGCCTCATCGGAAGGTTGAAACGCCTCGCCGACTTCGACGCACCAGAGCACGATGTCCGCCTTCGCGGATTGCTCGCGACCGAGGCGTTGGGCCTGTTCCTCGATCGTGTCCGCGGAATGAGCCCAGCCTGCCGTATCGATCAATTCGACGCTCGCGCCGCCGAGGTCGATGCGTTCGGTGAGGTAATCGCGAGTGGTGCCGGCCTCCGCGCTCACGAGCGCACCGGCCCCACCCGCCAGTGCATTGAACAGGCTGCTCTTACCGGCGTTCGGTGCGCCGACCAGCGCCACGCGGATGGCTCGCCCGCTCACCGTGCGGCTTTCCAGTTGGCGGCGAAGATTCGACAAACGTGCGAGTGCTGCCGCCAGTCGATTCAACGATTCGGTCTTTCCCACGAACTCGATGGGCTCGTCCGCGAAGTCGAGAGCGGCCTCCGTGTCGGCGAGCAAGTTCAACAAATCATCGCGGAGTGCGTGAAGCGGCTGGGTGACGCCGCCGGCGAGTTGCGCGAGTGCGTCCTTCAAATCCGCGTCGGTGCCCGCATCGATGATGGCGTGAACGGCCTCGGCCTGGGGCAGGTCCATTTTTCCGGCGAGGAAAGCACGCAGCGTGAACTCGCCGGGCCGGGCGGGGCGTGCGCCGGCGTTCAACAAATCCGCGACCAACCGCTCGACCAACGGAGGCGAGCCGATCGTGTGGAGTTCCCCCAGGTCCTGCCCCGTGTACGAGTGCGGCGACTGAAAGAAGTAGAGATCGGCCGGCAACGGCGAATGCACACCCGAGAGGCGAAGATGACCGGGAACGAGACGACGACCCGCGAACAGCGCTGGCCTCGAAGGTAAGCGCCCCTCACCCGCCAAGTCGATGCCTGCGCATCGACCTGGCGACCTCTCCCCAGCGGGGAGAGGTGTGGCGCTTCGCTCTGCTCCAAGGGCCTCTTCCTCCGTCTGACTTTGGCTAAACAGGGAATCAACCACAGCCCTCGTTCGCGGGCCGCTGATTCTCACGATGGCTCGCGGTGCCGAGCCCGTTGCCGACGAGAGCGCGACGATCGTGTCGTCCGGGTGCGGCGCGGGTGTTGATTCGAACGACATCGTTCACCCCGGTGGTGCATCGTCTAGAGGCAACGTGCGACATTGCTCGTCTTCCGCAATGGAGCCGCTCTCGGCAGTTGCGGGCTTCAGTTGAACCGGAACGATGATCGGCTTGATCTCGCCGGTCGCCACATCGAGGACGATGCACGTCTTGGGGTTAGCCCGGAACAAGGCCCCCGGGTTGGCGACGAGCGTTTTGCCGGTGCGGTGCTGCTCGCGGACGTGCGTGTGCCCGTAAAAGAGGTAGTCGAAGAAGTCGCTGTGTTCGAGTTGCCGGAGTTGATGGCGTTCGTGGCTGTGGACCCAGGCGAGCCTCTTGCCGGCGAGTTCGATCGCGCCGAACGAATCGTGGTGGGTGCCGCCCACGTCCTTGATCGCGGCGGCGAGCTTGACCCGATCTTTATCCCAGTTGCCGAATACGAAGTGCGTGGGAATGGCCTTGAACAGACGGGCGGTTTCGGGTGTCTCGATGTCGCCGCAATGCAGGATCAATTCGACTTGCTGCTCGAGCAAGAGGCGAATCGCTTCCGCGATGACCTCCGCCCGGTCGTGGGTGTCGCTAACGACCCCGATCCGCATCGTACACCTGCCCCGCGCGGGAAAGAATTCGCATCGCCAGAGTTACCTTAACAAAGAAGCGGGTTCGCGGGGAGTGCGCGGGCGTACCCAAAGCTCGGGGTGAGCTTTCGAGGCTCACTTCTTGCCGAATTCGATGGCCTTGACCAGCGCCAGATCGCGGGTGCCGAGCACTTTGATTTTCTCGGGCTTCATCGCGAAGGTGATGGCGACCTGATCGCCCTGCGGCCCGGCGAGCATGTGGAAGCCCTGCACGGCGGGCTGATCTTCCATCTTTCCCTCGGCCGCGAGCCGGTAGAGCCATCGGCCGCCCTCGAGCGGAATCTCGCCCTCCTCCAGGACCCGCGTCGGCACCCAACCGGGCGAATCGCCGACCGCCTTCTTGAACTCCTCGACCGTCGCATGCTTGCCGGCTTCGGCCTTCTTCCACGCGGTGATCGTGCCCTGCGAAACGAGTTCGCCCCGGTCCAGGAGTCGCATCACGAGGTGGTCGTCGGTCTGCCCCGTGATGTGCCACTCGCGCGGATACTTGAACTGATAGCGTCCCTTGGAGTCGGCGAACTTCAAGTACGTCGCCGTGAGTGGCGGGTCGCCCATCGGCACGCCGGCGAGCACGGCCTCGCCGAGTTCCTTCGGCGTCTCGGCCAGCACCTCGCGCTTGAGCACCACCGTCGCTTCGAGCTTGGAGGCGGGGTTCGCCGGTCCTTGTTCGCGCTCGTCCGATTGCTTCCAGACCAGCTCGATCACGCGGCTCGTCGCCACGTGAAACTTGCCCATCGCATTCACGGTGAGCGCCACCTTCGCGCCGTTCTCGATTCCCTCGGCCCTTCCCCAAATTGTGAATGCCGCGATGCCGTCCTTCACTTCCACGAGTTTGCCGGTGAGCGCGTTCTTCACGAGGCCATCGAAGAGGCACGCGGTTTGGGTCGCCTCGTTCCGCACGGCCCAGGTATCACCGACGTTCACGGCTTTGCCGGGAAGCAGACCCGCGAGGCAGTGCGGGTCGAAGTGCTCCGAGACCAAATCGAGCTCTTCGCGCGCGACCGGCCCGGCTGGGCAAAAGCAGAATAGTCCATCGGCGGTTCGCGTTGCGACGAACAGCCTGCGATCCGCCGGAAGCGCGTGATCGTCTTTGTCGCTGCCGACCACGGCAGAGGCCGCGGCTTCCTCGAAGTGGCGAATGGACTTGAGCGGCATCCCATCTGCGACGGCTGACGTTTTCTCGAAGAAATTGTGGCGGGCCTTCGCGTCGAGCTTGATCTCGAGTTTCTTACCGTCCTGGTTCACGATCAGGTTGCCGGTCACGTTCAGTTCCACGACGAAGCGCGAAACGTCTCCCGCCTTCGGCGACTCGGTCAGGTTCACGGGTTGTGCGAGGACGTTCGAAGCGGACGCGATCACGAGTACTGCAGGCAGGATGAAGCGCATGGCAGATTCCAAACCAGGATGGGTGCTCGGCCATACTGAGGAGGGACTTGCAAGGTCAAGGTCAGCACTTGCATCGAATTTGCCGATGAGCCCGGTCCGTAACCGGGCTTGCCGTATTTGCCGAGCTCCGCTATCGTCCGCCGTGTGCGGGCGCGGTGGTGCCCGAGATTCCGATTCACTCGCACGGACGCCGCGACCATGACCCGTCGCTTCGCGCTACTCGCTCTTGCGGTCCTGCTCGTCGGATGCGAACGATACCGTTCGCGGGCGCAGGGTCCATTTCCGCGGCATTCGAGCCCGAGTTCGGGACTGAATCCGCCGAGCCACATCCCGCTGGCGATGAACGGCCCCACGCCGCCATTGCCGCCGGGCGCACGCGATGAGATGGCGCTGATTCCACCTCGGCCACCCGAGCCCGGGGCAGTTCCGAACGCCGTGGTGCCGCCGCAGCCTCCAAAGCCGCCAATGGTGGAAGAGGAACGAGTCGTTCCCGCAGGTGGCGCTTTGCCGCCGAGAAAGACGACACCTCAACCCACTCAGCCGCAACCGCTCCCCGCCGTCCCGATGCAACCGGCCGCACCTGCCGCCAACTTCGCGCCGCTCAAGAAGCTCGCGCAGGGTGCTTCGGATAAAGTGAAGATGCTCGATAACTACGAGGCTCGCTTCGCGCGCCGCGAGAACATGGACGGCAACGCCGGCCCCCTCGAAGAAGTGGTCTTCCGCTATCGCCAAGAGCCGATGGCCGTTTACATGAAGAACGTGAGCGAGGCCGGCAAAGGCCGAGAAGTGCTGTACAACCCCAGCCAGTACGGCGACAAAATCCATGTGGTCGTCGGCGAGGGAGACACGCGTTTCTTGAAGGCGGGCACCAAGGGGCCATCGCTGTCGCCGGACAATCCGCAGGTGCGATCGAAGAGCCGGCACAGCATCCGCGAAAGCGGCGTGGCGATCAGCGCCGGCCGATACTTAGCGGTTGTGGCCAAGATCGAAGCGGGGAAGATGCCGGCCGACGTGCTGAAATATGCCGGTGCCTTGAAGCGCGAAGAATTCGGCGACTACCCTCTCGAAGGCGTCGAGCAGACTCTCCGCAAGGGAGACGAAGAGATGGTTCCGGGCGGCGGCAAGCGTCACTGGTTCTTCGACGCCAAGCCCGAGTCGCCGAGCTACGGCCTGCCCGTGCTGGTGATCCTCTACGACGCTGCGGGCAAGGAACTCGAATACTACCGCTACACGCAGTTCAAGATTCCCGGAAACCTCGCCAACGCGGACTTCGACCCGGCCAAACTCGGGAAGAAATAGCTCGCCCATCCGCGACCCGCAAACTAGGTCGCGGCTCATCAGGTTTCAGACATGTCGCGCAAACTGACATTCGCCCTCGGTCTGATTCTCGGCATCGCCGGGTTCGTGGCATTCGTTGGTATCGGCGTCGGAGTTTGGTTTGGGAAGCGCGAAGCGGATCGCCAACTCGCCTCGAACGTCGAGAAAGCTCATCGCGCCGGCGACATTGCTTCAAACGTCATCACGCTGGTCCGGCAAATCATTTCGCGCGCCAAGGAATCCCTGGCGGCGGCGCGCGCGGAATCGCTTTCGCCTCCGGACGACGAACGAGATCCGCTCGTTCGCATGGCGATTTGGAAGGCGAAACGCGAACTGCCCGGTCAGGTGGATAAAGCCCGCGACGCCGTGAGCATGGCCTCCGAGGCCGTGGTCGTGGCTGGGGCTGTTTTGGATGTCTTCGACGAACGCAAGACGGACGAGGTCGTACTCGGGGTGAAGCAGAACGACTTGAAAGCGGCGCGAACGCAACTCGACTCCGCTTCCTCGGAACTGAGGAACGCACGCGGAATCCTCGGGCTCCAGATTCCGGGCGCATCGGACGAACAACTCAATCAGGTGGATCAGGCGCTGGCCACCGCAACCGATGTGACGAATCAGGTGGATCGGGCGGTGGTCGAGGCGCGGAATAAGGTGGACCAACTCCGGAACAAAGCCGAGAAGTGGTCGTTGCGGGCGGCGATCGGAACGACGGGCCTCGCGGCCCTAGCCGCGCTCGGGCAGGTGTTTTTGGTCCGTGCCTGTTGGCGCGGGTTATACAATCGCTGATTTACACTTTCGCGAGCGCCGCCTTCAGTTCGCGCAAGAAACACTCGACATCTTCGGCCGTGTTGTACCCGTGGATCGCGACTCGGAGGCGGCCGGCCGCGTTCATCACGTGGATGTTCTTGGCATGAAGGTGAGCGTTCAATTGATCCACCTTGGGATGGCGGAACGAGAAGATGCCTGCGATGTGTTCCGGCTCGCTCGGCGTCAGCACCTCGACCGGTAACTTGCGCACTCCTTCAAGACACGAGAGCGTGAGCGGTCGGGCGTGGCGTTCGATCGCGCTGACGCCGACGCTCTTGATGTAATCGAGTGCCGCACGGATGGCATAGATCGCGGGGTAGTTCGGCATGCCGACGGTGAAGCTCGCCGCGCCGGGCTTGCTGATCGCCGGGCCGAAGCGGTTCGCGCCGAACGGGTCTTCGAGGTTGAACCAACCGCCGGCGGGTACGGTCCAGTCGCCGGCCTTCTCTTTGGGAACGCCCACGAGCCCGCCGCCGTGCGAGGCGAGAATCCACTTGTGCGTGCTGCTCACGATCAAATCGGCACCGGCGAGATCGAGCGGGATACGGCCGAGTGCCTGGGTCACGTCCACGGCCAGAAGCGCCGTGGAATGCTTGCGAACTGCGGCCACGATCTCCGGCAGCGAGACCATAAAGCCGTTGTAGAAACTCACGAGCGAGACCTGCACGAACCGCGTTTTCGCGCTCAGCAGCGGGATCAAATCTTCGGTGCGAAGCCCGCCATCGCGATGGTGCCAGACCTTCACAGTCGCCGGACAACTCGGCTGCAGCCAGGGCGTGGCTCCGGATGGGAAGTCGAGATCGTTGACGACCACCTCGTCGCCTTCGCGGAGTTGCAAGGCCATCGCCGCGAGGTTGTACGCCTCCGACGAACAGGAGCAAATGCTAACTTCGCTTGCCGTGAGGCCATAGAACTCGGCAACGAGCGCCTTCGCGGCATCCCATTGCTCGGCGTGCGGAATGCGGCCATCCATGCCGAGCAACTTGTCGCGCGTGTAGTGTTGAAAAGCTTCGACGACTGCGAGCGGCGGGATCCCCTCGGCAGCCGAATTCAGATAAACGCGGCCATCGAGTGAAGGAAAATCGCGGGAGCGGGTAGCGGGAGAGAGCATGAGACGGTCGCTCAGGGAAGTGGTTCTTCAGGGAGTTCGACACCGCGATAGATTTCGACCAACGGGATCTTGACCTTAACGGTGGCGAGTGCGAACGACCCTTTCGGATCGTCGAACGTCTTCAGCACCCACGTCTCGTCCGCTTGCCGCACGTAGCGCTCGATCACCATGCGATCCTGAGTAACCAGAACGTATTCCTTGACGGAAGGAAGGCGTTGGAATTGCTGGAACTTCGTTCCGCGATCGTAACTCTCGGTCGTCTTCGACAGAATCTCGAAGATGACCCGAGGATTGAGTAAAGTCTCGACCCCCAGCTTCTTCTCGATTTCCGGATCGCAAGTGATCACGACATCGGGGTAGGTATAAAGTCCGGTTCGCTTCACCTTCACTCGCAGATCGGAGCCGTAAACTTTGCACTTGCCGCCCTTCAGACGCGCGTGAAGTTCACAGATCAGATTGATTTGCAAGTCGTTGTGATGGCGACTGGCACCGGACATGGCGAACATTTCGCCGTTGTAGAATTCGCTCTTGAATTCAGCCTCGTTCTCGATGACGAGGTATTCATCTTCGGTGAGCCTCTTCTTCTTGGGAATCGCGGACATCGGCTCGCTCCAAACGGTTCGCATCACTTTACCATATGAACGGCCGGAGTCTTCTCCACGTTGCCTGCGGCGTCTTCCGCTAACGCCTCAATCCGCTTCGCATCGCCGTCCAGGATCACTTCCCAATCGTTGAAGTTCACCGATGTCGATCTCGCCGCCTGACCGTTCACCATCACCTTCTTCACCGTGCCGTTGTCCACGCAGGTGCCGCGAACCGTCACCTTCCCCTTGTCACGCTCCACACCGGTGATGATCGTTGCGGGCGGAAGGTCGTCCACCGGGTCGAGCAGTTGCGGGAAGGAGATGTCCTTCACTTCCGCGACGCGGGACTCGTCCCCCGTGAGCGGCGACTCGGCGCGGAACTTGTCCGGGCTCGCCTTGAACTCCGGCGACCGCGAACTCACCAGCATCGCCGTGCGGCCCGCCCCGAACCAATCGTGCAGATAGATCGGCACGCCCTTCTCGCTCTTCGGTTGCGGGCGCGGGCCGCCACCGAGGTTCGCAATCGCCTTCTGCCTGCTGCCGTCCGTCCAGTTCAACGTCTTCACATTGCGGAAGTGCGTTACGGCCTTGCCCGTGGGGTTGTCGTCGCTGATCTGCACGAGAGGCATCCCGCCGGACCGGCAACCATCGAAGGTCAAACCGTCCACCGTGAGCGCACCGTACTGAATGCTGAGGTCGTCGTGCCCGCGGTTGAACGGCTCCGTATGCGTCTGGCTGATGAGCACGTTGCGATAGACGTGGTTGTCGTAGTTCGGGTGATAGATGCCGTAAGCCACTTTGTGAATGGTGAGGTTTTCGACGATGAGGTTCGGCACTTGCGGGCGGAAGCCGTAGTGGACGTCCCAAATCTTGAGGTTCTTCACGATGAACGGATGCTGCGCGTCCGGGCCGACGCGGTTGACGCCTTCGCCGAGATTGACGCCGTAGAGCCCGTGCGAACTGTGGACCTCGTTGTCTTCAAACTTCACGAAGGGAAGCGTGCGCGGGTCGGTCGGTTTCTTGGAACCGTCGGGTTGGCGGATGGCGAACATCAGCTTGAGGGAACTCGATGGCGTGGCTTCATACCGGAAGCCGTAGTTGCCGCACTCGGCAGCGACGTTGCGGGTGAACGAGTTCAAACTGCACGTCCACCAGAAGCCGGCGCCTTCGTTGCCGTCGAACGGAAGTATCTGTTTGGGAAGTCGCTTGCCGACGGTCGCTCCGATGGCGAGGTTGCGATCGAGGACGTTGTAGACCTCGGTGCCGTCTTCGAGGAAGAAGCCGTGGCCGACGCTCTGGTAGCCGACGTTGTCGCGGGCCACGAGGTAGTCGGTGCCGTGAATCGTGAGCCAGCGATTGTGGCTGTCCCAGATGGAGTTGCCGATCACGGTGCTGCCGCGCATGGTGTCGCGGCAGAGGTGGTAGTGCAGGGCGTAGCGGCCCAGTAAGTCCTTCTTGCCGAGGTGGCGGAACTCGGTGTAGGCGATGGAGCCCGACGAGCCGTTGTGATACATGGTGTGGCCGCGAATGCCGGCCGGGTCCGCGGATTCGACCACCACGTTGCGACTGAGGTTGGCGACTTCGGCGCGGTAATCGCCCTCCCCGAGATGGCTCATCGTCAACGGTTTGTCGAAGGTGAGTCTCGTTCCTTCGAGCGAAGTGATGGTGCGTTCCTCGACCGTCGATTCGGTTTTGGCCAGTCCGTGAAGTTGGCTGCCGGTCACGATGATGCGGTCGCCGACCTTCCAGCCGGTCACGGCTTCGGCGAGTGACACGGCGTTGTCACCGGCTTTGCCCGTCGCCCCGAGTTTCACCCAGGTTCGGCTCATGGGTTGACCGTGCGATTCCCAGCGGCCGCCGCAGCAGATGATCGCCGGGCACGACTCTTTGTTCATTCCCGCGACGTAGTGCAGGCGGATCAGAGCGCTCTTGGCGATGGGCTTCTCGGGAGTACCCACGAGCAGTGCGGGCTCCGACCCTTGCTTACGCTGCGGGCTTGTGAAATGTGCATCGCAGTCGAAGCCGTCTTCGCTGTATTCGTCGCCGGATTGGATCTTGATGAGCCCGACGTTCAGCACTGCGTCCCGGTTGGGGTCGAAATTCAGTGTGCCGGCGATGTTGAGGCCGCGGATCACGGCGTCGCTTTTAAGGTCGTAGTCGATGCGGTGCCCTTCGCGAATCAGCACGCGGGCACCAGCGCCGGGAACTGCACTTCCTTCCCACGTGGTCGCGGCAGACCAGGAACCGCTCTTCGCGGAATAGATCACCGGAGGCTCGGCTGCCAGAAGCGGCGTAGAGCCAGCAAGGAACGCGAAGAGGAGGAGAGGTCGCACGTCGAACTCCAGTGAGAAGGGGGCAGCGTGAAAGTGTCTTCGAGCAGTGGAGCGATCTTACCACGACCGCGGACCGGTTCAAACAGAATTCCAATAAAGTCTATATGGCCTGACCGAATTACACGGTTGCCGTGTCGAGATGGGCGTTTATCAAGAGAGTTGGAGGAAACGCCATCTACTGCGGCAATACACCGGCCATCCGAAGTCGTCACGAACTACCTCCTCGGTACCGACGGCGCATGTGTGGACAAGGCCGGGCAGGTCGACCTGGCGGCGACCGCAGAGCCGTGTACCTCCCGCTGCGGCGTACGGTATACTTCATCACAACTCCCCTATCCCACCGGTGCCCCCATGGACGACGAGACCCGGATTGCGCCGCCCTTGGCACCACCGCCCAACGCGGGCGGTGAGACCGCGCTCGAGGCGTCCGCGCCCGTTACAAACGCCGAAACGCTCCCCCACGACCCCGACCGGACCGCCGCGGCCTCGTTCACCGTGGCCGAGCCCGGTCGTGTGGCCGTGCCTGGGTATGACCTCCTCGGCGAACTCGGCCGCGGCGGCATGGGCGTCGTGTACAAGGCAAGGCAGATCAAACTCAACCGGATCGTCGCCCTCAAGATGATACTCGCGGGCGGGCATGCCAACGCCTCCGAGATCGCCCGGTTCGTTGCGGAAGCCGAGGCGGTTGCAGCGATCCGACACGCACACGTGATCCAGGTGTTCGACAGCGGCGAGGCCGATGGGCATCCGTACATGGCGATGGAGTACCTGGAGGGAGGGAGCCTCTCGCAGTCGCTCCGCGCGGGCGGGAAGGTAAGCCCGCGGGCCGCTGCCGAACTGGTGCAGAAGGTCGCTCGTGGGGTCCAGGCCGCGCACGACCGCGGCATCGTCCACCGCGACCTCAAACCCCACAACGTACTCCTCGACGCGCCCGCTCAGGGCACGCCCGAGGGCACATGGGGCGAGCCAAAGGTGATGGACTTTGGCCTCGCCAAGCGGGACGGCGCGGACGTCACCACCACCGGCGCGGTGCTCGGCACGCCCGCGTACATGGCACCAGAACAGGCCCGCGGCGAGACCAAAGCCGTCGGCCGCGCGGCGGACGTGTACGCACTCGGCGTGATCCTGTACGAGTGCCTCAGCGGGTCCGTCCCGTTCCAGGGGCGAGACCCGTGGTCCGTGATTCGACAGGTGATAAGCACCGAACCGGAGCCGGTGACGCGCCGTGTGGTTGGGATCCCTCGGGACCTCGATCTGGTGTGCCGGAAGTGCATGGAGAAAGCGCCGTGCGATCGGTACGAATCGGCGGCGGCGCTGGCCGACGACCTGCAGCGCTTCCTCACCGGCGAGCCGCTCCGCGGGCCGCGCACTGGCGTCTGGTACTCGGCCCGGCGGTCCGCGCGGCGATGGTGGCGGTCAATCGCGGCAGTGTCCGCGTTGCTGGGGTCGATCCTCATTGCGTGGCTGCTCCCGTCGCCTCTCGACCTGTTCCGCAGCAAGGCGGAGCCGCAACCGGAGCAGGCCGCGGGGGGGAAAGAACTGGCGAAGGACGATGCAGTCGGGACGCTCTTACGGGCAGAAGTCGAGAACGAGGTCGAAGCGCTGCGGCTCGAACAGCCGCTCCCGGACCGCGTATCGCCGCATCCGCTGGAGCGAGTTGCAAGTTTGTCCCCGACGGACTACTCGCGGTTCAAGGTGTTCGACGACCGCCGCATTATTGACCTCCGCGGGTGGAAGCCGCTCCCGCCGAACGACCCGGCGGCCGAGTGCGCAGTGGTCTACTTCACGCGGCGCGAGATGATGAAGCTCGCAGCGACGAACGAACTGAGGATCGAGTCCCGCACCACGGGGCGCGACTTGGTCAACCGTGCGGAGCGTCCCAACGGGGAACTGGCCCGCGCGGAGGCGACCGACGTACCGGGGTTCGTGGGCGGGCAGGCGATGAAGGTGCGGCACCTCGTATTCAACGTGGCGAACGTGCCGATCAACCAGCGGTTCACACTACGGTACTCGAGCACTTACTGGAACTCACTGCAAACACCCGACGAGCAGTGGTTCGGGGTAATCGGTTACGAGGGGTCGGTGAAAGCGTCCATGCTAGTGCTGTTCCCCGAGAACCGGCCTTTTCGAGAGTACCGGTTGAAATCCGCGCCGACGAACGACACGTCGAAGGGGACCGACCCACAACCGTACGCTGGGCCGCGCATCGCGATCGCGGCCCCGGACCGCACGTGGCTATACTGGGAAGTTCCCGCGCCGAGGAGGAACACGGTGTACCGCGTCGATTGGACATGGTGACCCCGGGGTGGGCCGCGCAGGGCCGAGGTCGAGCAGAAGGCGAACGAGCCGATCGAAACGGCCCTGAAGGCGTAGTACGTCGAGCCGCCGCTGAAGGAGCCGAAGTTCAGCTACGTGATCGGCCTCTCGACGAAGTGGCACGGCCGGTACTTCTACCTCGGGGAAGTGAAAAATGCCGACCCATTGCAATGGGTGAGCTTTATCATGACTCCATGAACCATCCCGATCTCGCCGGCTTCCCCGTGGTCGTGGAACACGACATCGCCTGGGGCGACATGGACGCCTACCAGCACGTCAACAACGTCGTTTACTTCCGCTACTTCGAACTGGCTCGACTGCATTGGCTCGATCGCATCGGCTGGATGAAGTCGCGGGAGGTCGCCGGACAGGGTCCGATCATCGCCAGCACGAGTGCTCGTTATCGCCGGGCACTCACGTATCCGGATCGCATCCTGATCGGGGTCCGCGCCATCGAGGTGCAACCCGATCGCGCGACCATCGAGTACCGGATCGTGAGCGCGAAGTTGAACGCTCTGGCGGCAGACGGCCAAGCCGTGATCGTGAGCTACGATTACAACGCCGGGAAGAAGTGCCCGATTCCCGAAGGCGTGCGAAAGGCGATGGAAGAGGCACAAGCCCACCCATAGCAATGGGTGGGCTTGGAGCGATTTACTTGCCCGGTTCGTACATGAAGAAGTCGCGCGGGCTGCGGACGAACTGGTGGTTCGGGAACACGAGCGTGCCCTGCATCACGGGCGGGGCCTGCGGATACTGCTGCGGGCCGTAGCCGCCACCTTGAGAGTGGCCGTGGCCCAGCGGCTTGCCGCTATTGCAGCCATTGCACGTGGAGCATCCGCCTCCGCCATCGACGCGGAAGGCCTTGCGGAGGCCGGGCAATAGGCCGTAGCGATCCGGAGCCCTGCCCGGTTGGCCGGCACCCAGGCCCATCAGCGTGTTCGGGGCGTTGAACTCATTTCGGATCGGCTGGATCGGTGGGCCGCCGCCGCCTTGAGGCGCGGGAGGCCCGAAGCCGCCCCAATCCGCCTGGGCGGAACCGACCGCCAAGGCCATCACCGCCAAAGCAAAAAGCATCCGTTTCATCTTCGCATCCTCGGCGCGGAAAGTTCCGGTGCGATTGAGGCGTCCTGGCCCCAATTCGCTCGCACGGTTTCATCGACCGCCGAACGCACGGGATGGCTGCGAACCGGAACGGACGGACGGCGGAAGCACCGACGCGGGCCGCAGGAACGGACCCGGCGGCACGACCGCTACAGTTTCCGCAGCAAATAGAGGATGAGGAAGACGAGAAACACGAGCAAGGCCGCGGTTCCGACCACGGCCGACGACATCCAGCGGGCCGCCGGGTTCTCGCCCGTCGTCAGCGTCGTCACGGCTTCGCGCAATTGCCGATCGACTTCTTGAAAGAGCAGCACATCGTCGGAGACCCAGCGGAGCGTCACGGTACGGCCGCCGACAAAAGGGTCCACTTCACACAGCGGAACGCCGCTGACCCAGAGGTTCCCGCGGCGTTCGACGGGCCGACCCAGATGCTCGAATACTTCCAGGAGCGTGGCGTCGAAGTGATCGGGTTCGACGTTGTACACCACGAGTGTGCGACGGCGGGATTGCAAGGTGAGGAACGAACCACCGAGGACGAATAGCAGGTAGAGGAGAACCGTGACCACCCAGGCGAGATGCTCCTTGACCCAAGCATCGCGGAGGGCTTCGAAGTTGCCGCGCATGAAGAATCGGACGTTCGACTGCAGGAGCGCGAGCAGGAGACCACCCCCGCACAGGATGAATCCCGAGAGCCCCGCCAGCAGGCTGGCGAAATCCCACGGACCGGCCAAAATTGTGGGGCGGCTACGGCGGGCGATGAGCGAGATCCAAAGGAAGTACATCAAAAGTGGCGCGAGCGAGAAGACGCCGACGAGGCAGGCCACGAGAATAAAGGAGAACAAGGCGTCGCTCCCCTTGCGGTATTCGCGAGTCGAATTTGGGCCGTTTCAACCTGAGGCCGCGTCTTTATAGTACGGGCAGCCAGGTTTTTTTCACGATGTGGAGAATGTACCCTATTCGAGCGGGCACTCTCCACTAGGATAGCAGTATAGAACGCGGCGTGGAGCAGCCCGGTCAGCTCGCCAGGCTCATAACCTGGAGGTCGTAGGTTCAAATCCTACCGCCGCAACTCGAAACCCCGGAAAACAAGGCACTTCAGTGGGCCGAAGTTTTCCGGGGTTTCCTCTTTCTCCACCCATTCCGGTCACTTAGGTGCCACCGATCATATCTGGGGACCGTCCTAATCACGCTTTCGCCGGGTATTCTGGCGGCATTATGAAAGCCACCACGAGCCGCATGCTCGCTGTACGCAGGGCGACCGCCACCGTGCAGACCGACGGCCAGTTGGACGCCGTGCGCCTTGCCGACCGAGCCCGACCATACCCGCCAACTCGAAGCAACTACGAGTAACGCCAGAAAAGCGTCCAAGAAGCCCACCCATCGGCCCCATCCTGAGTGTGAACAGGACTGGAGCCGCTTGCACCACGGCGTCGTCCACCGGGCCGCAATAAGCAGGCGGAGGATAGACTGCTCTGTTCATAAGGCTCATGTTCCGCCGCCCTGTATCGGCCCCAACACAGCGATGAAGGCTTCGCCGGCCATAACGGTGATCGGCATCGGGAGGTCCGCACTGCCGCCGTCGCCCACACTCGCCGTCGCCAGCAGGCCCAGCCGTGCGGCCCGGACTTCCCGGACCCTCGCCGGGGTCGGGTTTCCCGGGGATCGGCCCCAAGCTCGGCGGCGGCATCAAGGCGGCAGCATCCCGCTTCATGAAGTCCGCGATGGGAGCCATAATCCCCGGCCGGGGGGTCTTCAGCCTCCGCCGGGCATGACTGCGAACCAACCGCCGGCCCAGATGATCCCCGGGCAGGTTCCGGCCGGTCCCGGCGTAGTTCCACCGGGCGGAGGCACGCCGACGACCGCACAGCCGCCGGGCAGCCTCCGCCCGGAGGGCAGCCGCCCGCGCCGGGAAGGGGAGCCCGCACATTCTTAGTAGGGACGGCCACGGGTGCAGGACGCACTTTGCAAATCCGGAGCCTCGAAACCCGGTTTCTGCTTTGGAAACCGGGTTTCTCATGGCTTGAAAAAACCCGGTTTCCAAAGCAGAAAC
>JAYTUG010000261.1:0-27162 GCA_043744695.1 Gemmataceae bacterium
TTCGTTCCCGTGGATCGAACTCTTTCGCTGCTTCCAGGTCGCCCTCGACCCGCGGAAGTTACTCGCCGCCGCCGCCGGCATCCTCGCCGTGTCCGTGGGATGGTTCATCCTCTCCGCCATCTTCTACTCGAAGGCCCCCGAGCTTAGCGACGCGGTCTACAGCAACTCCGTGATTCAGAAAGATTACGAAGGCAAGAAGAAGCCAGCGAAGGATGGGGTCCCCGAGGAGGCGTACAAGGAAGCGGATTTCGTCGCGATCGGCAAGCAGAAATTCGACGCCGATCACGCTCAGTGGCGAGTCCTCGCGGACCTTGCGGCTCCAGCGGAATCGGGCCAAGCCCCTTCGGACAAGTTGCCGTTGGGGAAACCGTCCACGCCGCCGGGACGCCTCCGCGCCATGCCGTGGGACGAATACCGCGGCCCGAACCCGTTCCTCTTCGCAACCAACGTCATCGGGGGATCGGCCTCCGAACGCAGCGACTCCATCGGCGGATTCGTCACCGGCTCCATCCCCGTACTCATGGAACCGCTCGTCAAGCTGCTCATTCCCGTCACGAAAATCGTGTCGCCGGGCGTTAGCGGCATGACGCGAGTCTATCTGTTCCTCGTGCTGATCTGGAGCCTCGTGGTGTGGGGCTTCTTCGGTGGAATCATCACGCGCTTGGCCGCGATCCAACTGGCGAATAAGGGGCCGGTCACGATGCGGCAGACGGTGAAGTTCGTCGCCAACCGCTACGTGAACTACCTGCTCGCTCCGATGGTGCCGTTGCTGATCGTCGGGGCCGTGGCCGTGGGGCTCATGCTGTACGGCCTCGTGGCCTTGATCCCAGTCGTCGGCGATGTCGTATTCTTCGGTCTCGGTCTGCCTCTGATCATCCTCGGCGGCGCGATCATGGCCGTCTTCCTCGTCGGCCTCGTCGGCTACCCGCTGATGTACCCGACACTCAGCGTCGAAGGCGATAGCAGCGACACCTTCGATGCCCTCAGCCGATCCATCAATTACGTGTACCAGGCTCCTTGGCAGTATCTCTGGTACTGGTTCGTCGCGATCCTCTACGGTGCGGCGGTCACCTTCTTCGTGCTCTTTTTCGCGTCGCTGATGGTCTACTGCGGGAAGTGGGCTGTCGGCATCCCCGCGAGTGCGATCTACTCGGACCGCAAGCCCGAGTTCCTGTTCATCTACGCTCCGGAATCGTTCGGCTGGAAGGAACTGCTGTTGAAGGACAGCCCGTACGAAGTGAGGCACGTACCCGAGGTCAGCGCGACTGGCCGTAAGGTGGACGTGTACGTGCCGGTGAAGCCGGAGGCCGACGCCGAGAACCGCAAGGAGTATTACGCGTACAACACGCTCGGTGCCCGCATGGTCGGCTTCTGGCTCGGGCTTTTGTTCCTCATGATGCTCGGGTTCAGCTACTCGTTCTTCTGGACGGCCGCGACCGTGATCTACTTCCTACTCAGGAAGAAGATCGACGAAGCGGAAATGGACGAAGTGTTCGTGGAAGAGGACGAGCCGGAAGCGCCGCTGGCACCGCCGAAGCTCGCGGACCACACGTCCCCGACCTCCCCTCCGCCCCCACCCGCGACGACGATGCCGCTTCCAATGATCTCGCCTCCGCCGCCTCCGCCGATTCCACTGGCGTCGAGCCCGCCGCCGCCGGAGGGCGATCGGTTAGTATGAGTGAAGTTGCCGCAGTCGCGATCTTCGATCGCGGCTGCGATACATCGGGAGGTCGTGCCATGTCGTTCGCCGAGATCGTCGAGTGCGTCAAGCAATTGACGCTCGAGGAGAAGGTGCAACTGCAGTCAGTTGTGGCGGAAGATATTAACGGAGGAGACGGACTGCCGCCGGGCTGGTTCACGCCCGGGATGATCGCGTATCCTGGAACGCACATTACAACCGACCAAGCAGGTTTCGACATGATTCTCGAAGCTTCCGGTATGAAGGTCGCGGAATGAACGGACCCGCTCGATTTCCGTTCCTCCAAAAACCGAACGGTAATGGACCGCACGATCTTCAGCCGCTGTTGCCATTCTCACTCTCTTCTGGAAGTGTTTCGCTGCAACTGCGCGGGCTCGTGGATTCGGGAGCATCGATCTCGATCTTGCCTCTGCATGTCGGGCAACAATTCGGTATTCCTTGGGGTACGATTGCACAATCGATACAAATCGGCGGTGCCTTTTCTCCAGCCACGGCGAAAATGCTATACCTCCACTCGACGATCCAACCATTTCCAACAGTTAAACTTGCCTTCGCTTGGGTGAACTCAAATAACTACCCGGTCGTCTTGGGAATCGCAGACTTCCTGTTTCATTTCGACGT
The DNA here is from genome assembly GCA_043744695.1 of Gemmataceae bacterium. Classification (GTDB taxonomy): domain Bacteria; phylum Planctomycetota; class Planctomycetia; order Gemmatales; family Gemmataceae; genus Urbifossiella. The sequence continues at coordinate 2,321 of JAYTUG010000261.1, forward strand.
CTTCCTGAGTCGTCGGCACAGTTACTTCGAAATCCAACCCGCCACCCCGTAGTCCTCCGCCTGGTGTCCGATGCCCCGATCGGTGTTGTTGTTTACTGGCCCGTGGGCCGATGTGCCGCTCGACTCGCTCGCCGCGAAAGCGGCAGCGTGGGGCTATCAAGGCTTCGAACTCTGCTGCTGGGGCGATCACCTCGAAGTGCAGCGCGGCCTCAGCGACGATTCCTATGCACCCGCCCGCTTAGACCTACTCGCGCGCCACGACCTGCACGTGCCGGTCATCGCAAATCATAAAGTGGGTCAGGCCGTTTCCGATGTCATCGACCGCCGGCATCAGAGCTTGCTCCCCGACTACGTGTGGGGCGATGGCTCGCCCGCCGGCGTTCAGGAACGCGCCGCTGAAGAAATGACCGCGACCTTCCGCCTCGCCGAACGCCTCGGCACCACCGTGGTCAGCGGGTTCACCGGTTCCCCCATTTGGGGCTACGTCGCGGGCTATCCCGCGCCGAAGCCCGACATCCTGACAGACGCCCTCAAGCAATTCGCGAAGCAGTGGAACCCGATCCTCGACTACGCCCGCGATTGCGGCGTCCGGTTCGCCTGCGAAGTGCATCCCGGCCAACTCGCCTTCGATCTCTACTCCGCAGAAGTCGTGCTCGACGCCCTCGGCAACCGCGAAGAGTTCGGCTTCACCTTCGACCCCAGCCACCTCCACTGGCAAGGCGTCGATCCCGTCGAATTCCTCCGCCGATTCGCGGACCGCATCTACCACGTTCACATCAAGGACGCCCAGTTAACTTTGAACGGCCGAGCGGGTGTACTCGCGGGATACTGGCCGAGTGGCGACCATCGCGCCGGATGGCAGTTCCGCTCGCCCGGCCACGGCGGGATCGACTGGTCTGCTGTAATCCGGGGGCTCAACGAGATCGGCTACGACGGCGCGCTCGCCGTAGACTGGCACGACCCCGGCATGGACCGCGAGTTCGGAGCCGCCGATGCCTGCCGCTTCGTGAAATCGCTCGACTTCGACCCGCCCGCCCGCGGCAAAGTGAGATGAACCCATGAAATTCCCCACCTTCGATGAAGCCGAGGAACTCAAGCTCGCCTGGACGGACAAGTACGTCCGCATGAAGGCGGGCATCGCGGAGTACGCGCGCTTCGAGGGGAAGATTGGCCGCGTGGTCACGGTGAACTTCAGCGGTCGGGCCATCGTCGATTTCGCCGACGGAGCCTGGTACGACATCCCCGCTTCCCACGACTTCCTCGAATTCGTTCCCGACGACGATGCGAAGGGGAAGTTCGATCGGACGAAGACGAGCGCCCAGAAGTTGCCGGTGCGGCAAGGCTAATCGTTCGTCCCTTCGTAAAATAGCGGCTCAACCTCAGGAGCCGATGCCGTGGCCGATGCCGTCTTTGCCCGTGTCGAAACGCAAAACGTCGACTTCCCCGCCCTCGAACGCGACATTCTCCAGTTCTGGGACGAGCACGGCACCTTCGAGAAACGTAAGCAACTCAACGCCGGCAAAAAGCCCTGGTCGTTCCTCGATGGCCCCATCACCGCGAACAACCCGATGGGCGTTCACCACGCCTGGGGCCGCACCTACAAGGACGCCTACAACCGCTACTTCGCCATGACCGGCCGCGAACTTCGCTACCAGCAGGGCTTCGACTGCCAGGGGCTTTGGGTCGAAGTCGAGGTCGAAAAAGAACTCGGCCTCAAGAGCAAGCGCGACATCGAGACCCTCGTGCCCGGCAACACCGAGGCGAGCATCGACCGCTTCGTGCAGGCTTGCAAGGACCGCGTCAACAAGTTCGCCCGCATTCAAACCGAGCAGAGCATCCGCCTCGGCTACTGGATGAACTGGGACCGCACCGATGAGGAATGGGCGAAGAGCCCGGACGAGCGGAAATCGTACTTCACGATGGCGGAGAAGAACAACTTCGCGATCTGGAGCTTCCTCAAGAAGTGCCACGAGAAGAATCTGATCTACCGCGGTTACGACGTGATGCCGTGGTGCGGCCGCTGCGGCGTCGGCCTCTCCGAAATGGAAATGAAGGAAGGCTACAAGCTCGTCGAGCACAAGAGCGTGTTCGTGAAGTTCCCGCTCAAAAACCGTCCCGGCGAAAACTTGCTCGTCTGGACCACGACCCCGTGGACGTTGACCAGTAACGTCGGTGCGGCCATCAACCCGGAACTCACGTATCTCCAGGTGAAACTCAAGAACGAGTTGTATTACGTGGCCAAGGGTGCGTTCAAACTCAACCGCATGGAGTCGAGCGGGGATGAAGAAGACTTATCGATTAGCCGCGACGCGGAGTCCTCGGAGCGGAGCGCGAAACGCGCCAAAAAGCCCTGGCTCGACGGCGTGCCGCACCTCTCCAGCATCGAGCAGCACTTTAAATCGAAGGCTGGCAAGGGCGACAACTACGAGATCGTCGGCGAGGTAAGAGGCGAGACGATGCTCGGCTGGGAATACCTCGGCCCCTTCGACGACCTACCCGCCCAACAGCACGCCTTCGGCTTCCCCGAAGACGTGGCGAAGATCGTCGAGCAGCGCGGCTGGTGCCCCGCGAAGACCGCCGCCGAATCGCACCGCGTGATCTCCGGCGGCAAGGACGTGACCGAAACCGAAGGCACCGGCATCGTTCACACGGCACCCGGCTGCGGCTCCATCGACTTCACCTGGGGCAAGGAGAACGGCCTGCCTCCTGTCGCACCCATTGATGATGCGGGGCTCTTTCACGCGGGCTTTGGGCCGCTCGCCGGCAAGAACGCAGCCGATCCCGCAACGGCCGAACTGGTGTTCGAGGAACTGAAAAAGAAGGACCGCCTGTTCGCAACGGAGCGCTACGTCCACCGCTACCCGCACTGCTGGCGCTGCAAAACGGAACTGCTCTATCGGTTGGTCGACGAGTGGTTCATCAACATGGGACCGAAGCAGAGTGAAGACGGCTTCCGCGGCGACATCATGAAGGTGTCCGACCAGGTGACGTTCCTGCCCGAGAGCATCAACGGCAAGGCCCGCGAGCGCGACTGGCTCAAGAACATGGGCGACTGGATGATCTCGAAGAAGCGGTTTTGGGGCCTCGCGCTGCCGATCTGGGTCGATGAAAAGGACCCGACCGATTTCGAAGTGATCGGAAGCCGCGAGGAGTTGAAGAAACTCGCGGTCGAAGGCTGGACGGAGTTCGACGGCCACACGCCGCACCGGCCCTGGGTGGATCGCATCAAGATCAAGAACCCGCGCACTGGCAACCTCATGTCGCGGATCCCGGACGTCGGCAACCCGTGGCTGGACGCGGGCATCGTGGCCTACAGCACGCTCCCCACCGAGTGGCGGCCCGCGGACTTCATCACCGAGAGCTTCCCGGGCCAGTTCCGCAACTGGTTCTACGCGCTGCTCGCGCTCAGCACCATGATGAGCGACGGCGAACCGCCATTCAAAACGCTACTCGGCCACGGCCTGGTTCGCGACGAGCACGGCAAAGAGATGCACAAGACCGAGGGGAACTCGATCGAGTTCAACGGTGCCGCGGAGCAGATGGGCGCGGACGCCATGCGCTGGCTCTATTGCCGCTCGAACCCCGCTTCAAACCTGAGCTTCGGACCCGGCCCCATCAACGAAGTGCGGGCGAAGTTCATCATCAAATTGTGGAACTGCTACGGCTTCTTTTGCAACTACGCGGCCCTCGACGGTTTCGACCCGAGCCTGCCTGCCGTGCCAGTGCAGGATCGCGCCGACATCGACCGCTGGATTATTTCCGACCTGCAATTGCTCATTCAAAAGTCGAACGACGAGTTCAAGGCATTCAATGTGATGGGCTTTTGCCTCGCGGTGGAGGAGTTCATCGACGCGAAGCTGAGCAACTGGTACATCCGCCGCAACCGCGACCGTTTCTGGAGCAACGATTCGAAGCTGGACGACGCCGGCCGCCGCGACAAACTCGCGGCCTATCAGACGCTTCATACGGTGTTGAAGGATCTGTGCCGCCTCTGTGCGCCGGTGGTCCCCTTCCTCACGGAGGTGATGTGGAAGAACCTGCGAACCGGCACGGATGCGGAGAGTGTGCACCTAACAGATTACCCTGTGGCCCAGGAGCTAGACGCACCCTCTCTTGAATTGTCGACACTGATGTCTGCCTTCATGCGGCTCGTTTCTCTTGGGAGTGCTGCGCGGAATGCGGCAAGAATCAAGGTTCGACAGCCGTTGGCAGAACTCAGAATTCAGCCTTGGGGACCAATCGACCAAAAAGCGTTTCAACGCTTCCAGGAACAGTTGAAGGATGAACTAAACGTAAAGACGGTCAGCTTACATCTCTATGAAGAGGAAGGGCCATTCTTGCTTGGTCGAGAACTCAAACCCAACTGGAAGAATCTCTCGTCGTTGGTCGAGCCGGCGGATGAGATTAGGAGGGCAGTGAATGAAGGCCGCTTGCTAGTGCCCTATTCGCCTCAGATGCCTCTCTACGTGGGGATCGACCTTGGAGGTGAAAGAATCATTCCAGTACCCTCAGAGGATATCTACTGTTGGAAGGCCTCCGATGGCTGGGCTGGCGTCGTTGATAAGGGCACCCAAGTCATGATCGATGGCCGCATCACGCCCGAACTCAAAGCCGAGGGAATGGCTCGCGATGTGATTCGACTCGTGCAGGACGAGCGCAAGAAGGCCGGGCTCGACGTCGCCGACAAGATCGCGCTCTCCCTCAGTACCGAATCCTCGGACCTGGCCGCCGCCATCGCGGCCCACCGCGACACCATCGCCGCCGATACGCAGGTCGTTCAATGGAGTGAGGTACCCTTGGAGGGCAACTGTCATACGGCGAACGTCAAGGTGGATGGCCAACCGTTGACAATTATGCTGCGGAAGTAGGCGCGACGCGGTTTGCGATGTCGCGCTCCGCTCCGAGGACTCCGCGTCGCGGCTAAACTATAAACCCTTCAAATATTCGATGAGTGCCCAGCGCTGTTCGTCGCTGAAGTCGTCGCCGTAGGTGTGGCCCGCGTTGCTGCGGCCCGGCAAGGTCGTGTCGTAGACCTTGCGGCGCTCGAACGCGGAGACGTTGCCGCCCAACGATCCGTTCAACTCCGCGATCTTCCAGCCGACGCGTTCCTTGTCGTAGTCGGCTTCGCCGGTCTTGAAGCTTCGCGTGTAGAGCCTCGGCCGTGTCTTGGAATTCAACATGTTGTACAGCGTCGGCACCGAACCATTGTGCAGGTAAGGTGCGGTGGCCCAGATGCCGTCGAGCGGCGGTGCTTGATAACCGGAAGTCTCAAGCAGAAGTTTGCCCTCCTTGCCGAACCACGACTCGGCATAGGCCTGCCCGTACTTCACGCTCACCGATTTGTGTCGCGTCGGGTCGGTGCCGATCTCATCGAGCGCGATCACTTTGTTCGGGTAAGTCCACTTCTCACCGTAGGTGCCGTGGCAGCGGGCGCAGTTCTCCTTGAACACGACCTCGCCCTTCGCGGATTTCTCGGCATCGATCGGGAACGGATATTTCGGCGGCTCCAGGCTCACGAGGTATTCGAGGATGTCGCGGAAGGCGGGCTCCGATTTGTGAAATACCTCGGGGCCGTTGAGCGGGTGCATCATGAATTGCATCAGCGACCTCACCGAACGCGCGTCGGTGGCACCGGTGTAGTACATGGTGCGTTTCTTTTTGAGGAGCCACCATGCGGGCACGTCGGCACAGGTATCGTCGCGGAGGTCGAGGTTGTTCCACTTTCCGCTGATGGTGAGGTCGGGGTTACGGAAGCCGAGGAGGTAGACGCCGAAGCCGTCGGCTTCGTTGGTGCCGCGGACGTTCGAGAACGTGAAGGGCAACTTGGGCAGGCCGTCGACCTTGTTGAAGTCTTCAAACAGAGCCTGGATGTCGAGCGAACTGTTGCCGAGGCCGATGTAGCTCTTGCCCAGGATTGAACTGCCGTGGCAGAGCATGCAGTCGGCACCGATGCCGAAATCGAAGATGCGTTTGGCCTTACGGAGGCCCATCGGCAGGCCGCTTTCGCGGTACGGTGCATCGTGCAGTCCGTAGCGTTCGCGGAGGGCGGCGTTGTAGCCAGCGGGCTTCTCCTTGACGCCGTCCCAGTTTTTCCACGCGTTCTGGACCACGCTGTCTTTCCAGAACGCGGGAATGAACGCTGTTTCGATGAGAGCTTTTTTGCCGCGCTCCGCAGCCGTGGGCTCGGCGGCGTGAAGCGGCGCGATGGTGAGTGCGAGCAGCAGAAGTGAGAACGTGCGGAACATCGACGAACCTCCGGGGCGGCCCATAGTTAGTATAGCCGCCTCGGCCAGTCGGGGTTGCGACCTCCGCCGACCGGGTGGTAGCATTTGCCATCGAATGGGGGATTGCATGCGCTGTGTGGTGACCGGTGCGGCTGGGTTTATCGGCTCGCACCTTTGCGAACGGCTACTCGCCGACGGCCACGCCGTCGTCGGCATCGATTGCTTCACGGATTACTATCCGCGAACGGTGAAGGAACGCAACCTCTCCGGATTCCGCGCCCATCCCCAATTCACGTTCATCGAACTCGACCTCAGCGTAGGAGTTCCCTCGGGTGCCGTGATGGGTGCGGAGTGGGTCTTTCATCTGGCTGCGATGCCGGGCCTCGCGCGGAGTTGGCTCGACTTCGACATGTACAATCGCCACAACCTCACGGCCACGCACCGCCTGTTGAATAGTCTCAAGGGTTCGTCCTCGCTCAAACGCCTCGTCTATGCCAGCACCTCGTCCGTTTATGGGAAGTACGCTTCGGGCGACGAATCGCTGCCGACGCGGCCGAGTTCCCCCTACGGCATCACGAAACTCGCCAGCGAACAACTCTGCCGCGTTTACTTCGAAGAGTTCGGCGTGCCCACCACGGTGCTCCGTTACTTCAGCGTCTACGGCCCACGGCAGCGCCCCGAAATGGGCTACCACCTCTTCATCAATGCGATCCTGAAGGGCACGCCGATCCAACTCACCGGCGACGGCCTGCAGATTCGCGGGAACACCTACATCGCGGACTGCGTGGAAGCGACGATCCGCGCCGCCGAGACGATGCCGGGCGAAGTCTTCAACCTCGGCGGCGGCGAACTCGTGACGGTACTCGAAGTCTTCCGCAAGTTGGAAGCGATCATCGGCAAGCCGGCGATCATCGAACGCCACGCGGCCCGCAAGGGTGATCAACTGGCGACCGGTGCTGATGTGTCGAAGCTGATGCGGCACCTGGGATGGAAGCCGACGACGAGCATCGACGACGGTTTAAGAATGCAGGTGGAGTGGCAGAAAAGGCTAGGTTAGCCGCGACGCGGAGTTCTCGGAGCGGAGCGCGACATCGGCTAATCGGGAAGGATCCCCATGCTCGACTTCCTGAATCGCAACATCATGCATCCGCTGATGGCCCGGAGGGGTCGCAGCCGGAATCTTGAGTACTTGCGATTCCTCGAACAGACGCAGTTCGATCCGCCCGAAGTGATCCGCGCCCGGCAACTCGCGGCACTCAAAATCACATTGAAACACGCCTACGAGACCGTGCCCTTCTATCGGGCCGCGTGGCAAAAGGCCGGCGTTCACCCGAGCGATGTCCAGGCGCTCGCCGATCTCGAAGCCTTCCCGATCCTCACCAAGGACGACATTCGCCGGCACGAGCACGCACTGATTTCTAACGCGTACGATGCCTCGAAACTGCGGCTGAAGCGCACGTCGGGATCCACCGGTGTGCCGCTCAACATTCGCATCGATGAACCTGCCGTGCAGTGGAAGACCGCCTGCACACTGCGTTCGGATCAATGGTCCGGCTATCGGTTGGGTCAGCGTGTGGCCAAGGTGTGGGGCAACCCCGAGTACCGGCACTTCGGGCTGAAGGGCTGGCTGCGCAACTACTTCTTCGATCGGGCCGTCTATCTCGACACGCTCAATTTGAACGGCGAGCGGATTGCCGCGTTCGCGGCCCAGCTTCAACGCCATCGCCCCGGCCTCATCTTCGGCCACGCTCATTCGCTCTACTTGCTGGCCTGCTCACTCAAGAAATCGGGCACCCTCGGCATCCGCCCCAACGGCATCATCTCCACCGCGATGCTGCTCCACGATTGGCAGCGCACCGTCATCGAGCAAGTCTTCGATTGCCCCGTGACCAACCGCTACGGCTGCGAAGAAGTGAGCCTGATCGCCAGCGAATGCGAAGTGCATCGGGGACTGCACGTGAACTGCGATTCGGTTTATTTGGAAGTAATCAAGCCCACCCATGGCAATGGGTGGGCTTGCGTCACCGATCTCTCGAACCGCGCGATGCCGTTGATCCGCTATCGGATCGGCGACGTGGTCGTCGGATCGAATCGCACGTGTTCCTGCGGTCGCGGTTTACCCATGATCGAACGCATCGAGGGCCGCGATGCGGACTATGTGCTCACGCCGGCCGGCAACCTCATCAGCGGCATCTCGCTCACCGAGAATTTCGCCCTGCTCATCACCGGTGCCGCCCAGGTGCAGATCGTACAAGAATCTGTTCACCACCTCCGCATTCGCCTCGTGCCCGATGAATCGTTCGGCGACGCCAGCCATCGACAAATCGCCGACCTCGTCGAAGAGACATTCGGGACATCGGTGCGATACGAGGTGGAACTCGTCGACGCAATCCCGCAGGAGGCCTCAGGCAAGTATCGATTCTGCATCTCGAAAGTGGTGCGGGAACACCTGCAAGCGATGAGCCTATGAACCCCACCGTTTCAATCGTGATGGCCGCGAAGAATTATGCCCGGTTCCTGCCGATGGCGGTCGAATCGGTTCGCGCCCAGACCTTCGCCGACTGGGAACTCCACATCGTCGACGATGGCTCGACGGACGAGACGCACGAAGTCGTGCAGCGATTCCTTTCCGATTCGCGCATCCACTATCTCCAGTCGGACGCGCTCGGCCAATCGCGGGCCAAGAACCTCGGCATCGCACGGAGCCGCGGTCCTTTCGTCGCTTTCCTCGATGCCGACGACGCCTGGCTGCCCGCGAAACTGGAAAAGCAGTTGGCGCTGTTTCAGAATGGCACGGGGGTCGTCTTCTGTCGGCGCTCATTGATGGACGAATCGGGGAAGGCATTGCCCGCGATGCCGCAAGCGGCGATACCGAGCGGCCGCGTGCTGCCCGAAATGTTCAAGCAGAACTTCGTCTGCTTCTCGTCCGCAATCGTGCGGCGGGAAGTCTTCTCGCGCGTCGGCCGCTTCGACCCGCAGTGGGATCTCGCCATCGACTACGACCTCTGGCTCCGCGTCGCGAAGCACTACGAGTTCGAGTTCGTCGATGAGGAACTCGTTCGCTACCGCACCGGGCACGGGAGCCTCTCGAAGAAACTCTCGGACCGCGTGGCCACGGCGTTCTCGATCATGCACCGCGCCCTGACTCGTTTCGGCATTGCGCGGGAAGTGCCGCCCGAGGTGGTCGCTGAAGGATACGCCTCGACGTGTCGAACCCTGGGCTACGTGATGCGGGCATCCGAACCGGAGATCGCGGCGAAGTGGTATTGGCAGGCGATGAAGTGGTCGCACGGCCGATTCGCTTCCGCGAAGGGCTTGGTGGCATCCGCGTTGGTCTGGCTGCGCGGCAAGCGAGCAACCGGTGCGGCCGAGAACGCGACCGCGAACGTTTAGGTGAGTGCCGCCTTCACCTGGCTCAGGATCGCCGCGAAGGCTTCCCGGTCGAGTACCGCACTCGCACCCTCGATTGAAATCGCCTCTTCCAACGCCACCCACGACTTGCATCCCGCGTACTCGGGCCGCTCGGCCCTCTCAATGGACAAAGGCAATCGGAACACTCGGACCGCCAGCACGAAGAGCCCCGGCTTCCGATAGTGAAACCGCTTCGTCACTTCCTCCGCGGTCCATCCGTGTAGCTCGTTCAGTGCCAGAGCCTTCTCGACTTCGAGAACCTGAAACACCTCGACGACTTCGGCGAAGTGCGTGAACCGAATCGTTCCCGCCGATGGCTTTTCTCGTTCCACAGTTTCCAACATCGGCAGCAGGTTCGGTTTGATGCCGACGCGGTGCTGCTCGTGGAAGTGCGTCGGATACAGGAGGAACCGATCGTGTTCGGGGCGAAACTGGCCCCCTTCCTCGGCGATGCCGCCCTTGCGCAAGATCAGCGATTGCCGGCCTTCGGCAAGCGCCCGGCAGATCGCGGCCCATTCTTTGAACGCAATCGAAAGCAGCATGGATCACCCGATTCGTTCGTGCTTCAAACTGCGGGTCATCAATTCCTGTACGGCCGCGAGTGGCGACTTACCCGCGTGCAGCACCTCGTACACCGCAGCCATAATTGGTGCGTCCAGTTCCAGCCGCCGGACGCGTTCGTAGACCGCGCGACTCGTGTAGACGCCCTCGGCGACCTGCGGGCCGGCAAGTACCTCGGCCAACGCTTCACCTTGGCCGAGGCGATAGCCGACGCGGCGATTGCGGCCGTGCGGGCTGAAGCACGTGGCGATGAGGTCGCCGACGCCGGCAAGGCCCGCGAAGGTCGCGGCGTCGGCACCGTGGGCGACGCCGAAGCGCGTCATCTCCACGACGCCTCGAGTCAGCAGGGCGGCCTTCGCATTGTCGCCGAAACCGAGGCCGTCGCAGATTCCGCCGGCGATGCCGATCACGTTCTTCAACGCACCGGCGAGTTCCACTCCCACGCAGTCGGTACTCGTGTACACGCGGAACCGCTCGGTCCCCAATCGCTGCTGTGCCCAGACCGCGAGCCTTAAGTCTTCGGCCGCGACGACGACGGATGTGGGCAGGCCGCGAGCGACTTCCTCCGCATGGCTTGGGCCGCTGAGTACCGCGAGGTTCGAAGTGCGGAAGAGTTCGCCGAGGATCTCGGTCGGCCTGCGAAACGTCTGCGATTCGATTCCCTTGGTCAGGCTGATAATGGGCACATCGCCGGTTCGGTGCGGTAGGAAGCGAGCCAGGGTCTTGCGGAGGAACGCGGTGGGGATGGCGGAGATCCAGCACTCGGCCCCAGCGACTGCTTCGGATTCGTTTGCCGTGATGAGAACTTCGGCGGGGATGGCGATGCCGGGGAGCAGGCGTGCGTTTTCGCGGGTTGCGATCAGGCTGCGGGCAGAGTCGGCGTGCGCACTCCAGAGCCGCACGCTATGGTCGGGATTTTGCGCTAGCAAGAGTGCGGTGGCGGTGCCCCATCCGCCGCTGCCCAACACCGCGAACGTGATCGGCATCGCTCCAGTCCTTCCGCGTCAAGTCTTCGCTCTCCGGAACATCTTACCCAGTCCACGGTCGGAATCCGCACGGCGAAGGCGAACGCGTTAAGGCCGGTCAGCCGCGCTGCCGATCCGTTGAACTGAGAACTGAGCGGAAGCCCTCACATCGCCCACGTCGAGATTACGGAGGTTCACCATGGCCGCACGACTCAAGCTCTATGCACCACCCGAACGCGAAGCGGAAGACGCGATCGATCCCGAGGTCTGCGTGCGCCTGGGCGATCTCCTGCCCCTCGCCGCCATGGCCCAACGCATGAACTTCATCTGGCTGAAGGATTTCATGGAGGACGAGGTGCGGGTGAGCCAGGATTTCTACGACGTGATGCAAGCGTTTCAGAGCAGCCAGCCGACGAGTGCTTAATGGTCTCGATCTTGTGGTTCGGTTCCTCGCGCGAAGCGCGAGGAACCGTGCCTTCGCCTCCAAATCGCGTCCCTTCTCCGACCGGAATCCCTTCGCTGTTCGCTTCCATCGAGCTCTTCGATGCGGAGATTCATTGTATTCTTTGCAAATTCCTCTCGGAAAAGTTTCAAGAATCGGGTACTTTGTCGGTGTTGATCGAACTCCCGAACTGCGATAAACCCTCTCCCATCAAGTCGCAGCTTGTCGATCGGCGAATCGCCTTCGCGTCGTGAATTGCGGCGCAACTACCGGCTGGGCCGACTCCGAGGCGGGAAAAGCACTTCCTGCCACCCCGATGTACTGCCTCGCGCCGATGTTCGGCCTGGGGCATCGCGTACCCGCATGTTAGCTCACAGGAGGGACGATCGTGACCCTGACCAAACGCGACATGTTGAAGGTCGATGTGCCGGTTGGCTACTTGCTGACCGAGCCCCGGGAGATGCTGGTATCGGTGGACCGGCCCGGAGAACCCCCGCTGACGATTCGCCTGCGGCTGATTCCGGAGGAAGCGGAGAGTGCGGCGGATCTCGGTGCTTCGCCCCTGCACAGCGCACACGATACGCCGCTGCCCTTCCGCCGACTGATTCGCAGGCGGAAGCTCGAAGACTACCCCGGAGAAGACCTCGGCGGTAGCGACTGACCGTTCACTCGGTCGCGATCCAGATGTCGGGGATGTCCTGAGTCTTGCCGCGAACGAGCACGCGTTTGAAGGGCCAGTCCGTCGGAGGGGTCACGCATTCCCCTCCGTCGGTGGCTGAGATGACCGAGTCGATTACGGCTGCGGGTCCGACTCGCGGTTGCAGGACGAGTGCCTGCCCGGCCGAAAACCGTTCGTCTTGCCCCGCACGCCGCAGTTCCTCCGCGGGGAAGCGTCCCGCTCCATATCCCGGCTGGGAAAGCCGCGAATCGAATTCGAACTCGCTTCCCGCGACTACGATCTGCCCGGCTTTTCGAAGTCCCGTCATGGTTTCTTCTGGACGTGCGAACGCGCGGTAAATCGCCGCCAATCGCAAAGCTAGGTCGTACGCGTGCTTGAACGCCTCGGGTGGTGTACCGAACGACACGGTTCGGCTGGCCGTGGCGTGGAGCCCGCCCCGTTGGGCAGTCGCTTGCACCACGCAAGTTTCCTTTACGATTGCCGAAGAGTATCCGGCCCGGCGATACCGTTCGCCCCGGCCGTCGGCCGTCACGCTGATCGAGACGGGTTCCGCGCCGCGATGCATAATGCGGTGGCCCACCTGCCCGGCCACTTCTTCCTCCGTCGAGTTGCGCGTGATGTTGCGTGCCGTCGCCTCTACGGCGTGAGCTACGAGGCGACCGAGCGAACGGTACTCGTCCTGTTCGTAAGACGAAAGCACGCGCACGATCGGCCGCAGCCTCTCGCCCGTCTGAGGCATGTTCGGCAGCGACCGATCGCAGCACACTTTTCGCCCCGTCGTGATGTTCAAGAGGAGGTCGGCCCGGCCGCTTTCCCAAGCCCATTCCTTTAACTGGAACCCGAGTTGATCGAGTTCCTCGTCGAACAGCCGTTGCGTGTCGATGTTCGAGCACAGGAGCCAGCGCTGGTGGCCGTTGGTGTAGACGCCGGGGCGTTCCGAATCCGCGATGAGCCCGCGCACGTTCATTCCCGCCGTGAACCAGGAAATGTGAGCCGGGTTGAGGATGAGTGCGGCTTCGCACTCGACTTGTTCCATGAGCCAGGCAATTTGAGCCTGCTTGATGTCGATGTCGGCGCGCCGCGAGGCGAGCGCGATGGGGGGCGGCGCGGGCGGGGGCGGCGGATGAACGCCGTTCGCCTCCGGCGGCACCACTTCGAGCCCCAGGTCGATCTCGACGGCGTCTTCGAATTCCTGCGAATTCATGGAAGTCAGTCCATCCAATTTTCAAACTTCAGACCGGGGACCTTCTCGAAGTCGCGCCGGTTGGCCGTGAGCAGCAGTGCATCGTTGGCGATCGCAATCGCGGCGATCTTGCGATCGTAGACGCCGATTCGGATTCGGTGGAATTCTTCAAACACATCCACAGCTTCGTCGTCAAAGGGAACGATCTCGAAGGCCGCGAAAAAACCGAACATGTCGCCGAGTTCGCGGTAGGCATACACCTGACGCCTGGCTTGTCGTTCTTTTGCCAATGTGGCCAGCCACCCGCGCATCGTCTCTTCAGTAGCGACGATTGGAATGCAAATGTCTTCATCGATTGCCGTGGCGAGCCGCGCGATCAGCCGTGAACGGCGCTCACTGCCAGACGTCATGCGCAGGACGGTAACGTGATCGGTGTCGAGAAGGATCATTCGGGATTCTCCTCTTCCGCGGCTTTTCGTTGAGCATCGCTGTTTGCCTCGATTTCGAGCTGCATCGCGCGTGTGAACTCGTTGTCGTCGGAGATGCCGACGACTCGCAGCCAGTCCCTGCGGGGCGGCAGTTGCTTCTCGATTGCTTCGATTCGCTTGGCCAGGGCTTCCAAAGTCAGTTCGTTCATGAGAGTGCCTCCTTCTGATTCTCGAATTCTACCACGTCGGCTTCCCCGTCTGAACCGCGATCTCGCCGGAAGCGTATCGCTGAGCCAGTTCCCGGTAGCGTGCGTTGATCGTCCGCGTCTGCGCGATCTCCTCCGCGGTCGCGGCTCGGACCACCTTTCCCGGCAATCCCATCACCACCGAACGTGGCGGCACCGTCATCCCCGGCGGCACCACGGCCCCCGCCGCGACGATGCACTCGGGGCCGATCACCGAACCCGAGAGCAACTTCGCCCCGATGCCGATGAGCGAATCCGCACCGACTCGCGCGCCGTGGAGAACTGCCGCGTGCCCGACCACGACGCCCGGTTCGATCGTGTTCGATACGCCGAAATCGCAGTGAACGATGGCCCCGTCCTGGATGTTCACGTTCTCGCCGAGGAGGATCGGAGCCACGTCGCCTCGGACCACGGCTCCGAACCAGAGGTTCACGCCGGGTCCGCAGGTCACGTCGCCGGTAAGGTACGCGTTGGGTGCGAGCCAGAGCATGTGGGTGAAGCGTGGGTTGGGGGCGAATCGCGGACTATCATGATACGTGCCATGCCCAGCACCATCGTCGTTTTCCCGTTCGATCTCTTCGGTTCCGCCGGGACTGGTGCCGGGGCGCAACTGCTCGGCGACGCCGTCCGCGAGATCGTCTACGACACGGACGAAGAGACGCGGCCCACGCGGGCCGATGTCCTTCGCGGCAAGTTGAAAGTTCGCGAGGAAGGGTTCGAGACGCTCCAACAGGTTCGCGACTGGCGAACCCGCGGGCGGCAAGTCGCACGGCAAACGCTCAAGCCGAACGATTTCGTACTTTGGCTCGCCGGCAACCACCTCGGCGTCTTGCCCGTACTCGAAGAACTCGGCCCCGACGCGCTCGTGGTTCAGTTCGACGCCCACCTCGACATCCACGACTTCCACGACACGACGAAGGAACTCTCGCACGGGAATTTTCTCAAAGCCGCGGAGGCAGTGCTGCCTCGCCACGTGAACCTCGGCCACCGCGATTTGCTGTTACCCGCGAGCGAAATCGCGAAGGTGTTTGAAGCTGCATACTCGGCGGAGGAGATCGCGACGCATCCACTGCGAGTGCTGAAGGAACTTCGCGCCCAGGCGAAGACCGCGAAGCGAATCTGGATCGACCTCGACTGCGATGTGATCGACCCCGCCTTCCTGCCGGGCGTGCAGCACCCCTTGCCGTTCGGGCTGAGCCCGACGATGTTCCTGCGTTTACTCGAAGCGGTGTGGTCGGACAAAGTGGCTGGCGTTTCAATCTCGGAGTTCGACCCCGGCCGCGACGTGCGCGAGACGAGCCTGAACCTACTCGGCTGGCTGATCGAATGGTTATTGCTCAAGCACCATGAGAAGCACCTGAATGGGTAACAGAAGAACTGCCGATCGCCTTATCAGAAACGGAAAGCGGCCGCGACGCGAGACTCGACCTCTAAGCCGCAGGCGGATAAACTCCCGCTCCGGCGATCAGCCCGGCGAGGAAGCCGACGGCGTCGTTGCGGGCCTTCGCGGCCTCGGCCATCGCTTCGAAATCGTTCAGCCGTTTGGCCAGTTCGCCGACGCTCGGGCAGATCAGCGCCCGTTCGTCTTCGTTCGCCAACATGGCTTTGGCGGCTTCGAGTGCTTCGCGCAGTCTGTTCACCCGCACGAGTAGGTTGATGTACACCTGGGCCGCGTAGCTCGCGCCCTCGGCCGCTTCGCGTTCGGCCTTCGCCTTGAAGCGAGCGAGGCCTTCCTCCACATCCACACCGGCCACAACATTGAGGAAGGGCAGGAAGTCGTCGTACAGTTCCTCGAACGGAGCGTCTCCACCCCCGCCGCGAATGTTGGGCGAGAGCCGTCGGCCATACTCGCACAGCTCGCGAGCCCGGTCGTTCTCACGGCCCGCAGGCAGGTACATGCTCATCTGGCAAACGCTGGAGAGGTGCGACGTGTCGATGTGGTACGAGTCGTCGGCGAAGAGTTCCGGATGCCCCTCGGCCATCTGCTTGATGGAGATTCCCGCGGGAACGGTATTCCCGCGTCCTTCGAGATCGCCGCGGAGGCGTTCGGTGAGTTGTTCGTGAATCGCTCGAACGAGTCGACCGACGCAGTAGTCGCGCAACTCGGGATTCACGTTGAGGTCGGAACTGCTGACGGTCGTGATCGCGGAGCAGACGCCGTGGTGATCGAGGATCAGGTCGAACCCTTTTTTAGGGAGCACGCCGCCCTGCCACGCGATTTCGATGAGCGGATAAATGTCGTCGTCGGGCTTGGGTTGGTAATTTTCGAGTGCGGCGCGAACGGGTTCGGGTTCGCCGAGCATGCGGAAGAAGGTCCAGGCTTTCGGGAGTTCGCCGCGTTCGAGGAAGATGCTGCCAACGTGCCGACCGGCATCGCGAATGGCGGCTTCGTATGGCTCGTGGGTATGGGCCGGGAGATCGGCGGAGGGGCCGGTTGGGAAGGGCGAGACGCCCAACTCGATCCGCTTCTTTAGGAGAAGAGCGTAGAAGAGACTGTTGAAGTCCTCGGCGTTTCGCAGCTCGGCGATCAAGGCTTCGGCGGCCGCAGTGGGTCCGCCTGTGGCGAGTGCGGCCTTGAGTCGATCGAATGCCGCAGGTTCGAACTTAGGAAGTTGCTGAGGCTCGGTATCGGTCATCGAAACGGCTCCGGGAGCGCCTGGGGTGGGATGGAAGTATAGTAGCACCCGCGTTCTCAATTGGGCCGTGGAATGCTTTTCACCCCTCGCCACAACCCCCACCTTGGGGAACCCCTTTTCCCGTTACTTTCGGGCAAACCGGTTGCCCGGAGGCGATTTGTAAACTTTCCTTACTCTATCGAGCGACAACCGGGAACAGGCGGCGCGAAGCACGGTTAGCAGTTTGGGCCAATTGTTCTCAGTGTACCGGTTGTAGCGACTCGCTTACGGAGAAGGATACTCAATGCTTCCGCCGCGCCGCCTGATCCTCGCTGCCAGCGACCCCCGGCTCACGCAAGCCGTTCAACTGCAGTTGCAGCGGTCGCTGCAAATCACGTGTCCCGTCGTTCGCTTCGACGAAGTCGCGACTCTGCTCGCGCCGGAAACGGATGGCGACATCCTGCTGCTGGCGTCGGAACCTGGGGATGTGCCGACCGTGGAAGCCGTGGTGCGCGAAGCGAAGGTGCAGCAATCGCCGGCGGGTTTTGCGATTCTAGAATCGGAAGCGGTCGCGGCGCAGAAGCCGTTCGAACACCTGGCCCCGCACCTGTGCGGCCGGTGGATATGGCCGCACCAATCGCGCGACCTCACCATCTGGGCCCGGCGATCGCTCAGCCCCGGCAACCGCTTCGCCGACCCCGCCACGGAAACCATCACCCAGAAGATTCGCCGCAAACTCGTGAACCACACGCCCTCACTCACCGCGATGGTCGAGCAACTGTGCATAGCCGCGGCCCACGACGTGACCGTGCTGATCGAAGGCGAAACCGGCACGGGCAAGACCTTTCTCGCGAAGTTGATTCACGATTGCTCCGCTCGCAAGGCGAACCGCTTCCTCGTCGTCTCGTGCGGCACGCTGTCCGGGAACCTGATCGCCAGTGAGTTCTTCGGCCACGCGAAGGGTGCATTCACCAGTGCCGATGGCGCGAAGGTCGGCAAGTTTGCCGCCGCCGGCGAGGGCACCATTCTGCTGGACGAAATCGACACGCTCGGGCTCGAACACCAAGCGAACCTGCTTCGCGTGATCGAGACCGGCGAGTTCGAACCCGTGGGCAGCAACGACACGCAGACCTGCAAGGCGCGGATCGTTGCTGCCACGAACTGGAACTTGGCGGAAGCCGTGGAGCGCGGCACATTCCGCCGCGATCTCTACTACCGGCTCCATGTCATCAGCTTTCAGTTGCCGCCGTTGCGACATCGGCCTGAAGACATCGGCCCGCTCGTTCGCGGCATGGTCGCGCGTTACAGCACGAAGTTCGGGAAGCGCATCTTCACCGTCTGTCCCGATGCCCTGCGGGTGCTCGAAGCCTTCCCTTGGCCCGGCAACATCCGCCAACTCGAGAACGTGGTTCAACAGGCCGTACTCACCAGTTCCGGGAACGAACTGAAACAGCACCACCTCTCGCCGCTCGTGAACTCACGCACGGATTCGCCGACCATCTCGCTCCCCGTGGCGAACGGATACGGAGGAACGTTGAAGGAGAGCCGAGTGGCCATGGAACGGACGAACATTTTGCGGGCGCTGGAACGAGCGGGTCAGAGCCGGACCCGGGCCGCGAAACTGCTCGGCATCAGCCGCGTGACACTCTACAAGAAGATGGGCAAGTACAGCTTGCTTTCGCCGAAGGACAAGCCGATGACGATCCCGTTCGAGAGCTTCGGGACGGGATGAGTTTTTAGATCGCACCTCGGATAATTCAGGTAAGTCCCTTTCATTGCGGTCCCTTGACGCCCCAACCCGCGCGGGCTAGCGTACACGGGTTGTAGTACACCGTGTTCCTCGCACAGGTTTCTCATGCCCGGTACGTGTGTGGTCGGTTTGCAGTGGGGCGACGAGGCCAAGGGAAAGATCGTCGATTTGCTCGGCGATCAATTCGATTACGTCGTGCGGTACAACGGCGGGGCCAACGCCGGGCACACCGTGGTCGCTAATGGCAAGACCTTCAAACTTTCGCTGTTGCCCACCGGCGTGATTCGCCCCAATATCCTCTCCGTCATCGGCAACGGCGTGGTGGTCTACCCGCCGCGATTCCTGGAAGAAGTCGATCAACTTCGCACGGTCGGAATCGACCTCACCGGCAAGCTCTTCCTCAGCGATCATGCTCACCTCATCTTCCCGTACCACATGGAAGAGGAACGCCTGGCGGAAGGCAGCAGTGAGAGCGGGAAGCTCGGCACGACGGGCCGCGGCATCGGGCCGTGCTATCAAGACAAAGTCGGCCGGCGCTTCGGCGTCCGCGTCGGGGATTTGCTCTATCCCCAGCACCTCCGCGAACGCCTCAATGCCATCGTCCCCTTCAAGAATCGCCTGATGTTCGTTTACGCGCCGAACGCCGTCGCGATCAAGCCATTCGACGCAGACCGGATCGCGGAGGAATACCTCGGCTACGCCGAACGCATCCGCCCCTACATCGCGGATACCGCGCGGCTCTTGCACGAAGCCTTCCGCGATCGCAAACGCGTCCTGTTCGAAGCGGCACAAGGCAGCCTGCTCGACGTGGATCACGGCACGTATCCGTACGTCACGAGTTCGAGCAGCTTGCCTTCCGGGATTTGGGGCGGGACTGGAGTGCCCGCCAAAAACGTGCAACGGACGATCGGCGTGGTGAAGGCGTACACCACACGCGTGGGGAAGGGACCATTCCCCACGGAACTCGACGATGGACCCGATGGCCTCGGCGAACGCATCCGCAAGATCGGCCGCGAATACGGCACGGTCACGGGGCGTCCGCGCCGCGTGGGTTGGTTCGATGCCGTGGCGGTTCGCTATACCGCGGCCCTCGCGGGTGCGGACGAAATCACCGTGATGCTCGTCGACGTGCTCAGCGGCCTACCCGAATTGAAACTCTGCACGGCATACGAAATCGACGGCGAACGCACGACGCACTTCCCCAGCGACTCGTTCCGGCTCGAGCGCTGCAAGCCGATCTACGAGACGATTCCCGGTTGGAAAGAAGACATCACCGGTGCCCGCACGCTGTCGGACCTGCCGGCCGGCGCTCGCCGCTACGTGGACCGCGTCTCCGAACTGGTCGGCTTGAAGGTGTCGATCGTTTCGGTGGGGCCGGACCGCGCCCAGACCATTCTCACGTCGTGAGTTCGAGTCCGAGTTTGTGCAAGTGGATGTGGTGCGGCCCGAGCTTGCCGCCGTAGTTTCCGGCCGTGATTCGGAGTATGCCCGGTCGGCACGCGGCTCGGATGCCCACCCGCATCGCTTCCTCCACGGCTGCCAAATCTAGCCCGTCGATCACGAGTTCGTAAACGGCGTTCACCCCGTCGGGCAGTGCCGAGTTCACGAGGCCGCGAAGGCTCGGGCAATATGCCTCGTTCGTGCTCGCCTTGAGCGACGGGTACTTGCTGCCCACTTTGCTGCCGGAGCGGACGATGCCGCCGGGAAAGGGAAGGATCACCCGGGGAAGCCGGCGTATCGCCTCGACTGCGGCTTCTGCCGCCGCGAGCGTCTTCGACTGCGTTTCGCCGAGGATCAGGAAGTTGCCGCCGGCCACGCCCTTCACGGTGCCGAACAGGTCTTCGCACAAAAACTCGCCGTCCATGGTCGGCATTCGCCAGTAGCGTTTGCCGTCGAGCAACTTGCTGATCTGCCAGCCGTCGCCGAAGAACCGCAAGCTACCGCCGACCTTGATGCTCTTGCCGGGATCGCCGGCAAGCCCGTTGTAGCACGCCGTCGTGGCGCACGTGAGGACGCACTGAGCGACGCGGTTCACCACGGCCTTTTGCAGATTGTCGCGGCTGAATCCGAAGAAGAGAAGCGACACCCCGGGCCGGCCGTCCGGGGTTTCCTCCGGCGAAAGTTCGCGCTCGATCCCCGCCTCGGCATCGCAACCGATCACCGATGCGGCATAACCCGTGGCGGTCTGACCCGCGATGCGCGCCCAACCGATCGTCTCCGCGGTAACGACCAGATTCGTCGCCGACATGGGAAACGCTTCGGCGAACGTTTCTTCGATCGGAACGGAATTGACGGTGAGCAAGGGTGGACTCGCGGGGAGGTTTGAAGCCCGTGTCGGGAAGAGGAATTGTAGTTCCGCACGAGGTAGTGTATCTTTTGAACCCGCCGCCCGGCCCCAACCGACATTCCCGCCCTTGCCGTGAATCGCCGATCCGGGTAGCGTCAAAGGTATGGCAAAGCAACCCGCGAAGAAGCCCGTCAAGGTCCGCGAGGACATGATCCAGGTCGCCCACCGCGTGATGCTGGAGGCGACGGGCCAGCGCCCGAAGGCGCTCCCGCCCAAAGAGAAAGACCCGGCTGCCGTGGCGTTGGGGGCGAATGGCGGGGCGGCGCGAGCGAACTAAGGATTGACGACTGTGTCCTGTAGCCCTACGCTGAACGATCCCAAGAGTTTCGGCACAGCGGTTGCGTGATTTTCCAATGAGCATCGCCCCCCAGCGAACTAGGTGGGTGATTTATGTGTCATTTGGTGGCCCTGTTACAAT
Organism: Gemmataceae bacterium; assembly: GCA_043744695.1. Taxonomy (GTDB): domain Bacteria; phylum Planctomycetota; class Planctomycetia; order Gemmatales; family Gemmataceae; genus Urbifossiella. The sequence goes on from JAYTUG010000261.1 coordinate 23,589, forward strand.
GAAGCCAGTTCTCCAAGCCCTTGTTCTGGCAGAGAGAGTTTACGTCGATCATCCATCTAAAAAGAAGATTATTGCAGGGACGTTCAACCGTCTGGTTTTGGGCAAAGTTAAGACGGTGATTGAGAAGCCGGACGGGACGAAATTGCCCGTTCTACCTGCGGGGACAGACCCCGGATGTCCGATGGTCTACCTAAGCCTAACCGACGTAGTCGATGGCACGGAACTAACGCTCCAGATGGTCGATGCAACTCGGAACAGGCCTATCTTTCAGACGGACGTCAAGATTAACGAAAAAGATCGACTGGCAACAGTCGAAATAGTGTTGCCACTGCCCCGGCTGAGCGCGTTCGTCGTGAAACCGGGAACACTTTCATTCGATGTGCTTTGGCAAGGCGAAATACTCGGCTCTCATCGTCTGATAGTCGAGAGTGCTGCTACGTCAACTGACGAAGTATCGTCCTCTGAGGAGGGAGAGTAATGTCTACCGTGATTTGGAAAAACGAAGCTCGTACCGAGTTCGTTGCTGAGCCCGACTGGAAGGCATCGAACGGCGTGCGCCTTCATCTGCTCATCACCAAGGACGTGGATGGCATCTACTCGGCTGTGGTTCTCAATCTTCCGGGTGCTGGAAGTTGTGGCGACACGGAGGAGGAGGCCATCTGCAATGCGATGGACGCCACTCGTGGCGTCCTGGAAGTGTACGAAGGCAACGACGAGGAGATTCCTTGGAAGGACACTGCTTCCATGGCGATTCCTGTCGGTGCGAAGCAGAAGTGGGTAATTCTCGATGCCTGAATTACCCCGCACAACCGGATCGGAGGCCATCGCGGCCTTCGAGAAGGCCGGGTTTGAAGTGGTGCGAAAGCGCGGTAGCCATCGCATGATGAAGAAATCCGGCCATCGTTACACACTTTCGATTCCCGACCACGGAAAGAAGCCGCTCGGCACTGGCTTGCTTGACACTCAGATCGGTGTCGCTGGATTGACGCGCGAAGAGTTTATTTCACTTCTCGACTGAATCTTGGCTCAACTCAGACACTCATGTCCGCCTCAGCGAAGGCTGCTTTATTCGCTCCACGGCCCGGATCAACGGGGTGGCTTCACGGTGAACTCATGTCGGAATTTCACGACGAACTGCCGATAGTGGATGCGGAGGTGCCGATGGCGCGGCGCGGCCCGCTAGAACCGGCGCAACCGGGGTTCTGGCTCGCCACCATTCTCACCTTCGCGTACTGGATCGTGCTGATCGGTTTCATGGTGGGCTTCATTGCGGTCGCCGCGATTGCGATCGGCATCTTCGGGCCAAGAGGTGGTCTCGAAGCGAAGCCCGGTGCCGAAGCGGGCACGATCGGTTCGCTCTCCCCGGCCCTCCGCGATGCAATGGCCTGGTCCTTTCCCGCGGGCTACTTCGGCGGGCTCCTCTTCAGCGTCGTGATCCTTCGCGCCTTGGTGGGAAGAAGTTGGATTCGCGACATCGGCCTGGCGCGGTTGCCGCCCTTTCACCTCCTTCTCGCAGTGCTTGCGATGCCGGGCTTCGCGATCGTCAGCAGCGCGCTTGCGCAACTCTTGCAGCCGATCGATGCCGCGATCTTCAACCTGCTCGGTTTCGGCGAAGTCGGCGACCAAGAGGGGATGCTGCGACTGCTCTTTCAAGACTTCCACTGGTCGTTCGCGGTCTTCGCCATCGGTGTCGGCCCCGGCGTGGTCGAGGAACTCTGGTGCCGGGGGTTCCTGGGTCGGGGCCTCGTGGGCCGCAACGGTTGGTTCGTGGGGATCGCACTCTCCTCGCTGTTCTTCGGCGCACTCCACGTGTGGCCGCCATCGTACGTACTGGTGACGGCTGCGATGGGAGCCGGCTTGCACTTCGCCTACGTCACGTCGCGAAGTTTGTGGGTGCCGATCGCGATTCACCTGGCCAACAATAGCTTTGCCGCCTTGAGTTCGGTGCAAGCGATTCCCACTGAAGGAATGGAGGCGGCAGCGCAAGCGAATCCGGTTTCCGTCGTCGCGCTCGCTTCGTTCCTACTGATCGTCTGCGGCCTCGCGATGTGGCAGGCACGCTGGACGTGGCCGGGAGAACGGCCAGGGCTTCTGATCCCGCCAGCCCGCTCGGGGTTGAAGCTGACTCGGTCGAAGCCCTATCTGCTTTTGACGCTCGCATCGTTCGGATTCTGCGCCGCGTTGATGGGCATGCTCCTGGCTTAACTGCCGAATCCGCTTCCCCGCCCGCACTCGGCGTTCTATCGTAAACGCATGGCCGTCCCGAGCAATCCGAGTGCGTTCCTGGTCGTTCGCCGCGACGATGGGTTCGGCGACGTGTACCCGCTGCAAGACGGCACGCGGTACACGATGGGCCGCGCCCCGACCAACCGCATCGTACTCCGCGACGACCTCTGTAGCCGCGAACATGCTGAGGTTTACCAGGCGGAAGGCGGGTGGTTCGCTCGCGATTTGGGCAGCTTGAACGGCTCGTACCTGAACGCCGAGCAACTCCGCAAGGATCGTCGACTCGTCCCTCAAGATGAACTCCGCGTCGGCCGCGTGCAACTCGTTTTCATCGAAGACCTGACGCAACTTCCCGATCTGCCGCAACCGCGGCCCTCGCGTCCCGAGAAGGGCGGCGACGGCCTCGAAATCAAGAAACGCCTTGGGAACACGCGATACTTGCCGCCGGCCGCCCCGCCACCCGGGGCCACGCCCGTTGCCGAGCCGATCAAGCACGATACGCGCGTCGCACCCACGCAAGCCCTCTCGGTTCTCTACCGCCTCGCCCTCGACATGGCTGATGCGACCACGCCTGCCGAGCTCGGCGAACTCGTCGTGGATGCACTCTTCCGCGCCACGCCGGCCGAGGTGTGCGCCGTGCTCGCCTTGAAGGAAGGCCGCGAGTTCGAGCCCGTCGTCTACCGCCATCGCGGCCCCGGCCACGAGACCTACCACAAGGTTTCGAACTTCGTCAGCCACGAGGTTTATTCGAGCAAACAGGCCGTACTCGCGGAGAACGTCGCGCTCGAACGCCACCTCAAGGATCGCGACAGCATTGCCGAACTGAAGGTCGCGAGTCTGATCTGCGCGCCGGTTCTGTTCGAAGAACAGGTGCTCGGGCTCGTCCACCTCTACCGCACGTCGCAGCACGCGGCACTCAATCCGGACGATCTCGAATTCACGCTCGCCGTGGCGAGGCAACTCGGCACCGTCTGGCATCGGCTCCGCAAACAGGCCACGCTCTCCGTCGAGGTGAAGAGCCTCAAGGCCCAACTCAAGATCGAGAGCGATCTCGTGGGCCACAGCACGGCCCTCACGCACGTGGAATCGCAAGTGCGGCTCGTGGCCGAGACGAAAGCCACGGTGCTGATTCGCGGCGAGAGCGGAGTCGGGAAGGAACTCGTCGCCCGCGCGTTGCACGATTCGAGCCCGCGTCGCGAACACCCGTTCATCACTCTCAACTGTGCGGCCCTTACCGAGACCTTGCTCGAAAGCGAACTCTTCGGCCACGAGAAGGGCTCCTTCACCGGTGCGACCGAACGCATGATCGGGAAGTTCGAAGCGGCCGACGCCGGCACGATCTTCCTCG
>JAYTUG010000262.1:0-7293 GCA_043744695.1 Gemmataceae bacterium
GGGACGTGTTCGGGTTGCATTGATCCCACGGGATGTCGCGTTCGATGGTCCAGCGCCGGCGGCGCTCGGCCATGTCGAAGAACTCGCGATAGATCTTCCAAATGTGCTTGTTGAGTTCGGGACCGTCGGGAACGCTGGCTGGCATGGGAAGTAGCTAGGGGTTGCTCCGCGAGCCTCGCGCTCGCAAATGGTGAATGCTCTCTTGGTAATTTTAGCACCGATCCGCTGCGGGGCAACGCGATTTGGCTCAGGTCGCTTCGGCAAACACTAACGAGGCAGAGTTCAAGCAGTACCGGAGGCCCGTGGGTTTGGGGCCGTCTTCGAAGACGTGCCCGAGGTGGCCACCGCACTTCGCACAGCGAATCTCGACCCGAACCATGCCGTGAGTGGCATCCCGAATACTCGCGATATGTTCGGGATCGAATGGTTCGTAAAAGCTGGGCCAACCCGTTCCCGACTCGAATTTCGAAGCGGACTTAAACAGCGGCAGTTCGCAAAGCCGGCAAACGTAAATGCCCGCCTTCTTGTTCACGAGCAGACCTCCGCAGAAAGGCGGCTCCGTGCCCTGGTTCAGGATCACGCGCCGCTCGTCCGGCGTGAGCGTCGCTTCGCGCAACGCCCGATCGTCCGCTGTCAGCGGGCTCAAATCGCAACCGCTGGCGGATCGCTTCAGTTCGCTGGTCATGAGTTATTCCTTCCCGAATCGTCGGTGCTGCTTCCAAGGAATACCGTTCGCGAATGCGTAGTGTTACAGCGGTGATCGCTCATGAATCGCGAACCTTTGCCGTTCGCTTCTGCGTATCGTACTCGATTCGCGCGACGCCTTCGACGGAAGGCAATCCTCGATTCCCGATCTCGATGCCGACCGAGTGGCGATACTCGAGCCCCAGTTTGTACCGTGCGAGTACTGCGAGATCGGCGACCGATTCCACGAGGGAAACCGCACCGAGTCGGCGATCGGGTTGGCCGCCTTCGCCGAGTTGCCAGACGAGCAAGTCGGGCCGCGAGCCGGGCGGCGAATCGGGATCGTCTTGTACGACGATGTGCCCGAGGCCGAGTTGAACGGGAAGGGCCTTATCCCAGAGCCGGCGGAACTGATGGTAAAACTCGTGCAGGGGGTGAGCGGCCGCAAAACGAGGATGCATCAGGTTCAACGATTCGACGAGCAGCATCAGGAAGGGATCGTGCATGTCGAAATCTTATCGGTCCCGCACCGGGCGACTTGAGTTCTTCTTTTTCAAATTCGAGGATTCGGGCGTAACCTGTTCCGAATGGTTTGGTAAAATGGTTGAGACCCGAGGGACCGGTCGTTTCGATTTGAATCGACAATTGGCACGCCGCCCGCGATGTGGTGAAATAGTTTCATGAAACTCCTCAAGTCCGTTCTGCCGCGTGGAACGCGCATCCTGCCGGCCGGAGGCTGGTTCACCTTGCTGATGGTGGGCAGCCTCGCTGGCTTGGAAGTGGTCGGTCGCTTCACGACTTCGGACATCCACGATGGCTTGGCGGCGTTAGCCCTGATCGGCGTTTTGGCCACGGTGGCGATGCGGCATCGTCGCGAGCCGCTTCCGTGGTTGAACCGGTTGACGGCCTGGTGCAAACGGATGGGCGCGACCACCGCTTGGCTGCGCTACGAGCACGGCCTCGATCTTCGCGGCACTCCGCCCTTGCCGCGACGCACGCCGCGGATCGTGTGGGGCGTTGCGGTTGCGCTCCTGCTTTGGGGTGCCCTGGCCGCTACGGCCTGGATCCTCCTCCCGAATGGGTGGCGAACCGTCGGGCTGCACTCTTCCTACGTCCTGTACCTTGCCGGGCTCACCCTGCTGTGGGGGTTGCTCTTGGCCTGCACGTTCGTGGGCGTCTACGTCCCGGTCGCGGTGATCGACCGCATGCTGCGAGGCTGGGTAGGCGATACCGACCGCAAGGGCGCGGAGTTGGCCGCCGTCGTGGGTTATGCGATTCTCGTGTCGGCGATTGCTTCGGTCGTTCCACCGACAGCCGTACTGATTCTGTGTGGCGTCGTGGCAGTGGGTGCCGCCGTGGCTTACTGGCCGCGCGGCACGGATGGTGCCGCAATTCTGTGGCGCGCCGGACCGAGCGCGCCCGTGTACGCCGTTCCGTTGCATCGCGTCTTGGCCGTCACGACGGGCTTGGTCTCGCTTTTGCTCGTGGACGTACTCATCACGGCGTGTGGCGGGCGGCTCTTCGGTCTGAACGGAACTGAGGAAACGATGCCGGTGACGGCGCTCTTCGGAGCCGTGGCCGCGTGGGTGATTCCCGGCCTAATTGCCGTCGCGTTGTTCCGGCTCGGAGCGTCTTGGCGGATCGACCCGGCCCGGCAATCCCCACCGACCATCCACGTTTCCGGACGCGATCCGATGGTTCGCAAACAGGCGGCTCGTGCCATTCGATCCTGGAATTGGAAGGTTCAAGTCGAGCCGAAGCTGCGGGAATCCGGCACCGTCGGGGTCGAGGTGGTCGAGCCCGAGAACTCGCAAGCGGCCGAGTTCGATCCGCGCTGGCCGCTTCAAGTGAGTGTGGCCGACTTGTTGAGTGGGGACGTTCGACCCCGCCTCGAACGCCGCGACGAAATCCAGGTACGCCGCCAATTCTTCCGCGGGCTCGCCAAACTCTTCAAACGGGCGAGTACCTTCAAGGGCCCTGGAGGCGGCGGATACTGGCTCGCGCCGCACTGGTGGTTCTTCGATGGCCTCGGCCGCGACGATTCCGATGCCCACGGCGACGAGTACGCCCCGCCGCTCGTCGGGCCACCGTACCATCGAATCTTGCCGGCGCGTTCTCGACAACAACTCTACCGCGTGCTCCGCGCCACGCAGGTGGACATGATCTTCGTCGAAGACGGAGTGAGTTACCGCAAGCTCGAAAAGGTGCTGCGTTTGCTGCTCGAACTTTACGACATTCACGGCGGCAAGCGCAAGGCCGAAGAGTCGCACTTTCGCGGCTTGCCGAAGGTCCGCGTCATGATCCACGACTACGAGCCGGGCAATCCGTTCCAGTCGGAGGATTATCCCGAACCGAAGTTCGACGACCTCTCGCGGGTGCGGGTGCTGCACATCTTCCGCGATCGCGGTGGCGAGGAAGAAGAAGTGGAGGCACCGTTCGACTTCTCGTGGACGCCAGCACCCGTTGGCCTCTACAGTTGACCCGACAGTGGTCACTCGCACTTGGCGAACCCGTTCATCGAATTTGGGCCTGACCCGCAACCAATCCTGCGGGTAAAAAAACACTCTTTTGAAATCGCGGCCGTCCGGAGTCGTTATCTTGGCGATGGGACCGGAACAACTGGCCGTTCTCGTGGATCGGTATGCGGCAGCTCTGACGCTGTACGCCAGGCAATGGTGCGCCAGCCCCGAAGATGTGGTCCAGACGGCGTTTATGAAACTGGTGCAGCTCGGAACGCCGCCGGAGAATCTCGTGCCCTGGCTCTATCGCGTGGTGCGAAATGGGGCAATCGATGCATCGCGGGCGGCCCGGCGGCGTCTGAAATATGAAGCAGCCGCTGCCGATTCCGCTCCGCAGTGGTTTACGCCGTCGGACGATCCGACGGGGCTCGATGGCCGAACCGCGGCGGAAGCTCTCGCCACGCTTCCACCCGAAACGCGTGCGATCATCGTCGCCCACTTGTGGGGCGGCCTGACCTTCGAACAGATTGCCCAGACGGTCGGTTCCTCCGCGGCCACGTGCTATCGCCGCTATGCCGCAGGGCTCGAAGTGCTTCGCCAAAAGTTAGGTGCCGTATGCCCAATGAACCCGAAAACGTGAACGCGCTGCCGGCCGATCCGCTGGTGGAAGCTCTGGCGAAACTGGAACCGGCCCCCGCGCGCCTCGACCGCGATCGGCTGATGTTCGCCGCCGGGGCCGCGTCGCGCCGTTCGACCATCCGACTCTGGCAGGCGACCGCCGGCTTCCTGGCCGCAATCGGATTCATGGCGGGAATGGCGGTGAAGGCCGCGTCCGTGGTCTACGTGGATCGCGAGCCCGCTCCGGCGAAAGTGGCACCGGCACAGAACGAAAAAACACCCGACCGCTGAGCTACTTCACGGCTTCGGCTCGCAAACCCTGAACCGATTTCATCAGCCGTTCCAGAGCCGCTGCGTCCGGCGTGCCGTTGATCTTCATCCGCAGCCGACTCTCCGCATCGAACACCACCACGTTCGGTTCCCCGGCCGTCAGGGTAAAGTTCGCCTTCATCGCATCATTGAAGTCGAGCCACACCGGCACGTCGGGTGAACCCTTCGCGATCTGCGAGCGGATCGCGCCGCGAATCGGCCCCGGCACCTTCCCACAACACGCCACGGGAATCACGCGCACTTCCGGCGATGCCTGCCCCACTCGAAGCCCGGCCAGCGCGATTACTGGTGCGGCCTGGGCCTTGGCAGGCATCTGGCCAGCCGCATCGGGATGCCACGTCACGTGCAATTGCTCGCCGAGTTTGCGGCACGCGTCGGTCCCCTTCCGATCTCCGTAGACGAGAATCACGACCGCCCCACGATGATCGGCGAGTTCGACCTTCTTCTCGAACTGATTTTCCATCGCGATTGCAATCGGTTGCGGCTCGGCGGTTCTCATGGGCTGAGCGACTGCGGCCAGAGCCAGCGAAAGAGTGCCGATTGCGGACCAACTGATTTGTCGGTTCATGCGAACCCTCGCCTTCGTCGCGATTCAGCGGCTGCGAGCCGCGCCACCGCGATCGCCAGGAATACTGCCGCGAACGCGGTGACGACCCACGCACTGTTCAACACACCGGCGAGCCCCTGCCCCTGCCAGGTCGCGGCATCGAGCCCGCGCATGGCCCAGGTTGTCGGCAAGGCCAAGGCAACATCGCGAAGCCAGCCGGGCAACAGGAACGCGGGCAACCACAAGCCGCCGAGCATCGAGACGCCCAGGATCACGAGAATGCTGACGCTCCGGGCCCGGGCCTCGGTGCCGCCGATCGCGGCGACGAGCAAGCCCGTTGCCGCCGCGAGGCCGCTCGCCGCGAGAGCCAAGATTCCGAAGCCGAGCCACGATCCGTGAACGCGAACGCCGAAGGCGAGGTATCCGAACGCGAATGTGACCAGCACCACGAGCAGTGCGATGGCCGCAGTCGCAAGCGCCTTACCCAGCAAGATAGCGCCCAGGGGCACGGGTGCCGTCCGCAGCCGCGTCCACGAACTGCGTTGCCGTTCCCGCAGGAAGAGCAACCCGCTTTCCATTCCCCAGAAGAGCAGGTACTGGAGCGTCATGCCCGAGAAGCTGTGAGTGTAAGCGTTGAACGAAGCGTGGCTCGACCCGCCGATGGCTGCGGCTTCAATGCGAAACGGCGGCTCGATCGTGGCGAACGCGCCGAACTTCTCGCGCGACAACTTCCGCATCGCGATCTCGGTGAGTACGCCCTCCGCCCACTGCCGTTCCGCGGAGGCCATCGGGTGGTGCAACACTTCGATCGGCGGTCGTTCACCTGAAGTTCCCGGCTGCCAGTCTTTCATGCGTTCGAAGCCGCGCGGCAAGACGATCGCCACGCCGGGCCGCCGATCCGCCAGTCGCGATGCCGCCTCGCCGCGCGACAGCACGACCACTTCCAATCGTTCGGAGGCTTGAAGTTCGAGCGCGATCTGCTGCGTGAACGGGCCATCGTCTTCGACCACGATTGCCACGGGAAGGCGGGTTGCGGTGCGAGCCTCGGTCTGTCTTGCGAAGATCAGGCCGAAGACGGAAGCGAGCACGATGGGTACCGCGAAGCCGAGCAACGCGGCGCGGCGATCGGCCCAGAAGAGCCGCCAATCCTTGAGGGCCAGAATGAGAACGAGCCGCAAGAGCGGAGGTGGGTTCATGCCGCCTCCGCGCCGGCCGGCATGGCGGGGTTGCGATGGAAACCGCGTTCGATCCCGGTCGGTGGCGTGTGGAACGTTTCCAGTTCGAAGCCCGCGGCGAGTACTTTCGCCAGCGCCCGCCCGAGTTCCTCGGAACTGTCGGAGGCCAGCCTCAATCTACGGCCCGTCACTTCGACATCCGCTTTCGATCCGAGCCGTTCGCGGAGGGATTGCAGGAGGAATCGTGCCGGTCGCGTGCGCAAGTAGCCATAGAGCACGGAGCGGGCACCGGCCGGTCGGCGCGTCAGTTCGCGCGGCGCGCCGAGTGCGACGAGTTTGCCGCGTTCCAATACGGCGACGCGATCGCAGCCGATCTCGGCTTCCTCCCAATGGTGCGTCGAGAAGACGATCGCATGGCCGTCGTCGCGAAGGCGAGCGAGGTCGGTGAACAGGCGATCGCGCGAAGCGGAGTCGAGCGAAGCTGTTGGTTCATCGAGCAACAGCACGGGCGGGTCGTGGAGCAACGCAACCGCGAAGTTCACGCGCTGCTTCAAGCCGCCCGAGAGCGTGCCGACGCGGCTTCCCGCGCGGTCGCTCACGCCCAGGCGCGAAAGCGAACGCAGCACCCGGCGACGAAGGTCCTTGCCGGTGAGGCCGTACAATTTGCCGAAGAAGAAAAGGTTCTCGGCCGCGGTCATTTCGTCGTAGAGCGCGCATTCTTGCGGTACGAGCCCGACCTTCATTGCGAACGCGGCGGGATCGGCGGAACGTGCGATGCCTTCGAGGGAAACGGTTCCACTGAGCGGGTCGAGGAGCCCGGCGGCGAGAGACAGCGTCGTGCTTTTACCGGAGCCGTTGGGCCCGAGCAGCCCCATCACTTCTCCGCGATGAACGTCCAGCGAGACGCCATCGACGGCGAAGCGATCGCCGAAGCGGATGCGAACGTCTTGGAGCATCAAAGCCGGCGGCATGCGTGGCCCTTGAAGGTGGGCGATTCACGCGGCCTATACCAGGGTTGATTTCGCGCGGAAAGTGCAAAGTAAAAGAGAGTGCCGACCGATCCTTGGCGAACCGGCGACGTGAGTCGCCGGGTTGGAGATGCAACCCGGCGACTGACGTCGCCGGTTCGCCAAGAAATGGGATTCGTGAGTCGCAGGGATCCTCGGGCCCCTCATCTCACCGCTGATAGATCGGCAGGATACCCTTCTCGAGTTGCAGGATCGTGAGGTTGATGGCGGTCACGAACGCCGGGCCGATGCCGTAGGAACCGCTGCCGGTCCAGCCGCCATCGGTCTTGCTCTGGCTCTCCATCAAATGCGGGAAGACGCCTTCCTTAAACTTGGTCCACGTTAAGTGCGTGTCCTTGGGTTCACCCGGGAAGAGCATGGCGTAGCGGTCGTCGCCGAGGGCGTACATGCCCTGCGCGAAGTAGTACATCATGTACTCTTCGTGGCCGACGCGGCCCTTCCCGATCTGGATG
>JAYTUG010000263.1:0-27095 GCA_043744695.1 Gemmataceae bacterium
CGCTCCCGCCGTCGATTCGATGTCGGATGTGACCGCCCCGCCGCGAGGTGGTCGCACCGCGCTCGAAATATTGATCGGCATCACCGGCATGAAGGCGAAGGGCTACGACCTCGTCCGTCAGTCCTTTAGCAACCGCAGCGGTATCGCACTCACCGATGCCGCCTTCGACATTGAATTTAATCGGTACAAACAACTCGGCTTCCTTCCGGCGGAGAAGGATAAGCAACTCCGCAAGCCCATCGATGCCCAACTTCGCAAAAACGTACTTCGCGACACGATCGGGGGCGGCCCAGTCCCGACCAAAAATTCACTCGAACTCAACTTTGTGCCCTCGTATTCGACGTTCGACGGCCGCTTCGCCATGAACCCGTGGCTGCAAGAATTACCCGACCCGATCACGAAACTCGTCTGGGATAACGCCGCGATCCTCAGCCCGAAGACCGCCGCCGAGTTCAGCCTTACCACTAACGACATCGTGAAGTTGTCAGTCGGTTCCGCATCCATCGACATTCCTGTTTTCATCCTTCCCGGACACGCCGACTGGTGCCTCACGCTCCCCTTCGGCCAGTTCGGCGACATGCGAATCGCCCACGTCCCGGACGGCGGCGGCACCGACGTCTTCCCGCTTCGCACGACGAAGAACATGCACTTCGCCATCGGCGCGACGCTCACGAAGACCGGACGCAAAGCGGACCTCGTGACCACGCAAGAACACGGCGTGATCCCCGAAGGTCGCGATATCGTCCGCGAACTCACCCCACCGTTTAGCCGCGACGCGGAGTCTGCGGAGCGGAGCGCGCAGAGGCAGGGCTTTCAGGCCGGCTACGGCAACATTCAGCAGCCGCGCGGCCCCGTCCGCGAAAAGCAAGAACGCTTCCCGCTCGACCTCGCCCGCCCCGAACTGCTCGACAGCCAGTTCCAGTGGGGCATGGTCATCGATTTGAACTCGTGTACCGGTTGCTCGGCGTGCATGGTGGCGTGCCAAGCGGAAAATAACATCCCAGTTGTCGGCAAACACGAGGTGAAGCGGAACCGCGAACTGCACTGGATTCGCATCGACCGCTACTTCATGGGCAGCAACATTGAGGAACCGCGAATTGTCAGTCAACCGCTAGCGTGCGTGCATTGCGAACAGGCACCGTGCGAGGAAGTCTGCCCCGTCAACGCTGCAGTGCATTCGCCGGAAGGATTGAACCTGCAGGTTTATAACCGCTGCATCGGCACGCGGTACTGCGCCAATGCCTGCCCGTATAAGGTGCGTCGCTTCAATTGGTTCGACTTCAACAAACGTCATCTGGACGAACTTCGCACGCCGACGCTATTCGCCGAGGGGGGGGCTTCGTTCACGAAGAACCTCATGCCCGAAACTTTGAAAATGCAAAAGAACCCGGACGTGACCGTGCGGATGCGTGGCGTCATGGAGAAATGCACCTACTGCGTGCAACGCCTGGAACGAGCCAAGGCCGGCGCAAAACTCGCCGCCACGCAAGTGGCCCAGAACGCCGGGACCAGCTACGTGAAGCCGAAGGATCCGCGAGCCGCGGGTTACGATCTGGATGCGCAAAGCCGCGTGATCGTACCCGACGGCATGGTGAACACCGCCTGCGCCGAGGCCTGCCCCACCCAAGCCATCACCTTTGGCAACGCGCTCGACCCCATGAGTCGCGTGGCGAAGTTCAAGAAACGCGAAGAGGAATACCTCCTGCTCGGCGAGTTGAACACGAAGCCGCGAACGAGTTATTTGCCGCGTTTGCGGAACCCGAACCCCGACCTCGCATGACCGAATCCCACACGAGCATTGAGCACGCGCCCCGGTTCGAGGAGCCGCTGCCGCGCATTCCACTTGTTTGGGGGCCCACGGATTTCAACCGACTCGACGACCAGATCGCAGGCATCTCCGAAAGTTCGCAGCCCGGCTGGTGGTGGCCCGCGTTTATCATTACCGCAAGCCTACTGCTCGGTGGCATTCTCGCGGCCACCTATTTAATTTCGACTGGCATCGGCGTCTGGGGTTCCAACAATCCCGTGAACTGGGCCTTCGACATCACGAATTTCGTCTTCTGGATCGGCATCGGCCACGCCGGCACACTCATCTCCGCAATTCTATTTCTCTTTCGCCAAAAGTGGCGAACGAGCATCAACCGCTTTTCCGAGGCGATGACGATCTTCGCCGTACTCTGCGCCGGCGTTTATCCCGGCATCCACGTCGGCCGATTCTGGTATGCGTGGTTCATGTTTCCGCTACCGAATGCCAATCACATCTGGCCGAACTTCCGCTCGGCGTTATTGTGGGATTTGTTCGCGGTCTCAACTTACTTTTCCATCTCGCTGATATTCTGGTACGTCGGATTGATACCGGACCTAGCTACGATGCGCGATCGCTCGAAGAGCCTTCGCCGCCAACGAATCTTCGGGTTCCTCGCGCTCGGATGGCGAGGCAGCACACGCAACTGGCGGCATTACGAAGTTGCCTATCTGATGCTTGCCGGACTCAGCACACCGCTCGTACTGAGCGTCCATTCGGTCGTGAGCTTCGACTTCGCAACCTCCGTGATTCCGGGTTGGCACACCACAATTTTCCCGCCCTATTTTGTCGCAGGAGCTATCTTCGGAGGCTTCGCGATGGTCCTCCAGTGCATGATTCCGGCACGAAGTGTTTACAAACTGGAGAACCTCGTCACCATCAAGCACATCGACGTGATGTGCAAGTTCATCTTGGCCACCGGCACGCTCGTCGGATACGCCTACTGCATGGAATTGTTCATCGCCTGGTACTCGGGCAACCCCAACGAGTGGCAAACCTTTCAGGATCGCGCCTTCGGTGGCGATTATTCCTGGGCGTACTGGACGATGATGACGTGCAATTTGTTCGTTCCGCAACTCTTCTGGATTCGATGGTGCCGCCAAACACCTTGGTTTGTGTTGATCGTTGTAACATTCGTGAACGTGGGAATGTGGTACGAACGATATGTGATTATCGTGCAATCGACGAGTCACGACTTCCTTCCGGGAAGTTGGGGTCGATATTATCCCACGTGGGTAGACTGGTTGCAAATGCTGGGCGATTTTGGACTTTTTTTCACATTTACGCTGCTCTTCGTTCGGTTCCTGCCCATGATTGCGATTGCTGAAGTGAAGGGCGTGCTACCGATGGCGAGCCCGCATCCGAAGCCGATCGACGAATCGGAATATCTCAAGGTTCATAGTCGCTATCCGACCCCCGATCATGCGATGGCCGCGGCTTTCGGACCACCGCTGACAGCACCAACGCACATACCTGAAGCGAACGATCCTCCCGCAGCTGACATTGGTTCGCCTGGAGGAAGTGGAAAGCCTTGGGGGACAGTTGCGGAGTTTGCCAATCCACACGATCTGCTCAAAGCGGCCACGAGAGCCCGCGACGCGGGATACACGGCACTCGATGCCTGGACGCCGTTCCCCGTTCACGGCATGATTGCAGCTATCGGGCGCGACCGTAGTCGCTTGCCTCTCTTCACGCTGGCCGGAGGCCTCACCGGACTCGCGTTGGCCATCGCGATGCAGTACTATTTCAGCGCATATTATTACCCGATCATCGTTGCTGGAAAGGAATACCGGAGTTGGGAAGCGTTCGTCCCGATTTTCTTCGAGATGACCGTGTTATTCGCAGGAGTCTTTACGTTTTTCAGCTTGATCGGGCTCTGTGGTCTGCCGCGCTTCTATCATCCCCTCGACAATCATCCGACGTTCAAACGCAGTTCGCTCGGTGGCTTCATGTTGACGATCGAAGCATCCGACCCGAAATGCGACCTCGATGAGACCCGCGTATTCCTGGAATCACTCGGTGGGAAGCACGTGGCCCCAGTGGAGGCGTGATCGTGTATTCGATCGATCCAAATTGGTTCATGAACTGGCTCGTGGGGATCGTCCTCGCGACGGGCGTGCTGCTGCTCGGCCTCACGATTTTGGGTACGGCCATTCGCGGACTCAATGGTCGCGGGATGTCGTATCTCAGGATGCTCACGGGTCTATTCATTTGTTTTGGAGTTGCGGTGGGCATTCTCGGCTTCCGCGGGCAATCGAGCGAGAATCGCCCGTGGCACATGTTGTTCGACATGAAGTATCAGCCTAAATACACATCGCAAGGTGAGAGTGCGTTCTTCGGGGATGTCCGGTCGATGCGATTGCCACCAGCCGAGACAATACCGTTTGACGGCACGGATTTCTCAGCCGATGCCGGATTCCATACGAGCCCCAAGAACGATTTCCTTAAAGCGGATGCGCGGTATTTTCGCGGCCTCGCAAATTCAACCGCAAAGGAGCCGGTGGAACAGGTGTGGAAGGACGGAAATCGGGTTGAGAGCTACTATGTGAATCGCATTCCGGAGCGAGCGATCGAAATCGCGGGAGGTTGGGAATCGTTGTTCAAATGGGGCAAGCAGAACTACAACGTTCACTGTGCGGCGTGCCACGGATCGAGCGGCCGCGGCGGCTCCGGTTCGGATGCACATGGGATTATTGGCGCCTACGGTCTCTCGGTTGCACCAGCGGACTTGACGGCGGTCGCACTCCACTCCCAGCCCGATGGACAATTGTTCCACGCGATCGCCAATGGGAAAGGCCAGATGCCCGGATATGGACATCAGGTGAAAGTCCAGGATCGATGGGCCATCGTTGCGTACTTGCGCGTACTGCAGTACGCTCGGAAATAGCGCATGACAACTTCCGAATTCCTGCCGCTCGCTCCACGCGGCTTGCCAGACGACGTTTCGCCTCTCGGAGAGCGCGCGAAGCGTCCGCTGTTCGTACTGCGCGCCGTTGTTGGAATCGGGGGCGGGTTGCTACTCATCGGGGCAGTATTCGGCGACTCCAAGCAGTTTTTCCACTCCTATTTGTTCGGATACACTCTCGGCCTCGATTTGAGTCTTGGGGCGCTCTTCTGGGTCTTGATCCACCACCTTTCGGGTGCCGGATGGTCAGTGGGCCTGAGGAGGATATACGAGAATATCACACGAGCCCTCGTGCCGCTCGCGGTGTTGATCGTCCCAATCGGTATTGGAATTTACACGGGAAATCTCCACGAGTGGTACCGCGTCGTTTCGGGACCGGAACCGAGCGAGCCTCACGAACTTCATCAATGGCATGTGAAGCACGTGTATTTCTCAGCACCATTCCTTATCGCTCGAATCTGCCTTTACTTCGCGGTCTGGCTGAGTTATTCGATCCTGATGCGGAGAATGTCCGAGAAGCAGGACGCCATTGGCGGTGCAGAACTGGCATTGAAGATGCGATGGTGGGCCCCCTCGGGCACGCTGTTGCTCGGCCTCACTTCTACGTTCTTCGCTTTCGACCTATTGATGAGTTTGCAATACACGTGGTACAGCACGATATTCGGCGTCTATTTTTGGGTCGGTGGCATCCGAGGGTCGATGTCGCTCGCCGTGCTACTCGTGCTTTTGCTTCGATGGAATGGATGCCTCCGCAACACGATTACGATCGAACATCTGCACGATGTCGCGAAGATGATGTTCGGTTTCACCGTGTTCTGGGCGTACATCGCCTTCAGTCAATACTTTCTCATTTGGTACGGAAACATGCCCGAGGAGACGCAATATTACTTGCTTCGTCGGAATGGAACCTGGTACGAGGCCTCGATGCTGCTGCCGATTGTCAGCTTTGTCGCCCCGTTTTTCTTGCTTCTTCCGCGCGCGAACAAACGCAGTCCCATCGTGCTGGCCGTCGCCGCGGGTTGGATTCTGCTCGCCCATGCCTACGATATCTATTGGCAAGTGCTGCCCGTGCTGCATCGCGATACGATGCGCGTTCATTGGTTGGATCTGGTCGCGCCGACCTTCATGATGGCGGTCGTGCTGCTCTCCACGCTGGGTGGGCTTCGCCGCGTTTCGCTGATTCCGATCCGCGATGTTTATTTGAACGAGACCATCGGTTACGAGAACGACACACCGTGAATTCTCCAATTTCAAACGAGAATGGAACGGCGGCCGAGCGGCCGAGCGGCTTTCCGTACATCACGGCGCTGGCCGCCCTCGCTGGCTTGTTCTTATTCGTCGGGCTCGTCCTTCTCCTATACGACTTACCCAACCCGCTCATCGAGTCTCAGCCCGAACAGCAGAGCGATCCCGTCGCGAAGTTTGAAGCCGTGCGATCCCGCAACGTCCCCGTGTTGAATGGGACGGATCCGACTGTGAGAATGTCGAATGGAGAGTCGACCGCAGCGCTCCTAGATCGTGCCGCGAAATCCAAGAATGTCGAAGCTCCTCACGGTCGACTTCCGTTTCCCGTGGAACCGAGAATGCCATGATCGACTCCGCACTCGCGATCCAGATTATCGTCGTCGGTGCTGGTGTACTGTTTGGCGGGGCCGCCGCGCTCGCGCTCGGGTGGTCGCTGAGCGATGGCCAGTTCGAGAATTTCGAGCGGGGATCGCAGTCGATATTTGGGCCGGACGAGCCCGTCGGAATTGCGACGGATGCGTTTCCCGCAAAAGGCGATCGTTGATGGAACCGGATGCCGCTAAACTCTCGACCGAGGAACATCGCGAAGCCTCCGCCCGCGAACGGCGGGCCATCGATGCGTCGTGTCGCGGGCCGGTATTGTACTTCGCGGCCAGTTCGGTGTTTTGGCTGCTCGTGGGATCCGTGCTGGCATTACTGGCGTCGTTTAAGATGCACAGCCCGTACCTTCTCACCAACACTCCAGAATTAACATTCGGCCGCGTTCGCATGGCGCACCTGCAAGCCGTGGGTCTGGGATGGTCGGCACTCGTCGGAATGGCAGCCTGCATCTGGTTGATGTGTCGCTTATCGCGCGTCGATCTCGTGTATCCGAAATTGTTAATAGTGGCCGGC
Organism: Gemmataceae bacterium; assembly: GCA_043744695.1. GTDB lineage: Bacteria > Planctomycetota > Planctomycetia > Gemmatales > Gemmataceae > Urbifossiella. Next base: position 6,849 of record JAYTUG010000263.1, read on the forward strand.
ACGATCTGGAACATCGGAATGTTTGCGGATATCGTGGGCATTCTGATCGGACACGGCACTTCGGTGGAATGGCTGGATGCGCCGCGTTATGCTCCGCCTTTTTTCGTGGCGGGAATCGGGATCGTCTCCGCGTGGACCGTGGCGACGTTTCGCCGGCGGCGCGAAAAGCACGTCTACGTCACGCAATGGTACATTCTCGCGGCAGTGTTCTGGCTGCCGTGGCTGTATACGGTTGCGGTGTTGATGATATTCTGGATGCCGGCGACGGGTGTGATACAAGCGGCCGTGAATTGGTGGTTCGGCCACAATTATCTCGGCTTGTGGCTCACGCCGATCGGAGTGGGCACGGCGTACTACCTCATCCCGAAAATCATCGGCCGACCGATTCACAGTTACTATTTGAGCATTCTCGGATTCTGGTCGCTGGCACTCTTCTATTCCTGGGCCGGAATGCACCACCTCATCGGCGGACCGCTGCCGACGTGGCTCGTCACGGTCAGCATCGTCGGCAGCATGATGATGTTCATTCCTGTGATCGCCGTCGCCATCAACCACCACCTCACGATGTTGGGCAACTTCCACCGGCTTCGCTACAGCCCGGCGTTGCGGTTCACGGTGTTCGGTGCGATGACGTATACCGCCGTCAGCTTCCAGGGCTCGCTCGAATCGCTCCGCGATTTCAGCGAAGTCACGCACTTCACCGATTACACGGTGGCCCACGCGCACCTCGGAGCCTACGGTTTTTACACCATGATTATGTTCGGTCTTTTGTACTACATGGTGCCGCGACTCACGGGGCGCGAGTGGGCTAGTTCGCGGCTCATTCGCGTTCACTTCTGGTGCGATGCTGTCGGCATCACATTGTATTTCGCGGCCCTCTCGATTTCCGGATGGTGGCAAGGACGCATGATGAACGATCCGAACGTCCCGTTCGCCAATATCGTGGAGTACGTCACGCCTTATCGCGCGATTCGCTCGTGGGCCGGCGTACTGCTGGGAATCGGTCACGTGGCGTTCGCCATTTTGCTCGTGATGAATCTCGCCGGTTGGGGGAAGCGAACGGGTGGTCCCACCTATTTCACTCAGTCGAAGCCGCGGAGCGGAGAGTGAACCATGGACCGAGGAATGGTAATCGTCGTCGGTGCGCTTCTCACCTTCACCTCGAGTTGGCTGGGACTGGTGCTGCTCCCGTATTGGCAGATGCAAGGCGAGCAGCCGTACGTGCAGAATCCCAACGACGAGGCGTATCCGCGACCGCTCTCGAATCCGGCAAATGCTGGCGTCAAAATTTATCAGGCGAATGGATGCCTGTACTGCCATACCCAACAAGTTCGAAGTGAGGGTTTCGGCAATTGGTGGGAAGACGGGCAGATGAAAACCGGTGCGGATATCAAGCGCGGCTGGGGATTGCGCCGCACCGTCTCGCGCGATTACCTCCACGATCGACCCGTTCTGCTCGGCACCATGCGAACCGGCCCCGACCTCGCCAATGTCGGAGCCCGGCGATACTCCCAGGCCTGGCACCACCTTCACCTCCTCAATCCGCGAGCGGTCAATTCGTGGAGCATCATGCCATCGTTCGCATTTCTGTACTCTCGCGAAAAGGTGATCGGCGGGCAGAAGTCCGAGAAGGCTCTCAAGCTCGGCCGGGAGTGGACGGTCAATCCCGGCTATCGCTGGAAACCCACGGACCGAGAATGGTCTGAGATGCCGGCCTCCAAGACGCTGCCCCTCGATTACTGGCTGACGGTGGAAGAAGAGGATTATCAGATCGTTCCAACGAGCGGGGCGGAGGAACTCGTCGCCTACTTGATGGAGCTTCGCAAAGCCGAGACACCGCTGCCGGAGGCGAAGGAATGAGCGAGTCGCAATCGGGCGAGCCGCGCGGTGAGGTTGAAGAACCGGACACTGGCACCGCCGGTCAAGACACCGTTCAAGCGATGCACGACATTTTCATGCGCGAGCAGCCTGAGCCGCGCGATGGCTTCGAACCGGTGCCGATGTGGGTGCCGGTACTCTTCGCGGTCTTGTTGATGTGGGGGGGGTACTACCTCGGTGCGAACTCGGGAGATTTTCGCCGCGATGCGTTCGACACGGTGCAAGTGAAGCCTCCCGTTTTGCCTTCGGACATGCCCGCGATTCCCGACCCCGATCCGAAGACGGTGGCCGATATGATGAAGATCGGCGAAGCGAGGTACCGCTCGGTGTGCATCGCATGCCATAAGTCGGACGGCAACGGCGATGCGAATCCAAGCCAGCCGTACCCACCGCTGGCCGGTTCGGAGTGGGTCGCGGGTGGCGAGGCCTCCGCGGCGCGACAAGTCCGCATCGTCCTCTACGGATTGCAGGGGCCGATCGCCGTGAAAGGGAAGTCGTTTAGCGGGCAGATGCCGGCTCAGGGCGGCGCGATGAAGGACTACGAGATCGCCTCGGTTCTCACCTACGTGCGGAACTCCTTCGGCCACAAGCTGGACGCGGACGACGCGAACCCCGCGATTTCGACTGCCCTCGTGAAGGCCGTTCGCGCGAAGCTCGGCAAGCGGGAAGCCGTGACCGCTCCCGAGCTCCTCAAGATCCCAGTCGATTTCACCGACCTTCCGACCGCGAAGCGGGATGAGAAGAAATAGCGCTGCCACCGACGTTCATTCGGGCTGCGACCACTGCGGCAGCCCGCACTCCGGCGCTGGCCTCCGCGGTCGCGCGTGGAGCGGCCTCGCGCCCGGCACCTATTGCTGCTACGGTTGCCTGAGCCTCGGAGAACAAGAACGCCGACTGCGCCAATCGCCGACTGCCGATCGACCCAAGCTCGGCGGCCTCGGCTTCCGCCTCGGTATCGCGATGGTCGTCGCCGGGCAATCCACCACGTTCGGCCTCGCGCTCAACCTCCACGACGACGTTCCCACCGCGGTTCGCTGGGCCGTGCAATCCCTGATTCTCGCGTCCACGATGCTCGTCGTCGCCCTGCTCGGAGTGCCACTGTTTCGGGCCGCGATTTCGGAACTGCGCCGGGGTCGAATCACCGTCGAGGCACTCTTCCTCCTCACCATGACCGGTGCGCTCTCGGCTTCGCTTCAAGCACACTTCTCGGGAACGGGGAAGGTTTATTTTGAAGTCGTGTCGATCTTGCTCGTGGTCTACACGGTCGGGAAACTCGTGGGGTCGCGAAGCCGGGCGCGGGCCATCGAAGCATCGCACGCCTGGTGTGGGGAACTCCGCCTCTGCCGGCGAATCGACGATCGCGGTCGGGCAGCGATGACGGTCGTTTCGGAAATCGTTCCCGGCGACGTGGTCGAGGTTCACGCGGGTGAATCGATTCCCGTCGATGGCACGATTCAATCGGGAACGGGGTTCGCGAGTGAAGCCCCCGTGAGCGGGGAACCGTTCGCGGTGATCCGCCGGCCCGGCGACGGCGTCCTGGCCGGCACCATCTCGTTCGACGCGACCTTCCGCATTCGCGCCAGCCACCGCGGAACGGAGCGCCAAATCGATCGGCTCCTCGCGGCGATGGAACGCGCCCGAACCGCACCACTCTCGCTCCAATCGCAAGCCGATCGGCTGGCGCAATGGTTCCTGCCGCTGATCGCGTTCACCTCACTCGGCACCTTCATCTACTGGACCGCATTCTCGCCGCGAGGTTGGGAAGCCGGGCTGTTCAATGCCATGTCGGTGCTGCTCGTGGCGTGCCCGTGCGCGATCGGCCTGACGACCCCACTCGCGATCTGGACGGCCCTCGGGCGGCTCGCCGAACGCGGGCTCCTCGTTCGCTCCGGCGATGCCCTCGAACGTCTGGCCGAAGTCGATTGCGTCTTCCTCGATAAGACCGGCACGCTGACGGAAGATGGGCTTCGCATACGCGAAATCGTCACAGCGGTACGCGGCGAAGAACGCGAGAAACTACTTGGCTGGCTGGCTGCCGTAGAGTCGCATTCCGACCATCCCATCGCGAAGCCGTTCGCCGAGTTGGCGCGCGAGGTCGATGGGGAAGTAGTGAGTGTTCGAACCATCCCCGGCAAGGGCATCGAAGCCGCGATTCTCGATTCGTTGGGAACCGAACGCAGCATTCGCATGGGTCGGCCGGAGTGGATCTCACCGGGGTTGGTCTCGGATGAAGCCGAGCACCGAATCGATGTGGAAGTCGATGGAATCTGGGCGGCGAAGGCGCTGCTCGTGGAACGCGTGCGACCCACGGCAGCCGAAACGCTCGAACAGTTTCAGGCACTCGGCCTCACTGGTGAGATACTCACGGGGGATCGCAGTGCGCGAACCGCGCTGCCCGTGGGCTTCGTCGTTGAGCGGGGCCTGCTTCCCGATGAGAAGCACCAACGGATCGCGAGTTGCCGGGCGGCCGGGGGCAAGCCCTTGATGGTCGGCGATGGCATCAACGATGCCTCGGCCCTTGCTGCGGCACACGTGGGGATCGCGCTCGCATCGGGAACGGACCTCGCCGTCGAGGCCGCGGATGCGACTCTTTACGGTGGCGATCTTCGCGTGTTGCCGTGGGCCGTGGCCGTGAGCCGCGATGCGGTTCGCACCATCCGCTTCGGGCTCGCTCGCGCCGCACTTTACAATCTGATCGGAATCGCGCTCGCCGCGGCCGGCGTTCTGCACCCAATCGTCGCCGTCCTCCTGATGATGGTGTCGAGCCTTTCGCTGATCGCGAGTTCGGCGCGGGTGCGGACTCCGGCATTTCACTGCTCGAACGTCCGTCCGAACCGGGGGATTCTGGCTCGGAGTCTCGTTCACTTCATCGCCCTCGCGGCTCAACCGTTCGTGCTTTTGGCACTACTGGAACCGGCGCGAGAGATGACAGTCGCGGTTTCACTGGTCGCCGGATTCGCACTGGCGGCACTGGGCACGGCGTGGGTCTGGCACCGCTGGCCGGCCATCCCGCACGGGCTCGACATGGGCCTGGGAATGCTCACGCTGGGGAACTTCGGGATGCTTCTGGGTTGGTGGGCAGACAGCGGCTTCGCGCCGCTGCGCGAGGCCGGTTGCCGCGCGTGTTGGAAAGCCCTTCAAAATGGTTCGGCAGCACCCGGCATGTGGCTCGGCATGTTGCTCTTCGCCAACGCGGCGATGCTCGGCTTGGGACGCCGACCGCTGCCGCAGGGCCACCACGTGTGGGCCATGTTCACAGGCGGAAACCTGGGGATGCTCCTCGGCATGATCGGCGGAGGTTGGGCCGCGTCGAACTGGGAAGCCGATTCACTTTTCGCTGCGGTCCTCTCTTCATTCGCAGGCATGACGGTGGGAATGCTCGCCGGCATGATCGCGGGAACCTGGCTGGTCGAACGCTTGCTCACAGTGGTGCCGGCAAATCGCGGCGCGTGAAGACCCTCAGCGCGACCGCGTAGCCGATCGCGCCGATGGCGAAGAGCATGCCCACGGCCGGGATCGAGCCGATCGGGGAATCGCTGCCCCAAACGGCTCGGAGGTCCGCGCTCCACTCGTCGCGCAGCATGATCTTTTGAGGCTGATAGTAGTAGAAGACTGTGAAGGGCCGGAGGAACGCGGCCGAATCCCAGAGTTGCCCGAGCACGTTCGCGATGAACATGAGCAGCATGACGAGTACGGCGAGGCCGATGACCTTCCATCGGCTGCGGCCCGCCGCCGAGATGGCCAGGGTGATGCCGCTGATCGCGAAAAGGAGGCCGGCGAGATTGGCGAGCGCTGGGAACTGAACGCGCCCGCTGATTTCGAGCACCTCCGGTTCGGTGGGCACGCCGAGGTTCGCCAGTATCGCGGGCGGCACTTCACGACCCAAGGCTTCCCGCACGCCCGTGTAGTCGATCACGAAGGGGCCGACGGCCCAGATGCCGAACTGCGTGCCGGCGTAGAAGCTGAGGCAGAGCAGCGGGATCACAATCGCATCGACGATCAGGTGCGCGAAGATGAGCCGGTTCCGCGGCACCGGTTGCGACATGAGGAGTTCCATCGTGCCGCGATCGAGTTCTCCCGCGACCGCGCCGCCGGCTCGGCCCACCGCCCACACGCAAGACAAGATCAACACCACGGGGTGCAAGAGCCCGACCGCGAGGAAGTCCATCGGCTTCTCGAAGCGCAGGTCTGCCCCGCCGAGCACCGCCTGCGACACCTTTCCCGGCCCCTTGAACAGCACGTCTTCAAACAGCTTCGGCGGCAACTTCGCCACGCGGGCCACCGTGTTGAAGAACGGCGTGATCTCGGCCGTTACCCGCTGCGTGATCTTCACCCACAGCCCCGCGAACCCGAACAGAATCAGGCAGACGACGACCAGCGCGGGTCGAATGTCGCGGAGCAATTTTCCCACGAGAATCAGCGTCATGTTTTGGCTCGAAGATTAGCCGCGACGCGGAGTCCGCGGAGCGGAGCGTGGGATTCACCCGTGGTACTTGCGATAGATCGGAGCTAAACCCAACGGCTCGATGCGGAGATCGTCCAGGTGTTGTTTCGCAAGCCACTCCAAGAGTACCGGCGTCGGGCCGCGATAGGTCAGGGTGAGGCGGCCATCGGCCGTGAGGCATTCTCGCGAAAGCCGCTCGCCATCCGGGCCGCTGAACGGGAACGTGTCCAGCACGCGGGCCGAAACGGAACGCCCATCGCGGAGTTCCGACATCGCTTGCAGATGCACGAGCTTCCCGTGCCGCAGGATGCCAACCCGATCGCAGACCGCTTCCACTTCTTGCAACACGTGCGAGGAAAAGAGTACGGCTTGGCCGCGGGCCTTGGCGCGCTTCAACTGTTCGAGCAGTTCGTCGCGCATGTTCGGGTCGAGCGTGTTGGTCGGTTCGTCGAGCACGATCAGCGGCACCCTCGGCACGAGTACGGTGAGCAGCGCGACCTTGCGCTTCATGCCGGACGACATGTGCGTGAGCGGGCGGTCCACGTCGATGTCCAACTTCTTGGCGAGGTCGTTCACTTCCTGGCCGGGGGTTTCGCCGCGGAGCCCGGCGAGGAACGTCACGAGCTTGCGGCCGGTCATGTTCTCGTAAAGTCGGAGTTCGCCGGGTAGGTAGGCGACTCGCTTGCGAGCTTCGAGCGACCGTTCCCAGCAATCGAATCCGCCGATCTGGGCCGAGCCGAGGGTGGGCCGCAGGAAGCCGAGGAGGAGGCGAAGCGCGGTGGTTTTGCCGGAACCGTTGGGGCCGAGGAGGCCGAACACTTCGCCGGGCGCGAGGGCGAGGTCGAGCGAATCGAGGGCGCGGAACGCGCCGTAATTCTTGGTGAGATTCCGAGTGACGAGGAGCGGCGTGGTCAAGTCGTACACCGCCGGGAACGTGGGTCGCGATGGGCAAGATGATTGTACCTGCCGCGCTATCGTGTCGCCACCCTCTCGCATCGACAGCCTCAACGTCAGTACAATTCCCGCATGAACTTCGACCCGAACCGTTTGCCGGAATTCCTGGATGCGGCGGTCCGCGCGGCTCGTCGCGGTGCCGAGATTCTCGAATCGTGGCGCGCCCGCTTTTCCGTCAAGGAAAAGGCCCGCGCCGATCTCGTGACCGAAGCCGATCGGGCTTCGCAAGACGCCATCAAAGCGTTACTCCTCGGCCAATTCCCCGAACACCACTTCCTCGGTGAGGAAGATTGGACCGGCAAGCCGATCGAATCGATGCGGCCTCCAGCGAACGCCCCGCCCACCTGGATCGTGGACCCGTTGGACGGCACGGCGAACTACGTCCACGATGTGCCGGCGTACTGCGTCTCGATCGGCCTGTGGGCCGAAGGGCAACCCGTCCTCGGCGTCATCCTCGACCCGCGCCAGAACGAACTCTTCACGGCCACCACGGGAAATGGAGCCTACGTCAACGGCAAACCCATCCACGTGAGCGGTACACCAACCGTCCGCGACGGGCTCATCGCCACCGGCTTCCCTGCCAACTTCGATAAGCAGAAGAAGAACCTCGCCATCTGGGCGAAGGCCTCGGAACACGTGCAAGCCTTGCGGCGAAACGGCTCCACGGCCCTCAGCTTGGCCTACGTCGCTGCCGGGCGGTTCGACGGCTACTGGGCGTTCGAGAATTGGCCGTGGGATGTGGTTGCAGGCTTCGCCCTGATCGCCGAGGCGGGCGGTACGGTCACTTGTGCGGACGGCAGCCCTTGCGATCCCTTCCGCCCCGATAGTCTGGCTACCAATCGGCACATCCAGGCCGAATTGCTGCGAATTATTACTTCGTGATTTAGTTGCGCTACCACCCGGCCCCCGACGGGGCTCGGCTCGCCGAGAACCACCGAGAATCCCGACTATGGCTACCGCATTCCCCGACGTGCTGCCCGACGAGGACACCGAGACCCGCACGCGCCGGCAACCGCCCTACGCCGTGATCCTCCACAACGACGACCTCAACGGTATGGATTTCGTCGTGGACGTACTGCGCAAGGTTTTCAGCTACACGTCTGAGAAGTGCCTTCAACTGATGATGGAAGCGCACGAGAAGGGCCGCTGCGTGGTCTGGGTCGGCACGATGGAAGTGGCGGAACTCAAGGCGGATCAGATCCATTCGTGCGGCGCGGACCCCGCGACGAAAGCCAAGGGCGCTCAACCGCTCGGCGTCACGATCGAACCGACGGCGTGATCACAATCCCACGGCCACGGGTTCCAGTGCCTCCACGGCGCGGTACACAGTCTTCGTACACCGGAAGCCGAGCGACCGGTACATGCGAACCGCCGAGAGGTTCCGCGCGGTCACTTCCAGATACGCCCGCTTCGCACCGCACTTGATAAAACCCGCCAAAGCCCGCAGCAGGAGTGCCTTCCCGAGCCCGCGACCGCGAAACTCGGGCACCACGCCCACGTTCTGAATGCCACCGTGTCCCTCGCCATCGATTACGCCTTGCACCGTGGCCACGCAGTTTCCCGCGATCCCCGTGGCATCGGACTCGGATGCGTTTGAAGTCGCGACGAGCCAGGTGGCTTGCGGGCAGAATCCGGGGCGTTCCCGAATCGCGGTCATGAGTTCGCGGCATCCGCCCAGCGAAGCCAGGCAGCGAAAGATGATGGCGTCCGTTTCATCCTGGAAGCTGAGTGCCTTCACCTCGGCGTGGGCGAAGCAAAGTGAATCGCGCCAGGGAAGCCAGTGGAACCCGGCGGGGAGCGAAGCACCGGCATTTGGTAGTCCGCTCTCTCCGAAAGCGGATTCCGCTCTCGGAGAGAGCGGACTACCAAAAGGTGGGTGGCGCAGGTCCACCTCCATCCGATACCGCTTGAAGTAGATGTACTTTCGCATGGCCCGCCCCACAACCGATTGAAATCGTAGCAGCCGGGACGTTCTTCGTCAAAAGGTTGGTGTGGCGGGCCGAGCGGTTCGAGATGGCGTAACGTATTTCGCGGCGTGGGTCGGAGCCGCGAAGCGATGGTATCACCGGCGGCTCACGCGTAGCCGCGATACCAGTAGACCCAAGCCAGGAGTGCCGCGATGGAAGCGACCGCGCCGAAAATGTAGGCGAAGACGAACGGCGCGACGGCATCGTCGGCTTCGCGAACGGGCGGTAGTGAACTCGGAGTCATGCGTTCAAAGTAACTTGAGGAAGATGATCGCCCCGCCGAGCGTCCACAGGACGACGGCGGCGACGATCACCCATTTGAAGGATGTCGCCGGTTCGTACAGCGGGGGCTTCTCGGGTTCGGACACATCGGCTCCAATTCTGGCCGCTTGCGGCTTCGCTCACCCCGGCATCGTGAGGCCTTCCGGCCCGAGCGTCACGAGCGTCACATCCTTCACAGGGTACTTCTCGAGGTAGTTCAAGATGAACTGCGGCGTGATGCTGTCGATGGAAGCCTGGATTTCGTCGAAAGTTCGCGTGCGGCCGAGGAAGTACCAATCTGAAGCAATGGACCCGGCCCGTGCCGAGGTCGATTCTTCTTGCATGATCAGCGACGATTTCAGCCCCGCCTTCACGCGGTCGATTTCGTCGTCGGTCACCCCTTCCTTCAAGCGATGGAGTTCGGCAAGGGTCACGTCGAGGGTTTGTTGAGCGCGGTCGGAACCGGTGCCAGCGTAGCCGACCATCGTGCCGCGATCGCGGAAGGTTTCGTGGCGCACGCCGACGGAGTAGCAGAGGCCTCGCTTCTCGCGGACCTCGGTGAAGAGGCGAGCGCTCATGCCGCCGGAGAGCACGCCCTCGGCAGCGCGAGCGGCGTAGTAGTCGGTGCCGCCGATCGGAGCGCTCGGCCACGCGAACGCGATCTGCGTTTGCTGCGTGTCCTTCTGCAAGTGGTGCGGTTCCGGCGCGTGCTTCTCGGGCACGGCCTCGATGGGCTCGCCTCGCTTCCAGTCGCCGAACAGGCGTTCGACTTGGGCTTTGAGCGGTTCCCACTCGATGTTCCCCGCCACCGAGAGGATTGCTCCATTCGGGCGAAACAGCCTGCGATGCTGCTTCTTCACGTCGTCGATGGTCAGCGATTCGATGTCTTCGGTGCGGCCTCGGCGATCCTTGTTCAACGGCGCGGGATAGTATCGGCGTCGCAGTTCCACCATCACCTTTTGCTGAGGCGAATCTTCGAGGCTGAGGATGTCCTGCAGCGCGAGGGCCTGCACCGCTTCGAGTTCGTCTTCGGGAAGGTGCGGGCGGCGAATGACATCCGCGAAAATGTCCAAGGTCGCGGGAGCGTTCGTGGAAAGGGTGGATCCCCAGAACCGCATATTGATGGCCCCGACGCTTTCGTCGCGGTCGACGCCGAGGTTATCCAGGGCGAGGCTGAGGGCTCGAGAGTCGCGTTCGCCAGCTCCACGGGTGATGAGGTCCGCAAGTACCGTGGCGACGCCGAACTTGCCGGTGGGATCGAAGGCGGCCCCGGCGGGCACGAGGAAGTTGATCGCGGCCGAACGGACGTGCTCCATCCGTTCCGCGAGCAGAACCAATCCGTTCGCCAGGGTGTGCTGGAAGACCTGTTGTCCCACTGCGGCCTCGCGAGGAGTTCGGCTCGGCCCTCGCGGCCCGCCTGACCGTCATTCTACGAGACGCGTACTCGCGTGGGAGATGAGTAGTTGTTGGTCAGTCGAAAAGCCCATCTCAAGCTCGACGGCAAAACAAGAACTCACCACGAAGGCACGAAGATGACACCAAGCAACACAAAGCGAGAATGAAGTTTGACCGAGACCTGGAAGGGGAATCCGGTGGAGAACCCTCTTCCCATGCGGCGGGGCATTGGGTTATTCTCCCGCCTTCGAGTTCCCGGCCGGCAGGATACACTTGCATGTCCAACGTTCTTCCATCGGATTCGTTCGTCGCTCACGTGCGGGCGGCTCACGTCGCGAACCCGGCGCGGCTCCGCATCGCGTTTCTCGCCGCGCTCGCGATCGTCGTCGTGGGCATGAGCTTGAAGTACGCCGTCAAGATCGATAAGCCCGGCGACACGGGCCAGCAGAGCCGCTCCGCATTCTTGCGCTGGCGCTCGATGATCCACGAAGTCTTCGCGGGCACGAACATCTACGTCGGCGTCTACGAGTACCCCAACCCACCGATCATGGCGATCGTGTTGAAGCCGTTCGCGGACCTGCCCCCGATGGCCGGCGCGATCGCGTGGTTCTATGCGAAGGTGCTCATGGCCGTGTTCGCAGCCGTGTGGGTGTTTCGATTGGTTGGGAGTCGTCACTCTCCGAGTGACGCACCTCACACGGAGTGTGAGGACTACCGACAAAGGCCCGATGCGATTCCCGACCACGCCAAGGCCATCGCGATTCTGCTATCGCTGCCGCCGCTGCTCGGCGACCTCTCGCACAACAACGTGAACATCTTCATTCTGTTTGTCGTGGCCGGATGCCTCGAAGCGTATCGCCGAAATTGGGACCTCACGGCAGGCCTCGTATTGGGGCTCGCCATCGCTTGTAAAGTGACGCCGCTGATGTTCCTGTGTTACTTCGCCTACAAGCGGGCGTGGAAGGCCGTGGCCGGTTGCGTGCTGGGCCTCGCCCTCTGGCTCGCCATCGTGCCCGGCATCGTCTTCGGATGGGATCGGAATGCCGAACTGCTCGAAGGTTGGTACTCGCTGATGGTGAAGCCCGCGATCGTGGACAACCGCGTGACCAGCGAGCATCCGAATCAGTCGATCCCCGGCATCGTCTATCGGCTCTTCACGCACAGCCCGTCGTTCGTGGTGTATCCGGACAACCTCCCGACGCCGGCCGCGTTCCACAACGTCGCGGACATTGGAACCGACGCAGCCCGCTGGGTCGTGAAACTCTGTTTGGTTTCCTTCGCGCTGTTGATCGTCGTGCTGTGCCGAGCGCCGCGAGTTGAACGGCAAGGCGTGCGGGTCGCGGCCGAATGCTCGCTGATCGTGCTCGGCATGTTGCTTTTCAGCGAACGCACCTGGAAGCACCACGCCGTGACGTTGATGCTTCCCTTCGCGGCGATAGCCTTTTCTGCGTTCGCGGGTGGAACGAGCCTTCGTGTGAAGCGGTTTCTCATCGGCGTGTTGATCGCTGTGTCTGCGTTGGCGAACCTACCCGGATTGTTGCCGGCGCAGGCCTCGGACCTATCGATGGTCTACGGAAGCTACACGGCGGCGTTCCTGCTGCTGACGGTGGGAATTGGCGCGGTACTTTCGTTTAGCCGCGACGCGCAGTCCCCGGAGCGGATCGCGACTTCGCCGGAGTTGTCGCGCTCCGCTCCGCAGACTACGCGTCGCGGCTAAACTCAATTGAAGAAATCGACGCGCTTCCCCACAATAACTGCGCTGCAGGTATCCCTTTCCCACGAGGTTCACCATGATTCGCATGCTGCTCGGGTTCGTGGCCGCCGTCGCGCTGGCCACGCTGCCCACCTCCGCCGACGACAAGAAGGATCCGCCCAAGAAGAAGGAACGCATCGCCATCAACGAGCCGACCAAACTCAAGGACGACGCAGACTTCGCCATCCAGGGTGAGTATGTCGGCGAGATAAAGCAAGGTGGCGAAACCAAGAAGGTGGGAATTCAGGTCGTGGCCAAGGGCGAAGGCAAGTTCGATCTCAAGATTCATTTCGGCGGATTGCCCGGAGATGGCTGGGACGGCAAGACGATCAGTAAGGGCACGGCGGATCGCAAGGATGGCAAGGTGGTCGTCTCCGACAAGGGAGGTGGCATCATCGAGAACGGCACGATCACGACTGGGGAGAAAGCCGACATCACCTTCAAGAAGATCGAGCGCAAGTCGAAGACCATCGGAGCGAAGCCGCCGGAAGGGGCCGTCGTGCTCTTCGGCCAAGAAGGCGACGAGAAGCAATGGAACGGCGGCAACCTCGTCAAGCTTTCGGACGGCACCTACCTCGGCGTCGGCGTCACCACCAAGCAGGCCTTCGGCGCGTTCAAGGCCCACGTCGAGTTCCGACTGCCGTGGATGCCCAACAGCACGGGTCAGGGCCGCGCCAACAGCGGCGTCTACTTCCAGAACCGCTACGAGTGCCAAGTGCTCGATAGCTTCGGACTCAACGGCGAGAACAACGAGTGCGGAGGCATCTATACCCAGCACAAGCCGAGCGTGAACATGTGCTACCCGCCGATGCTGTGGCAAACCTACGACATCGACTTTACTCCCGCCCTGTTCGACGACACCGGCAAGAAGACGAAGAATGGCCGGGCCACCGTGCTGCACAACGGCGTCAAGATTCACGACGACATCGAGTTTCCCAAGGAGTGCCCGGGCGGCCAAAAGGAAGAGGCCAAGCCCGGCCCGTTCCAGTTCCAGAACCACGGCGACCCCGTCGTGTATCGCAATGTGTGGGCCGTGGAAACGAAATGATTGCAATTGCGAAGCCACTCACGGCTTCGCAATTGTCCCTGCCGAGCTCGGCGATTATTTTGCCCTCGACGAGGTTGCAGCAATGCGATTGGCGACGGTCCTTACGCCCATGTCGGACGAGAACCTGCAACTCGCCGCACAGTGCGGCGTCACGGATGTCGTTCATCGCTACCCGGGCGAAGACCTAGCAATGCTCCGGGCGGCGAAGCAGCGGATCGCGAGCTTCGGAATGAGCCTTTCCGCGATCGAAGGGTATCTGCCCATCGAGAACATCAAGCTGGGTTGCGACGACGGACGCGAGTTGAAGCTGCTGAAGACGCTCATCCGTCAGATGGCCCACCTCGACGTTCGTTTGCTGTGTTACAACTTCATGACCGGCACGGATTGGGTCCGAACTCGTCTGGACGCTCCGGAACGCGGCGGCGCCAAGGTCACGGCATTCGACCTCGCCGAGGTGGATGCGGCACTGCGAATGGGCTACAGACCGCTGGATAGTCGATCCGATGAACTGGCTCGGAAGCTCACTTCGGCCGACTTGTGGGACCAACTCGAACGGTTTCTGAATGAGTTGTTGCCCGTCGCGGAAGAATGCGGTGTCACCCTGGCGATGCACCCGGACGACCCGCCGTTGCCCGAGTTGCTCGGCAAACCTCGCATCATGCACACGGTCGAAGCGTTCGAGCGGCTGGTCCGGCTGGCCCCGAGTCCGGCCAATGCCATCTGCTTTTGTCAGGGAACATTTGCGGCGATGAACGTCGACATTCCGGCGACGATTCGCCGCCTGGGGCCGCACATCAAGTACGTTCATTTTCGCGACGTCCGCGGCACCCGAGAATCGTTCGCCGAAACCTTCCACGACAACGGTCCCACGGATATGGCGGCGGCCATGCGGGCCTTTCGCGAGATCGGCTTCGACGGCCCGATGCGTCCCGATCACGTCCCGCAGATGGTCGGGGAGGACGACGGCGAGCCGGGGTACACGATGCTGGGCCGGCTGTTCGCGTACGGCTATATTCGAGGGCTGATGCACGCCACCGCATAAAGGACATCGCGGTCAGGCAATCGCTGCATCGAGCGGCTTCGAGGCGTCGAGCAGCAGGCCGAAGAATGCCGCTACGAAGTAGCATGAGGCACACACGGCGAACGCCCCCTCCCATCCCCAAGCCCGGCTGACCGCCCCGAGCAGCAGCGGGGACATCGTCGCTCCGAAGTTACCGAGCATATTCCCGAACCCGAACGCCGCCCCGGCGTTCTTCCCGGCGACATCCTGCGCATACGCCCACAAAGAGGGGAGTGAGAGATCGAGGCACAAGGACGTGATGGCTAGGGCCGCGACAACCACCCAAAGCCCCGGGGACGTACTCATCAACAGCGTCATCAGGCCGCAGATCATCAACATCGTTGTGACGGGCGTACTCCGCCCCCACCGCGGCCCCAGCCGTTTACTGACTGCGTCAGTCAACAGACCGCCTAAGAGCATTCCCGCACACCCGGTCAGGAGAATCCCCGTTTGGATGGTGCCCCGCAGGCGGATTTCCACGTTCGCGTCCTTGAGGTATGACGGCAGAAGCGTGACCAGAAACGCCCACGAAACGTTGATGCAGAACTGGAGCGTCCCGAAGTACCACATCTTCCTGTTTCCCCCGACCAACTTCAGCACTCGTCCGAACGAGATCGGTGAGCCGGCAACCGGAGTGGTGGTCCTGTCGGGCGCGGCTTGCGGTCGGTCGCGAACGAAAAGCCAGAACAGCAGCGCGACCCCGAGTCCGCACGCGCCGTAGAGTACGAACACGCCCCGCCAGTTCACGGCGGACTCACCGACCGCAACCCCCGCGACTCCCACGCCGACCAGCGATCGCCCGACCATCGTCGTCAACGCCGGGGCAAACGCCCCACCGATTCGACCGCCAAATAGGACGATCGAGTTGAACCGTCCCCGCTCCTCAGGCATTGCCCACCGGTTCACCAATACAGCCGCTGCCGGATAAGCCCCGGACTCGAACAAACCGAGCAGCAGGCGGAGAACGAGGAGCGAACCAAACGACCAGGCCAACCCCGTCATTGCGGTAACGACCGACCACGCCACAATGGACACTGCCAACACAAGACGTGGGCCGTACTTGTCGGCGAGTGACCCGATGGGGATCTGGAAGAGTGCGTAGGTGAAGAAAAACGCCGAGAGAGCCAGTTCCTTTTCCTGGTGGGCCAGGCCGAGGTCCATCTGGATCGGGTCGGCCAGGATTGAGATGCACACCCGGTCGATGTAGAGCAGCAGGCCCGCCACTGCGGTCACGCCGACAATGAGGTAGCGGTTCGGCATGAGTGGCGATTAACTCCGACGCGAAGGCGGTTGACCCGGTTTATCGATAGTGATCTGTTTACGGGGCGGGTCCGGTTCCTTTACAATGTGATTGCTGCCGGTTCAACCGAACGAGGTGACGTGGATGCGCGGGACGATCACATTCACGGTTCTGGTGGTCTTGACCACAGGTCGAGGTGAGGCTGCGGATCCGGACCCCGCGGCCCTCGCGTTCTTCGAGAAACAAGTACGTCCCCTGCTGGTCGAGCACTGCCACGGTTGCCACTCCGCGAAGGCGAACAAGACTCGCGGGGGCCTCTTACTCGATAGTCGCGAGGCCATTCTGAAGGGCGGCGATTCCGGACCCGCGGTCGTGCCCGGAAAGCCCGAGAACAGTCTGCTCATGTCGGCCGTTCACGGGACGAAGGCCGAGTTGCGGATGCCGCCGGAGCCGAAGGGGAAACTGCGACCGCCGCAGATCGCCATCCTCGAGAAATGGGTCCGCGATGGGGCCATCTACCCGGACGGAGCGAAGGCGACGGCCTTCGATCCAACATCGCCCGAGGCTCGACAATTCTGGTCGTTCCAACCTCTTCGACAAGTTTCTCCGCCGGCGGTGCAGAACGCGAAGTGGCGGCAGCGGCCGATCGACTCGTTCATACTCGCAGCGATGGAACGGCAAAAGCTGGCTCCGTCGGCAGGTGCGGATCGCCGCGTCCTCATTCGCCGTGCTTCGTTCGATCTGACCGGTCTGCCGCCGACGCCCGAGGAAGTGGACGCGTTCGTCGGCGACATGCGTCCGGACGCCTACGCCCGTCTCGTCGATCGGTTGTTGGACTCTCCGCAGTATGGCGAGCGCTGGGCACGCTATTGGCTCGACCTCGCCCGCTACTGCGACGTTCCAGAATCCTGGCTCAAGCCGCGAGGTCAGGGGTGGCCGTACCGCGACTGGGTGGTGAAGGCGCTGAACGACGACCTGCCTTACGACCAGTTCGTGATGCGACAACTGGCCGCCGACCTCATGCCCGGCGTCGATCCGAAGGAACGCGCGGCTCTCGGGTTCCTCGGCGGCAGTCCGGATTACTGGAAGGAACTGCAACTCGACGTGGACGTGATTAAGTCCATTGTCGCGGACGAGTGGGAAGAGAAAATCGATGCGGTCAGCAGCACGTTCCTGGGCCTCACGACGGCTTGTGCCCGCTGTCACGACCATAAGTTCGACCCGATCAGCACGCAGGATTATTACGCATTGGCGGGTGTGATCGCGGGAGTGAAACTGGTCGATCTTCCACTGCTTCCCGATGCCGAGGCCGCGGCCGTGGAGAGAGCAGTCGATGAAGTGCAGACGCTCCAAGAACGCATCAAGTCGATCAAGACAGCAGGCGGTGCCGGCTTCATCATGAAGGCGAAGCGCGCGGAACTCGCCGCGCGCGTGAAGAAACTCGAGGCGACGCCGGGGTACAAGGAAATCCCCGTTCGCGGTGTCGTGGATGGCCATGTGTCGGTGGTGTCGCGCGGGCCGAACAAGACGCGACTCGAGTATGAGGATGGAGTCGGCCACGACATCGCCATGCACACCCGCGGCAACGCGAACAAACCCGGCCCGGTCGTCCCGAGGCGGTTCCTCACCGTGCTTTCTCGCGCGGGCGCGAAGCCTTTCACGGTGGGGAGCGGACGGCTCGAACTCGCCAAGGCCATCGTCGCCGACGGCGCTCCGCTCGCGGCCCGCGTGATCGTGAACCGCGTCTGGAAGCACCACTTCGGCCGCGCGCTGGTCGAGACGCCAAGCGACTTCGGCCGGCAGGGTGAACGCCCCTCGCACCCGGAGTTGCTCGACGACCTGGCCGCGCGGTTCGTCGCTGAGGGTTGGTCTCTGAAGTGGCTGCACCTTGAAATCATGCTGTCGAGCGCCTACCAGCAAGCCAGTGCGCCCGACGCCGCGAAGCAGGCCATCGACCCGGACAACCGCTGGCTCTGGCGCATGAACCGTCGCCGGCTCGAAGTCGAATCCTGGCGCGACTCGATGCTCGCCGTGAATGGCACTCTCGTTCGGGAACTCGGCGGACCGCCCCAGGAACTCACCGAGGCGAACAATCACCGGCGCACGATCTACGGGCTCGTTCGCCGGAGGGACCTGACCGACCTGCTCCGCCTGCACGACTTCCCCGATCCGCTGTTCCACAGCGCAACTCGGATACCCACCACGACGCCGTTGCAGCAACTCTTCGCGCTCAACGGCCCCTTGCTGCGTCAGGAGGCGGTTGCACTTGCGAAGCGACTCGAAGCCGACGTACCGGTTGGCGGAGCGGCCCGCGTTCGCCGGGCTTACGAACTTCTGTTCAACCGCACGCCGACGGACCGGGAAGTCAAACTCGCGTTGGCGTTCGTCGGCGAGAAGCCGAATACGGACGCCTGGAGCCGGTACGCCCACGTACTCCTCGGCAGCAACGAGTTCCTGTTCATCGACTGACGTTTGTTCAAAATGAGCCGGAAGCGTAAGCGACGGATGAAACTTGAACCAGATGGGATTTAACCCGTCGCTAACGCTTCCGGCTCTCACTCGACTTCGAAACGGAACGGCCTCATGTTCACTGATACCGCCTTCGCGCCTACGCGCCGCGAGATGCTCCAGCAACTGGGTTGCGGGATGGGTACGCTCGGCCTCGCGGCCCTGCTCGCGCCGACGGCATCGGCAGGGCCGGGCGGCCCGCATCATGTGCCGAAGGCAAAGCGGATCATCCACCTGTTCATGAACGGCGGCCCGTTCGGCCCGGACTTCCTCGACCCGAAGCCCGCCATCAACAAGTTCGCGGGCCAGCGACCGAAGGAGGTGGACCTCCGCACCGAGCGCCCGACCGCGGGCCTGCTCGCCGCGCCGTTCAAGTTCAAGAAGTACGGGGAGAGCGGACTCGCGATGAGCGAACTCCTCCCTCACCTGTCGGCCCATGCGGACGACCTGTGCGTGCTGCGTGCAGTCCACGGCGACAACCCGAACCACGGGCCGGCCTTGTTCCAAATGAATAGCGGAGTTCTCACGCCGAACCGGCCCAGCCTCGGTGCGTGGCTCACTTACGGGCTCGGTACGGAGAACGCCAACCTGCCGGGCTTCGTGGTGCTGTGCCCCGGGCGGCCGGTGCGGTTCGCCGAACTCTGGGCCAGCGCGTTCCTGCCATCCGAGTTCCAAGGCACGTACATCAACCACTCGAATCTCGACCCGCGCGCGATGGTGCCGCACCTGCACAACCCCGACACAACCGCCGCGGCCCAACGCCAGCACCTCGATCTGCTGGGCGAGTTGAACCGCGAGCATTCCGCCCAGCGCGGGGGCGACCCGGCACTGGAAGCTCGCATCCGGACAATGGAGACCGCGTTCCGGATGCAGACCGCGGCGTCCGATGCGTTCGATCTGAACCGCGAATCGAAGAAGGTCCGGGAACTGTACGGGGAGGGGCACTTCGGGAACGCGTGCTTGATCGCGCGTCGATTGGCCGAACGCGGCGTTCGCGTCACGCAGATCTACTACGGCAACGGCCAACCGTGGGACACGCACAGCAAGCACAACGAGACCATGCGAACGCTGGCGGTGGACATGGACCGAGCCGCGGGAGCGCTGCTCACGGATCTGAAGGCCCGCGGGTTGCTCGACGACACGCTGGTGCTCTGGGGTGGAGAATTCGGCCGCACCCCGACCACCGAGGGCGGCGACGGCCGCGACCACAACCACCACGGTTTCACGATGTGGATGGCCGGCGGCGGTGCGAAGGGCGGCACGACGCACGGGGCCACCGACGACTTCGGCTTCAAGGCCGTGCAGGACAAGATTCACGTCCACGATCTGCACGCCACGATCCTGCACCTGATGGGCTTCGATCACGAGAAGCTCACCTACCGCCACGCCGGCCGCGACTTCCGCCTGACCGACGTGTACGGGCGAGTCGTGAAGGAAGTCGTGCGGGTCAGCTGAGCATGACCGTATGCCTTCGACAAAAACATTCCGGCCATGCACTGCGAATTCGTCCTGAAAACAGGCGTTTCGCTTGGCTCCCTCCGGGCCATGCTGGTCGTGCGCCTTTCTGAAATCGTCGCAACTTCCAATCGGGCTTCCGCCTGCGCCGACGACGAGCATGACCAGACCGGCCGAGCTCCGATTCCATTGGGTATTCACGACGCCCTCCGATGGGGTGCAGGACTCGGTTTGTGAGACACTCAATAAAACCCGGTTTCTGCTTTGGAAACCGGGATTTTTCA
>JAYTUG010000264.1:0-7260 GCA_043744695.1 Gemmataceae bacterium
ACCCCGTTCAAGCTCACCAACAACGGCCTGTACCGGGCGTTCGATGTGCTTCGCGTGAAACCGTGGACCTACGGCACGGCACTCGGCGGCAAGGTTCACGGCAAGATCAACATCAACACCATTCAAGACCGGCGCATTCTTCAGGCATTCCTCGATTCGCAACCGGGCAATAGCTTCAACCCGAATGACGTGGATCAGTTGTGGACGAGTTTCATTACCGGTCCTGCCGGGCGCACCGCGCTCATGTCGATACGGACGCTCGCCGACAGCAATACAATCGACGTCCCATTCCCCAGTCCGACTATTCACGATCTTCCTGGTACTGGCACGGATCGGCCTTTCCTTCCGTTCGGTGCGCCCGAACTGTCGCCGGACGGAACCAATAGCGTGTTGGTCGCCCGTGCCGGTGCGGGCATCCAGGACACCATGTTCCGGGTGGCCGCGCCCTGGGCATCGGCCACTTTCTACTCCTTGGGGCAGCGCATCGCCAACAATGGCAACGTTTACATCTGCACGGGTGCTGGCATGAGCCTTCCGGGCCCCACCGGGACCGGCAACAACATCATCGATGGCGGGGTGACGTGGAACTTCTCGGGCTTCGCGGGGCAACCACTACTCTGGCCCGCGACACCCGCGCCGTGGACGACGTTGACCCCCTACCCGACCGGGCAGCGTGTCGTGAACGGGCCCAACGCCTATATCTGCTTGATCGGCGGGACCAGCGGACCGGCCCCCGGCCCCGCCGGATTCGGCGCGAGCAGCGATGGCACTGCGACCTGGAGTTACTATGGCTCGTCGACACCGCAGCCTTATCTGCAGGCCGAGATGGCCCGCAAGATGTTCAACAACACGACGACGACGAGCAATGCGTTCGCGATCACGGTCACCATCGTGTTCCACGAAGTGCGGCTGAATGGCGTGAACATGATGAGCGTGAACGAAGGTGCGGGCAATCGATTCCTGATCGGCAAGGAAGCGTACAAGGATGTGCCGGGCGACCTGCGCCAGCAGTTCTATGCGGTCGTGGATCGGTCGAACCTGGGGCTCGATCCGACGGCAGTTCCGTGGTCCCCGATGACGGCTTATCCTGTTGGGCAGCTCGTGCTCAACGGGCCGTACTCCTACCGGAGTTTGAATGCCGGAATCAGCGGGGCTGTCGGGAGCCCTGGCCCGACCGGAACGGGCACCGCGATCTCCGACGGTGCGGTCGTGTGGGGAATCAGTTCCGCGCTTCAACGGCAACCGTATTCCGCGGCACTGGATGTCGCAACGTCCGGTGCCGCACCGGGTCAGCTCATTCCGATTGTGGTGGCTGATCCCACTAATGTGTTGCTACCTTTAGTGCCCCCGGGATTCCTAGCGGGGCAACCCGGCAGTTACAACATTTACCTCAGTAACAGCGTTACGCTGCCAGCTCTCGGTCCGAACCCCTACACCACTGTCGCTAACCCGTTTACCGCCACGGTGTATGCGGATGGCAAGCCGATCGTGATCGGAACCAACAGTGTCATCACGATTGGCGTCGGGGCGAGTCGAGAGCTGACGCCCTTCCGAGTTAATTATGTGAATCAGGATGGGAGTCTGAACGTGGGCGGTCCGGGATTCGCCGCGCCGTCGAAACCGCACGCACCAGGGGAACTCGTCTCGAATTACACGCTGGGCAACCCCGGCATCGAACCGCTGTTCGACTACCGCAATACGTTCCTCTACAGCGCGGTCGTGCCCTACGCCAAGCGCGTGAAGTAAGCCTCCATCAATCGTGACCCGAGAACACAAGGGGAGCGCGAATGCGCTCCCCTTCGCTCATGGAGAGAGTCATGTACAAATCCGCCCTCGCCATGCTTCTCGGTGCCAGTCTCTCCGCGTCCGCGGCAGACGATTCGACGCCGCTGTTCAACGGGAAGGATCTCGCCGGGTGGAAGGCCTATGGCCGTGCCGCGAAGGAGGGGCCGACGACGCCGATCGAGGCGTCCGATTCGTGGAGCGTCGCGGACGGCATCCTGAAATGCACCGGCAAGCCGACCGGCTTTCTGATCACCGAAAAGGAATACGCGAACTACGTACTCCGGTTGAAGTGGCGGTATCCGAAGGATCTGAAGGCCGGGAACAGTGGCGTGCTGATTCACTGTCAGAAGGAAAACGCGGTGTGGCCGGTGTGCGTGGAGGCCCAGCTTCGCAGTGGCCGGGCCGGCGACCTCTGGCTTCAAACGGCTGCGGACGTGAAGCTGACGGTCGAGGCCGCTCGCCGCGATGCCGACGACAAAACGATGCGGCACATCTGGCGCAGCCCGAAGGACGAGCCCATCGAGAAGCCGTTCGGCGAATGGAACGATTATGAGATCGCGTGCAAGGACGGGTCGATTTCGGTGGCCGTGAATGGCAAGGTCGTGAACGAGGGGAAGGATTGCAACCTCACGAAGGGCCGCATCGCACTGCAAGCCGAAGGCACGGAGATTCACTTCAAGGACTTGCGGATCGAGTTGTTGAAGTAACGGGCAATTGTCCCGGAGCTTCCGCTCTGAGTTAAAAAAGACGGCCGCTCCGCGGCGAAAGTGTGGGATGGTGGGATGGGGTCTCGTCGTGGACTTTTTGGCTGACGACTTGTGCGATGCGTTGGGCTTCGGCTTCTTGTTCGGGTGTGACTTGCGGTGTGAACAAGGCGGTCTCCTTGGCAAAGAAATGGGGCGATTTTCCTCCTGTGGCTCAACGCCACCGTCAGCGTAGCAATTTTTCACCTACAATTCAGCTGCTCACCCCTCCACCCAGAACGAATAGCTTTTTCCTTGCTTGGTTCACCCGCTCTCGGTTACTCTTCACGCGTCCCGTCGTCGCCCTCCGAGGCCCATCATGCCCCCACTGCCCCGCCGGTCGTTTTTGAAAATTGGCAGTCTCGCGCTCGGTGGGCTCACGCTGCCGCAACTGCTTCGCGCTGAGAATTGCCTGCGCCGGCCGTCGCACAAATCCGTCATCATGATCTTCCTCTCCGGCGGCCCGCCGCACCAGGACATGGTCGATCTGAAGATGGATGCCCCGGACGACATCCGCGGCGAGTTCAAGCCGATCCGCACCAACGTGCCGGGCCTCGACATCTGCGAACACCTGCCCCGGCTCGCGAAGACGATGGACCGCATCGCCGTCATCCGTTCGCTCGTGGGCTCGGAAGGGCACCACTCGGCGTTCCAGTGTACGACGGTCCGCACGCAAGCGAACCAGCCCGGCGGCGGCTGGCCGTCGTTCGGATCGACCGTGAGCAAAGTGCAGGGTTCGGTCGTCGAGGCGATACCGCCCTTCGTGGGACTCTCGCCGAAGATGGCGACGCCGACGTGGGCGATCGCGGGGCAACCGGGATTCCTCGGCCAGGCCTACACGCCCTTCCGCCCCAACGCCGAGGGCATGGCGAACATGACCCTCACCGGCCTCACCGTCGATCGCTTCCAAGATCGCAACGCCCTGATGAAGAAGTTCGACGGCCTGCGCCGCGAATCGGACGCGACCGGGACCATCGAAGGGGCCGAAGAATATCAGCGGCAGGCCCTCAACATTCTCACGTCGAGTAAACTCGCGGACGCGCTCGACCTCTCGAAGGAAAGCGTGAAGACGCGCGATCGCTACGGTCGCGGTTCGCCGGCGAACGCGGGGTTCGGCGACGCCGGCCCGCTGCTCAACGATTACTTCCTCGCGGCTCGCCGCTTGGTCGAGGCCGGTGCCCGCGTCGTCACGCTCGCCTACGGTCGCTGGGACTGGCACGGCAAACCGCACGGCACCAACTTCGACAACGCTCGCCTGCACCTTCCCATGCTCGACCTCGGCCTCACCGCCCTGATCGAAGACTTGGAGGAACGCGGCCTCAGCGACGATGTTTCGGTCGTGGTGTGGGGCGAATTCGGCCGCACGCCGAAAATCAACGCGATGGGCGGCCGCGACCACTGGCCGCAGGTCGGCTGTGCGATGCTCGCCGGCGGCGGGATGAAGACCGGCCAGGTGATCGGTTCGACGGACCGTCTCGGCGGACTCGCGAAGGATCGCCCGGTCCACTTCCAGGAAGTGTTCGCGACGCTCTACCACAACCTCGGCCTCGACCTGAGCCAGACGACCGTGAAGGACCTACAAGGCCGGCCGCACTTCCTGGTGGACGCTGGCTATGAGCCGATCAAGGAGTTGGTGTGACCCCGCCGCTTGCGGCTTTGCGGCTCGCTTCATTCAACTGGTCCCATGACGCAGTTGGCGCTGCGTACCCGCGCTGGCCGCGGATTTCGTTACTCGAGGCGCGGCGAGAACGTGCCCCGCCAGAAACGGTGGCGTATCCGTTCGGCCGTCGCGCAGGTAGTCTTGCAAGAGCGCGTTCGCAAAACGTTCTACGTCCGCGTCACCGCGACTTTGGACGTGACGCATGAGTAACTCGAACAGGCGCACGAGCGCGATTGCATGGGTTTGTCGCGTCGTTTCCCAGAGCCAATCGCTGAGGCTTAGGAAGCGTTCGAACGCCGATCGGCCTTCCATTAACACGGGCAGCGCGTGGACGAATCGGCCCGAGTTGGCGATGAGATCCCAGTAGCGTGCGAACCGCCGCATTCGGCACATCGTGGGGAAATCCATCAACTTCGTGGACATGATCTCGTAGGGCGGATGCGGGCTGTAAATCATGCTCCATTCCGCATCGTGGCGGACGATCGGCGTACCCCGGAGACGCTTCAGCATCCCGATCTGAATCTCTTGCGGACGCAACGCATACAGTCGGTCGAAGCCGGTTGCAAAGCTCTCGATGGATTCGCCCGGTAGGCCGACGATCAGATCGGCGTGAATGTGGACTTGCGTCTCGGTTCGCAGCCAGCGCAGATTCTCTTCTGTCCGCTCGTTGTCCTGACGGCGGCTAATCAGCTTCTGGACGTCGGGGTTGAACGACTGGATGCCGACCTCGAATTGCAGGCTTCCAGCCGGAAACTGCGCGATCGGCAATCGCAGGGAGTCCGGCAGGCGATCGGGGATCATTTCGAAGTGAACGAACAACCCCGGCCGCATCCGATCGAGGAAGAACTGCAAGATCGCCCGGCTCGTTTGGATGTTCAGATTGAAGGTGCGATCCACGAACTTAAATTGTCGAACGCCGCGTTCGAGAAGGGAGGCCATCGCTTCCAGAAACGGTTCCAATGGCACCTGTCGTACGGGTACTTCGAGCGACGAGAGGCAGAACTCGCACGTGAACGGGCAGCCGCGCGAGGCTTCGACGTAGATCACGCGATGGGCCACGTCCGCTTCGCGGTAGAACTCGTAAGGCAGTTGCAGATCGCGGAAGTGGGGCGGCTCGGCGTGCACGATTTTTTCGAGCGGTCGCAGCCCGGCCAGCAACCGCGTGCAGAGGCGGAGGAACTCGAGGTCCGCTTCGCCGGTCACCGTGAAATCGGCCAGGCGAACGATCTCCTGAGCTTCGTGTTCGTGGCTGACCTCGGGCCCACCCAACACGACGATCATCTTTGGCGCGAGTCGCTTCAGAAGCCCGACGAGTTCGGTCGTCGCCTCGACATTCCAAATGTAAACGCCCAACCCGAGAATTCGGGGCGTTCGCGCGAGGATAGTCTCGGCAATGTCGATCGGGCGTTGAGCGATGTCGAACTCGACGATCTCGGCTCGCGATTGAAGTTCGCCGAGGTTCGCGAACAGATAGCGAAGCCCGAAGGAACTGTGGGCGTATCGGGCATTCAGCGTGCTGAGGAGGATGTCGGCCATGCGTGCCCATTCCGGTAGTCGAACCGCGCCGCCTGTTCAGACTACTAGATTATGGTACGGCTCACGACCCGCGCCGAGCGCGGCCAGTAACCTTTGTGCTCGTCTACACAATTCCCGTTAGGAACGCTCCCACTGCCGCGTTGAATGCCGTCGGCTGCTCCATGTTGCTGAGGTGCCCGGCTCCCGGAATCACAACGACGCGGCTGCCCGCGATGGTGCTCGCCATTTGTTCCGCTAAAGGCGGAGGCGTGATGGCGTCGTGTTCGCCGACGATGATCAGCGTCGGGACGGTGATGCGGCTGAGTTCCGGGGTCGCGTCGGGGCGGTTGCGGAGCATCGTGAGGCCGGCGATCACACCCGCCGCCGATTGACGCGCGGCCAGCACGCGGATGCTCTCCACGATCTTCGGCTGGTTCTTCAACGTGTCCTCGCAGACCACCTTGGGCAGCATCACTTCGTAAACCTTAGATGGGCCGAATTCCTGGGTCATGGAAATCAGTCGGTCGCGGTTCTTCTTGCCGGCGTCGTCGTCCGCGTCGCTACGGGTGTCCGCCAGGATGAGCCCAGCGAGGCGGTCGGGGTGCCTGCGGGCGAAAGCCATCGCCACGTAGCCGCCCATCGAGAGCCCGCCGAGAACGACCTTACCCGGCAAGTTCTCTTTATCGAGAAGTTCGACGAGACCATCTGCGGCACTGTCGACGGTCAGGTTGGGATCGAATGCGGACTGGCCGAAGCCGGGAAGGTCGACCGCGAGAATACGGCATTGGCCGGCGAGTGCGTCGAGCTGCGGTTGCCACATGGCGCGGTCGAGCGGAAAGGCGTGAAGCAGAACGAGCGGCGTGCCGCGGCTGGTATCGGGCATGTTGGGCTCCGTCATTCGCCGTTGAGGTGCGATTCGAGGAAGTAGAGCGAGCCGTCGAGTTCGCGGGCGATCTGCGTGAACAGATCGGCGGTGAGAGGGTCGCCCTGCTCGTCGGCCACATCGATCGCCGCCCTCAGCGAGTTGCCCGTAAGACCGAACGCATCGGCGACGGCCTTCACCACGTCCATTCCGGCCGAGATGCCCGAGGGGAATTCCGTCAGCTTCGAGTTGGCGGCAGCCATGCGAACTGTCCCCTGGGCCACGCCCCCGAGAGCCGTCGTGCGTTCCGCGACTTCATCCGAATGTTCCACGACCTTGCCGGCGAGTTCGTCGAAAAGTTTGTGCAGGCTCCAAAACTGCGGCCCCTTCACGTTCCAGTGGGCGACCTTCACCTGGGTCCACAGGTCCAGGCCGTCGGCCAGGCGGGCGTTCAACTCCTCAACCAGGCGGACGCGGGCGTTTTCTTCGATGGGGCTTGGGCTCTTATACATGGTGTTCTCCCTGGGTTCGTTTTCGATTGGTGATCAGGCCTCGAGGGCCACGGCGGCGGCGTGGATCACGGCCGCGCTGCGGACGGCATCGTGGACCTGATCTTGCCGGGCTCGAGACTCACGACGTAGTGGAGGTTAAAGGAAGGGATCAGGTCGCCGACGGTAAGCATTTATAGAATGAGC
>JAYTUG010000265.1:0-27035 GCA_043744695.1 Gemmataceae bacterium
ACGCCCGGCTCGATCTCGGCCGGGTCGATCGGCACCATTGGCGTGTATGGTGGATACGGCCCAGTCGTGGGACAGATTCGCGAGAACGGCATCGCTCGACGCATCGATGCCGACCTCCCGAGCAATCCTTACCCACTCGCCGACGAAACGTACTTGCCCAGCCCCTCGGGCGCGAGTTACGTGAACTTCCAGTACTTCTACGAAGGACAGGGTACCGGCCTTTACAACCCTCAACTCACGACGCGAATCGCGAACCCGGTGAGCGCGAGGCCCGATCAGTTCGACCTGAATCTGATGACGTACAACAACGTGGCGAAGTTCAACTTGGCTCGCGTCGATGCGACCGGCATCTCGGGCGTCCGGAACGTTTCGGTCGAGGGCGATCTGCTTACGAGCATCACTTCCGCGGCTCAGGCCTTCATCGGTTTGCCGACCCTGCAGGGCGGCGTGCGACTCTCCCTCGACGACGTGGCCGGCGTCGCGATTCGCGATTTCGCACCGCAAGCTTCGATACAAGCAAAGAGCATTCAGGCCGTTGCGTTCGGTTCCACGCTTCGCACGAATCTCTCGTACCCGATCACCGGCACACTCGTCGTCGCCCAGGACGGCAAGAACTTACTCGTGCCCGGCACCGCAATCGTGCTCGGCGGCTCGACTACCACCGCCAAAACCGAAACGTACCGCGTGCCGTTCGCGGATCTCCCAACGCAGAACGTCACCTTGTACCTCGCAACCGGCCAGTTCCCGGGAGCCTTCGACAACGCCAACATTCGCTTCCAAAACCAAGCCAACAACGGAGTGCGGCAGAACCGCCCGCGCGGCGCGGACTCCGCCCTGATCGCCATCGCGCAGGGTTCGTATTCCTACTCGCCGAACACGACCAGCGCGATCGTGCAGACGATCGACCTTCGCGGCGACGGCAGTTCGTTCGTCAGCAATCTCTTCGTAGCTCGTTCCATTGCTAGTACCGGGGCGCTCGGCGATGTATCCGTGAATCAGGTGCTCGGCATCGTCGATCTTTCGGCACCGAGCATCTTTGGGAACGTGAGTACGTACGGTCCGATCTCGGGTCTCGTTCAGACCACTGGTATTCGCGTCGATCCGGTCGCGGGCACGGCCTCGACCGCCTCGGCGGAGTTCGGCCGCGTCTACGTCACCACTTCCGCCAACGGTTCGCTCGCCGTGACCTCGACGACGATCCAGACCGATGCGAACGGCCGGCCTCCGGTCTCGATCGGTGCCGGCATCATGGGCAGGATCATCGTCCGCGGGAATCTGCTCAGCAAGGTCGTCGCCGACGGAGGAATCAACGGCACCATCGCGGTCGAAGGCGACATCGGTGCCTTCTCCACGCTCCTGAGCATCGCCTCGCCCACGCGGGTCGGCGGTATCGCCACCGATTTCAGCCCGACCACGGGCAAGATCATCGGGCTCGGTCGCTTCATCGGCGATCTCAGCCTACTCGGCGGGCTCCTCAGCGGCGGTACCGTCGCCATCCGCGGCAGCATCCTCGGCAACTCCCTGATCAACGGCATCGGGGCCAACACGATTCTCGTCTCGGGTGGAACGATCGGCGATGCCGCTCTCGGCACTGCCATCGCCTTTACTTCAAACCAGGGTATCATCGCCGCGAAGGGAGCTATCGCGAACAAGAACAACACGATCACGACGCCCGGCTTCTACTTCAACAACGTGGGGAACAACGCGGACGGGAACGTCATCGATGCCCTTTTCGCCGACCTGGGATCGCTGCCGATCGCGGGCCTCGACTATACCGTCTTCGCCGATCTGGGCGGGCTGAACACGATGATTACTTCGTTGGGTCGGCTCCGCGTCGTCGGCGGCCACCTCGTGATTATCTAGGAAGTGCCCAGCGGCTGGGCAGTCGCGATGGTCTCGTGGACGAATTTCAACTTCTGAATGGCCGGGACGGACAAGACGAAGGGGTACGCATCCGGTAAGCCGAGCCCGCGGTTCAAATTGTTCAGCACGTACGTGAGCGGCAACCAATTCTCGATCAGTTGCTCGAACGGGCTGCCTTTGACTTTCGCGGGAAGCGCGGAGGCCTTCAACCGAGGTTTGTCTTTTTCGCGCGGCTTCAGCGTCAAGCCAGAATCGACCGCCATCTCCAGGGTGTCGGAGATGTGGAGGTAGTGGGCCCACGACTCGGCCCAGTCTTCCCAGGGATGAGACGTGGCGTAGGTCGTCACGAAGCGATCCTGCCAGTCGGCGGCGGGGCCGTCGCGATAATGCTTATTCAGGGCATCCGCATAGTCCGCGCGTTCGTCGCCGAAGCGTCCGCGAAAGTCCGCCAAGCGAGGTTCGTCGTCGCGAATCAGCAAGTCCCAGTAGTAGTGGCCGACCTCGTGGCGAAAGTGGCCGAGCAGCGTGCGGTAGGGTTCGTGCAGTTGGATGCGCCGCTTTTCCCGTTCCACCTCATCCGCTTCGACGATGTTGATCGTGATCACACCGTCGGCGTGTCCGGTCATCACGGGCTCGATACCCGCCGCCTTCTCCTCGGCGGTTGGGTCGGCTTTGAACTCGAACGACAAGCCGCGAATGGGATCGTCGGTCTTATTCACCAGCGGGAGCCCGAGGGCAGCGAGCGTGTAAACCATCCGTCGCTTCGCGACTTCGAGCTTGTACCACGCTTCCCGATGGCCCGGTATCGCGAGATCGGGAATGAGGCTCGTCAACCGACACGAGAGGCAATGCGAGGCGTCTTCCGCGGCGGGAACGGCCCAATTGCACGTGTTGTGCGCGGTGAAATTCTCGCAGAGGCGGTACTCGCGCGTTTCGGCACGCGGAATCGGTGAAGTCCAGAGCCCCGCACCGGCAGGATCCAACGAGCCAATGACGTTGAGGTCCGGGAGGTAGGCGAGTTGGTGGCCGCAGTGAACGCACTGGAAATTCTCGAAGAAGACCAGATTCATGCAGTGGTCGCAGCGAAAGACTTTCATGGTGGGAAGCGGATGGTGAGAAGAAAGAGAATGCGTGGCGCACGATGCGGACCGTTGATGCAATCGGCGCGCCTAACTTCCTGGCATCCCGATTGCTTGATTGGCTGTGGATACCGATATCGCCAGGAGCAGACCGATGTTGCCAACGCCACCGCCGCCCGGTCCAGATATTTACGATCCGGCCGGCCCGACGATTCCCGATCTGGATGTGCCGGACATTGTGCCGCCCGCGGCCCCGAACGAGCCTCAGCCGCCGCGGCCTCAGAAACCGATGACGCCGGATCCGGTGCATCCCGAACCTTCAATTATGCCGGTCCCGTCGCCCGATTCGCCATTAGGCCCTGTAGAGCCCATGTCGTAACGAGAAGGATCAGGCTGGGCGGGGTGCTGCGGCATCGAGGACGGCGTTGACGACCTGCTCTTCGCGAAATGGCTTGAACAGTACATAGCGGAGGCCGTCTTGGCGAGCCTTCACGATGGAATGCGCGAGGTCGTAGCCGAAGCCCGTTGAGAGCGCGAGCGTCGATAGTGGCGTCGCGGCTTTGAAGCGACGAAAGCACTCGTAGCCGCCCATGTCTGGCGGCTTCACATCGAGGAAGATCGCGTCGTAACGGTTGTCGGTGGCCATGGCGAGCCCGGCCATCGCGGTGGAGGCCGTCTCCGTCGTGGCGCCCAATCGATTGAGCAGGATGTGCGCCTGACGTCGAACGCGCTCATCGGTGTCCACCACGAGTACGCGACGACCGTCGAGCGGATTTTCTCCTTCAAGCAAGACGATGGCAGAGCCGTTCGGATTCTCGTTTCTGACTACAACAGGATGAATGCCGCTCAGACGCGTCGAACTCGCTGCACGTCCATCGGTCGATGGTGGAGCGGTCGGCGGTGCCATCGTGCGGCCCACGCGCGAAACGCAATCTTTTACGGCCCGCGCACTGTTCAGAATGATCCTCAAGTGTGCCGCCGTCTCCGGATCGGCGGAAACTTTCCCAATCAGCACGCTCGCGCTCGCCAGAACCTCGTCGATGGGAAGTGCGATTTCCCGATTCACTGCTTCGATCGACTGCGACACCGTGCATTCCTGCTGAGCGCTGAGCAAGTCCAGCGTACGGAGTGCGGCTGCGACTTCCTTACTGAAGAGTTCCGTGAACTGAAGATCGTCGGGGCCGAAGCCGTTGGGTCGCGGGCTTTCGACGTTCAAGGTGCCGATCACTTCGTCTTGGACTTTGAGCGGCACGGTCATGGAACTGCGGGCACCCGCCGCTCCTTCGATGTAGTGCGGGTCTTCGCTAGCGTCGGCGCAGAGGTAACTTTCGCCGGTGAAGGCGACGTACCCGGTGACGCCGTTTCCCGTGGGCCGCGCGTAGAGTACGCGCTTGGCCGCGTCCACGGTCATGCCGTCCGCCAACAGCGGCATCATCTCGCCGGTGCGGCGATTCAAGACCCGCACTTCGATCGTGTCGTAGTGGAGGAGATCGTGGATGCTCCGGCGGAGGTTTTGCTTGAGGAGTTCGGCCCGACTCGACGGGTTCATTTCGGAAAGCAGATCGGGGTCGAGACCGGCGAGTTCCCGGCCGGCAGTATGAAGAGCATCCAACTTTTGCTGCTGCACGACTTCTGGGCTGATGTCGCGAACGAGGGCAATGAGTCGAGTGGCCAAGCCGTCGGGGCCGCAGACGGGCCGGACATCAACTTCGAGAAACGGCTGGTCGAGGTTGGCGGGGCAGTGGAGGCGAAGCGATGTGGGGCGACCCTGGCGAGCGGGTTCGAGTGGATCGGCCGGTTGCGTGGAAGTGAGGTGGTTCGGCTTTCCTTCGATTCGTTCGACCGATGCGATCGGGCGGCCACCGAGTACCGAAAGGAAAGGCTTGCCGACCGGGTCTTCTCCCGAGCCGGTGCTTTTAAAGAAGGCCGCGTTCGCCCAGGTGATCGTGCCGGCGGGATCGAGAACCGCAAGGCCTTTGTCGATGTTGCCGACGATCAGTTCGTCGCGGCGAGACCGATCGAGAAATTCCGACATGACTTCGGGACATGCCAGTACGGCGTTGAAGTCTCCTTCGCGGAGCAAGCGCGCGACTTCAGCCGGATCGGTGGAAACGGAAACGAGATCGGCGGCCGATACAGTTTCGTTCATCTGGCCCGGCGTCGGGCCAATCAAAAGTAAACGGGGGCGACCGGCGTCCACGTGGCCTCCGCGAAGATCGTCTCGTTTAGGGTATACGGCATTATAACCCGCAAGTCGCTTCATTCACAAGCAGCGAGTGGAAATGCGGTCGATGTTCATTCGACCGTGGGCCTGCGCTCCTTCTCAATCCACTGTATCAGACTCAAGAATCGGGCCACTTCACCGACGCCGTAGATGGGCTGCCGCCACTGATTCGCCTTGACGAACGGCTCCGCTAACTTGAACCCCGCCTGGATCAGTAAATCACGGATGAGCTTCAACTCGTCTTCAGTCTCGGCCACGAGCCGGATTTCCGCACCCTTCTTGTACAGTTGCCCTTCTTCAGTTCGACGAACCGCATCGACGCGACGAACGTACCCGTTGCGGAGAAAGAAGTTGGCTAGCAACGCCACCACTTGAGTCGGGGTCAATTTCTTCACCACGACGGTTCTCCAACGAGTGACTCAGTCCCCGTGCTTCCGCCGCAGTCGCGGGGAGAGCCGCAAAATCCACTGCACGCGTTCGAACTCGTTCAGCCAGTCTTGCACGATTTGAACTTGGAGCGGGTCGGAGCCTTTCACGAGGCCGGTGGCGCAGGTTTCGCCGCTGAGTTGAGCCGCGAGGGAACGGTACTTCGCGAGCGTTCGCTCCCCGTAGCGACTCACTTCGAAGCCATCCTCGGAAAAGAAGACGGCGACCGGCACGCGGTCGCCGCCGTTCACCTGGAGTTCCTTCTGGGCATCCGCGTGTTCATCGCGATCGAGATAGCGAACCTGGATGCACGGTGCGGCTTCGGCGATCCGTTCGAAGATGGGGCACTGAGCAACGCAGTCGCCGCACCACGCACCGGCTAGCACCAGCACGTTCGCTTCGCGTTTGAACGGGGCGAGAAGTTGCTTCTGCGAATCGGCGAGTTGAGTGGCCGTGAGTGCGTTCGCCCAACGCGATTGATCCGTGGCCGAGCCGTACCGAGTGAGGAACGCGGGCAGCGGCAAGGCGTCGGCGAATTTCGCGAACAGGTTCATCGTGAGATTCCATTCACTGCGGTTTGCTGAAGTCGAAGGCCTCGGCCCCTCCAATGCCGCCGCGAAGGTTCGGGTTCACCGGACGGCTCGCGAGCAGTTCATCCGCAGCAGTGACGTCGCCTCGGCGTTCCGCTTCCTCCGCCTCCTCCTCGGCTTCTTCCTTCGCCCGTGCGATCGTCTTCAAACTCAGCCCGATCCGCCGAGCCTCCGGGTCCACGCTCAAGATTTCCACGCTGACCATCTGCCCTTCGGAGACGACATCGCGAACCCGACGCACGCGCTGCGTCGAGAGTTCCGACACGTGAATCAGCCCCTCAATGCCGGGCTCCAGTTCCACGAACGCTCCGAAGTCCGCGATGCGGGTGACCTTGCCCTCGACTCGCGCCCCGGCCTTGGTGTGCTGCGCGAAATCGTCCCACGGGCTGCGGATCATCGCCTTCAAACTCAGGCTGATCTTGCGGGTCTCGGTGTCGATGCGGTTGATCTTCACCTCGACCGAATCGCCGATCTTGAAGAGCGAGTTGGGATCGTCGACGCGCTGCCAGGAGATTTCGGAAACGGGCAGCAGTCCGTCCGCGCCGCCGAGATCGACGAACACGCCGAACGGTTTCACGGAACGCACGATGCCCGTCTTCACTTGCCCCTCGGCCGCGGTCTTCCAGAATTCCTCGGCCTTGATCGCCCGTTCGCGCTCCATCACGGCGCGTCGGCTCACGATCAAATTCTTCTCCTCGGGGTTCACCTCCGCGACCATCACCTTGATCTTCTGGTTCACGAACTGTTCGATGTTCTCGACGCGGTAAAGGTCGAGTTGGCTGGCGGGGAGGAAGCCGCGGATGCCGTTGAACTCGATGGTGAGGCCGGTTTTGGCTTTGTTCATGCCCGTGACTTTGACCTCGACGAACTGGCCGTAGGCGACGGCGGACCAGTCGTGGATGATCTGCATCGAGCCTTCGCGGGTGAGCACCAGCAACCCGTTGGCAGAGTCGTAGCGTTCGATTTCAAACTCGACGGCGTCGCCGATCTTGGGCGGGGCCGATTCGAATTGCATGATGGGCAGCACGCCCTGGGAACGGCCGCCGGGCACCTCGACGAACACATCCTTGCCGTGGATGCCGACGATGATGCCCTTCTTGCGACCGGGCTTAGCTGGTGTAGCGGGCTTCGGCTCGGCCTCGGTCGTCTTCGTCACGTCGAACCCGGCCATGGCCTGGTTCATTTCGTCTTCGATGAGCTTGTCGAGTTCGCGGTTGTTCGGCTTCGCACCGACGAAGTCCGTCTTGTCCAGCGATTGGGGTTTGCCGCCGGGGTTCGACGGTCGGTCGCCCTTGGGGAACTTATTTTGGGGGAAGGGTCGATCGGCTCCGCCGGGTCGTCGGGCACCCGGTGCCGGCGCGCGATCCAACGGCGACGGGGCCGGTTTGACCATCGGCGACAGTACGGGTGCCGAAGAACCGGAAGCGTCAGCGACGGGTTTCGGGCTGGCTTCCGGGGTGGGCTGGTCGGCGTTCAAGGGCTCAGACATTGTGCAAAACCTCCGTCTGGTAAACTTATCACCCACGGCGAAGCGCGACAACCGGCAGGTGCGAAGAGCGGCTGCCCTCGTAGAATTTCTTCTGCTGCTCCCGTCCCTGAAGGGCCCTCCATGAAAATCACCGAAGTCGTGTGCCAGATTCTCCGCATTCCAAACGTCACCGCGAAGACGGCGAGCAGCCAAGACTCGGTGCTGGTTCGCGTTCGCACCGACACCGGCCTCGAAGGCGTCGGCGAAGCGGACTCGTCGCCGGAGGTCGTGAAGGCGATCATCGATGCCCCGTTCAGCCACAACATCGCTTGCGGGCTGCGGCAACTCCTCATCGGCGAGAACCCGCTGGAGAACGAACGGCTCTGGCAGAAGATGTATCGCCGCACGATGTACTTCGGCCGCACCGCCGTGGGCATCACCGCGATGGCCGCCGTCGACATGGCCCTCTGGGATCTCAAAGGCAAGGCGTTCGGTGAACCGATCCACCGGTTGCTCGGCGGCAAGCACCACGACAAGATTCGCGGCTACGCCTCCATCCTCTTCGGCAAGGACGGCAAAGCGACCCGCGACATTGCCAAGCGATGGGTGAGCGAAGGCTACACGGCCGTCAAGTTCGGCTGGGAGCCGATGGGAACCTCGGAGGCCGTGGACATCGATTTGGTGAAAGGTGCCCGCGAAGGGCTCGGCGACGCCATGCTGTTCATCGACGCCGGCTGCGTCTACGACGCCCGCACGGCACTTCGCCGGGCTCACGCCTTCGCCGAGTTTAAGCCCGAGTGGTTCGAGGAACCGCTGCGCGAAGACGACGTCGATGGCTACGTCTGGCTGCGCGATCGGTCGCCGATCCCGATTGCCGCCGGGGAAGGGGAGTGCGGCCGCGAGTCGTTTCGGCAACTCATCGACAAGCGGGCGCTGGACGTGTATCAAGTCGATCTCTCCCGGTGCGGCTTCACCGATGCCGCGTACATCCGAGCCCGCGTGGAGGAGATCGGAGCCCGGTTGTGCAACCACTGCTACACGAGCCCGCTCACCGTTGCCGCGAGCATCCACTGGCTGAGTACCTGCCGCGATGCATTCGTGTTCGAGGATTGCGTCGAGGATTCGCCTCTGCGTCACGAACTGACGGTGGAGAAGATTCAGTCGGTGAACGGCTTCATCGAGGTGCCGGACCGCCCGGGCCTTGGCGTGACGCTGGACGAGGACTTCGTGAAGAAGTATTTGGTGGCGGAGAGTCGATGAGCCCGCTTGACCATCCCGTGCTGTATTTTTTATCCGGGCCATGCGCTCGAAATCGCCTTGAAAACAAGCGTTTCGCATGGTTCCGTTCGGGCCATGCTGGCCGTGCGCGGTTTGGAATCCGGCGCAAGTGCTTGGGCGGCTTCCTGCTGCGCCGCAAGCGAGCATGGCCAGACGGGCCATGCTCCGGGTTGCCGTGCGAGCCATGAGAACCCCGTTCCTTGTGAAGTGGAAAGGTGGGCGCGAAGCGAGCGCGAGAAGGGTACGATCCGGTTGACGACGTGCAAGTGAATCGGATTGTCAGCGAGTGATCGTGTGGCTCAAAAACGCTCGCTACCAAGCGGAAGCGATCTGCGTCAGCACCGAGCCAATGGATTGGCGATCAGTTGCAATCAACGCACCGATGCGTTTGTGAATCCGGCTCTTTGCAATCGCGGCAAGTTTGTGGAGTCGGACGGTAGACGGTGCGAGGAGTCCGGCTTGTTGCCACGAGGTGATTGGCACATCGTATGTGCTGCCGTACGTTTGGGTGGTCACGCGAGCCAGCACAACGTCGGCGTCGCCAGTATCGAGAATGACCAACGCCGGACGCGGCTTGCCGGGGCCGGTCGTCGTAAAGGGAAAGTCCACGAGCAACAGATCACCGATTTGATAGTTGGTCATAGATGGCATCGCTCTCGGTGTAACCCCTGCCGAACTCGGTCGCCGCGAGTTGTTCCCATGCCTGATCTTCGGCGTCTTCGGGAACGAGGATCAAAACGCGCAGCGACTGACCGGGCGGGATTCGCTCGATGATACTCGCCGGGACGATCAGAGTGTTATCGGAAGTCAGTTCCGACTGGAATTCGACGGCCTTCATGATGGAGCACCTCCTGCTTGATTCTATCGCACGCCGAGGAATGTGGAACCGCATCCGCCACGGGCGAGCCGGGCCGCGTCAGCGGCCGGAGTTTGCCAAATCCACGTCTCGATACAAATCGGCCAGAGTCAACCGCACCGGCACGCTCGACAACACGAGTTCCTCCGCCGGTCGAATCAGAATCGTCTGTTCCCAGGTCTCATCCTGCTGGCGAACGAATTGAAGCACTTGCACGCGATCCTGACCGATCAGAACGTACTCGCGGAATGAGGGTATCGTCTTGTAGTGCTGAAACTTGAGATCGCGATCGAACGCTTCCGTCGTTCGGGAAAGAATCTCGAACACAACGACGGGATTGAGCAGAGTATCGAGTCCCAGAATCGTCTCGAACTCCGGAACTCCGCAGACGATGACATAGTCGGGATACGTGTAGAATCCCGTCCGGGGAACCTTCACGCGCATGTCCGACGAGTAAGTGTTGCAGGTGCTGCCCTTGAGTTGCGGGAAAATTTCGCCACCCAAATTCTTATTGAGGTCGTTGTGCTGGCGACTGGCCCCGGCCATCGCGAAGATTTCGCCGTCGAAGAATTCGTGCTTATCCAGCGACTTGTCTTCGAAGGCCAGATAGTCCTCTGGGCTCCCGTTGCGTCGGATGCTCGACACGGCCGACATGATGATTCCTCAGGCTCGAATGGCTCCTGGTATCCTATCGCCTGGCCACTATGCTGTGAGCGGCCAAGTTTGACACACGAGCCGGAAGCGTTAGCGACGGTTGTTGCCACGAGCCCGGTTCACCCCGTGGCCAAGGCGAATTCCACCGATTGCGGTCCTTGAACGTGTTCCGATGCGTCGAGCAGTTCGATCGAAAGCAGCAGCCCCGCCTTGTCGTAGTCGAGAATGACGCCCGGACGCGCCTCGTCGCTATCCGCGACTTTCCCCTTGCGGAGGATGATCGAGAGGGTGTCGGATTCCTTGTCGTAAATCACTTTCACGATTGCCCCCAATACTTCGCGATCTTGCTGGTCTTGTACGCGGTGACAACGTGAATCGCATCGGCATCCTCGGCCGCGATCACACGGAGCAACAGCTTGAGTCCGCGTCCTACCAAATCCTGGTGAACCATACGCCCGTGGCTCGACGCCAAGATCCAACCACGACTGAGTGCAAAGAACTATGGAATGGTTTCAAGGAGCACCTCGGTGGACGGGGACTTAGCAGGACACGTTCATTTTCTACTCGCCCAAGTCGGTACTCCGATCAGCTGGAATGCTTCCTTGCGGAGCCCGGAGATGATCGGCCACAGCTTCGTGTTGGAACCCAACGATTCAAGTATCGAACTCGCCTCGTCCTGCTTACCAAGCTGAAACAGACTCATTGCATAGATCAAGCTTGCGTATTCCAGTTGATTTGGATTGACCGCCTTGTGTGGAACCGGGAGATAATAGTTCAGAAACATCCAAGGCGTGGCGTTCATCGAGACGGCCAACCCGATTCCAAGGTACTCGGTCGTTTCCGGCTGTCGTGCCAGCCGGACAACATCTTCGAATCGCCCCAACCGGAAGAGGACCAGGAGCGGTGGGCGTTTGTGATACAGTTCGTCCAATTGTCTCCACGCCGCGAGAGGCAAATCCATCGTGCGACGAGCCCAATTATCCAGATCGACCGAAACGCCGTCCTTGATCCCTTCCATTTCCGCGCCGCGCCGCCACTCTTCAATCGCACGATTGAATTCTCTATGCTCCGCGAAATAATGGGCACGCCTGTAAATCAGCTCCGCAGATGGTTCAACGTCGATCAGTCGGTTCAATAATTGGATGCTGTTCGCATCATCCGCAGCCAATTGAAGATCGCCGACCTGGTTTCGAAGCCAGTAATTGCGATCCGATGCGATAGCTCCCGGAAAGGGAAATGTTGAGACTTTCGAGTTCGATTGCTCCAACTCCCGTCGATTCTTCTCGAAAGTCTGTTCGTCCCATGCCCGAAACTTTACGGCTTCATCGAGCTCCCCAGCTGTCGCAACGCGAACGAAATGACGGAGAGTGGATAACGGGATTTGGAGATCCGTCTTGGGTATCAAGCATGGAGCTCCGTATTGCGATAAGAAACAATATGAATTCAGCTTTGGTATTTCGATTCCTTCCGAAAAGAGGCTGCCGGAAGACCACGGATAAGCCTCATCCAACACGCAATCGATGATGCTGAAACCGGAAATGTCGCCATAGCTCAGATTCCTCGCAAACAGATAGCGACCACCGAGGGCGAGTCGCTTGGCGTCGGGGTGGTGAAATCGGTCGGCGGGTCGCGCCTTGAGTCCAAACGGGTTGGCATGAAAGACCGCACCCTCGGACAGGACTGCCGCCTCGGAGTTGGAAGCAAGGAGATCGCCGTTTGCGAGAATCGATACACCGCTGCGATCGAGGAAAACCGCCTGAGGTTTGATTTCCTGATCGGTCCCGGTCAAAACGGCGTATGAGTCGTATGCTCGGAATCGTGTGACTCGGAGCTGCTCATCACATGCGATCGCTGCGACTCGCTTCCAATCGATCGTCCGGTACCAAATGGCCTGATGTCCGGTGACAACAACCAAATGCTCCCGACTCGGCGTCAATTCGGCGAATTGGCAGTCGAACAATTCGAGAACGGGTTGTTCGCGATTCGTCGGGAACACATGGACATCCCGACCGTTTCGTCCCTCGCGGATGAAAAGAACGAGTTCTCCGTTTGCAAGAAACTCCACCTGAGTCGAGCGAGGCGAAGGCGATTCGGCCCGACCTCCGCCTTCGCCCTGATTGATGAATGGCTTTACCCGAGAGAATACGTGCATTGCAACGGTTCGATTTTCGGCACGATTGCATATCTCCAGCGAGGACGGAACCATCGAGTGGTTCGTGAGATGGCTCGCCTCCGCGGTATGAGTCCGACAGAAATAACGCTCGTCGTCGCTGAATGCGAGCGAACCGCTTCGCGCATCACCCAATGGCTTCCCGTCCCCGACTCTCCAGACGCTGCTGCCTCCCGAGGTGTGGCTCACTGTGAGGTGACGGGCACGATCGAAACTGATATTCGTCATGTGGAGATGCGTCCCGGGGTTCCTCAATTCGTGTAGAATTGCTCCCGTCTCGAATTCGCGGATTCGGACGACGTTGTCTCCGTCGAGGCGCGCCTGTCGCGGCGGTCCATCGAGGAGGAAGCTCGGGCCTGAATTCCATTTCGATTTGAGATACTGGAGTAGTGGCCGACGCTCCTGAACCGAGAGGAGAATCGCGTTGGTGAGGAAGATTCTCGCGTCGTTGGCCGACGCGGGGATCCGTTCGATCGCATCGACATACCGGAGAGCGTTCACTCTCCAATCATTCGGGTCTTCCTTCGAGAGTGCCCTGGCGACAATCTGTTTGGCAAGCAACGCCTCGGCTCGGACCCGTTGTGCGGCCTCGGCAACGCGTGCCCGTTCCTTCTCATCCCGTTCCGCTCGCGCCTTCCGTTCCTCGGTTTGCGCATCGTCCGCGCGACTATCGGCCAGTTTCTCGGCATCGAGAGCGCGAACCAAACCCCAGGTCGTGCCGAGGACGGCCCCCGTGAGCGACAGGAACAGCATCGCGGCCGTAAGCGCGAACGCGCGATGTTTCTGCATCGCTTTTTTCAGACGGTAGCTCATACTCGGCGGGACGGCCTGAACCGGTTCGCCGCTCAGGTAACGTTGCAGATCCCCGGCGAAATCGAATGCGGTCGAATAACGACGAGCTCGGTCCTTTTCCAGTGCCTTCATCACCACCCAGTCCAGTTCGGATCGCAGTTCCCGCGTCAATTGATCGGCGTCGGTTCCTCGGACGGCTGCAATCGATGATTTCGTCTGCGTCGTGCTCAAGCGGTTCGACGGCTTGGGCGGTTCTTCCTCGCGGACCACACGAAGCATTTCGTCGAAGGCGGCTTTTTGAAATCTGGCGCGTTCGATCGGCGTCGTGCCGGTGAGCAGTTCGTAGAGCAACACGCCGAGCGAGTAGATGTCGCTCCGCGTGTCGATGTCGAGTTGATTGAAGGTGGCCTGTTCGGGACTCATGTAAAGCGGCGTCCCGACGACCTGCTCGAAGCCCGTATGAAGCGTCTTTTCCGTGAGCGAGAGACCGATCGCTTTCGCCACTCCGAAGTCGATGAGTTTGGGAACGGGTTTGTCGTCGTGGAGTGCGACGAGGACGTTCGAGGGCTTGATGTCGCGGTGGATGATGCCCTTCTGATGGGCGTGCTGGATCGCGTTGCAGACCGGTACGAAGAGTTCGAGGCGTTGTTTCGGCGTCATCTTTCGCTTGTCGCAGAACTCGGTGATCGGCGTGCCCTTCACCAGTTCCATCACGAAGAACGGCCGACCGGCGGCCGTCGTGCCAACGTCGAACACAC
The DNA here is from genome assembly GCA_043744695.1 of Gemmataceae bacterium. Classification (GTDB taxonomy): domain Bacteria; phylum Planctomycetota; class Planctomycetia; order Gemmatales; family Gemmataceae; genus Urbifossiella. The sequence goes on from JAYTUG010000265.1 coordinate 14,159, forward strand.
GGGCGATATTCGGATGGTCCATCATCGAGAGCGCTTGGCGTTCCGCTTCGAACCGCGCGATGACGGTCTTCGTGTCCATCCCGGCTTTGATGAGCTTGAGCGCGACAAGCCGTTTGACGGGTTCGATTTGCTGGGCCATCCAGACGGCGCCCATGCCGCCTTCGCCGATGGCTTGGAGGAGCTTGTACTTCCCGGCAATGATGGTGCCAGGTTCGATGTCGTCGCGGGTGCTGACGTGGAGCGGAGTCCGTTCCGGTTCGTCCGGGTCGGTCGGCTTACGCACGGATGTGGGCGGTAGTTCGGGCATGGCTCCAATGGTAACAGGAAGGCGATTGAAGGCAATGGGCTGAACCGCAGGCGAGTCACTTCACCTTAATCACCGAGGGCAACAAACACTTGCCTTCCTTGCAAGCCAGGACGCGGATCCGCACCTCGAGGTCGCCGTCGTCCTTGGCGCGGGGCAGGGTGCCCGCGATCGTGATGGTGCCTTCGTAAATCGCATAGTCGCCAGCGACCGCGTCCTTCTTGTTGCCGCCCTTCGGGAACGCCATCGTGGCCGCAACCTTCTTGCCGCCCACGAAAACCTCGACCGACGTCTCGGCTTCCTTCAACATCTCATTGCCCACCGGGCTCGCGTAAATGTGCCACGGCTTCTCGATGGTGAGCGTCAGGGAGAAGGCCTGCTTCCTGTCCGCGATGGGCTCGGCCTTGAGCGTTGCCTTCACCACGTCCGACGAGTTCGTGCTCTTCTTCGGCGGGTCGATCGTCAGCGCGTTTTTCGGCTCAATCGCGGTCGGATCCTTCTCGGCGATGTCGAGCAGGGAGTCGAGCGCGCGGGCGATGCCCGGTGCGGAGCCGGGGTTCGTTTTCAGAACGAGCCCGAAGACCTTCACGGTGCGGAAGGCGAAATCGCGGTACTTGAGGTCGTCGGTTTTTCGCCAGAGCCGGATCAGGTTGCGGGCCATGACGCCGTTACCGGAGGGCTGGGCACCGTCGTAGCCGTCCTTGGCGCGGGCAAAGAGTTTTTCGTGATCGTGGGCGGTGAAGTAGAAGCCGCCGCGTTCGAGGTCGCCGTGCGTTTTCAGGGCGGTATCGGTGAGGGCCTTCGCTTCGTCGAGCCATTTTTTGTCGTTGGTGGCGTCGTAGAGGTTGAGCAGCCCGTGGATGAGGAAGGCGTAATCTTCGAGGTAACCGTTGCCGCGCGGGGTCGGCTTCTCGCCGGGCACGGCCGCGTACAGCCGCATGAGGCGACCCTCCTTCGTGCGCATCGACTTCAGCAGGAAGTCGGCGGCCTTGATCGCGGCATCGGTAAAGCTCTTCTCCTCGAACACTTCGCCGGCCTTCGCATAGCCCGCGATCATCTGGCCGTTCCACGACGCGATGATCTTGGTGTCGAGGAACGGCCGCTCGCGCTTGGCCCGCACGGCCATGAGCTTCGCCTTGAGTGGTTCGAGGCGGGCGAGCAGTTCCGATTCGCTGATCTTCATCTCTTTCGCGATCTCGGCCACCGGCTTCGGCAACTTCAAGATGTGGTGCTTCTCCTCGAAGTTCGGCACCGTGACGCCGTAGACCGCAAGGAAGAACGAGACGTCCGAATCGTTGCCGAGAATGGCTTTGATTTCGTCCGCGGTCCAGACGTAGAACTCGCCTTCCTTGTGGTTGGAGTCCGCGTCCAACGCCGAGTAGAAGCCGCCTTCGGGGCTGGTCATTTCGCGCTGGATGAAGCCGAGCGATTCGACGACGACGCGCTTGAAGTGCGGGTTCGGCTCGGTGCGGAACGCCTCGGAGTAAAGCTCGACGAGTTGGGCGTTGTCGTAGAGCATCTTTTCGAAGTGGGGGACGGTCCAGGTGCGTTCGGTGCTGTAGCGGTGGAAGCCGCCGCCGAGTTGGTCGTAGATGCCGCCCTCGGCCATTTTTCGCAGCGTGAGTTGCACGGCTTTGGCGGTCGCTTCGTTCCCCTTCTTGCGGCTCTGTTCGAGGAGGAAGGACCAGACGGCGGCGCGGGGAAATTTGGTGCCGCGGAACTCCGACTTCTTGCTGCCCGTGCCGCCGTGTTCGGGGTCGATGCTAAACGATTCGAGCGCGTCCTTCACCATATCGCGGTTGAGGGCGACCAGTGCCACGAGCCGCGTGCTGCGTTCGAGCGCGTCCACGGTGAGGTCCGCGATGTGATCCGCTTGCTTGAAGATTCCGTCGCGATCCTTGGCGTGCAGTTCCATCACTTTCTTGAGGATGGATTTGAAGCCGGGGACGACGTCGTCGCCGCTCTTCTTGTCGTCTGGTGGGAAGTAAGTGCCGCCGAAGATGGGCTTGCCTTCCGGCGTGAGGAACATGGACATGGGCCAGCCGCCCGATTCGCCGGTGACGTTGAGCGCCGTCATGTACACGTCGTCCACATCGGGGCGTTCTTCGCGATCGACCTTGATGCAGACGAAGTTCTCGTTGAGCAGTTTGGCCACGTCCGCATTCGAGAACGACTCGCGTTCCATGACGTGGCACCAGTGGCACGCCGAGTAGCCGATGGACAGGAAGACGAGCTTCTTTTCTTTCTTGGCTTTGTCGAAAGCTTCCTGGCCCCACGGATACCAGTCCACGGGGTTGTGGGCGTGCTGCAGTAGGTACGGGCTGCTTTCCTTGGCGAGTCGATTGGCGGGGCCTTTGGGTTCGGCCGCGGCGGCGAGATTGCTCATGACGACGACCAAGAGAAGGAAAGGGATGCGGGATCGCATGAGTTTGGCTCCTGATGTTGGGGCTATGTTACCTGGGCACGGGAGCGCTACGGCCTCTGCGGCCGGTAGACCTTGACCCAGCCCGATTGCAGATCGTTGAGTTTCACCGTCGCCGCCGCGACGGTCTTCTTGCCGTTCACATTCTGTTGCAGCACTTCGAGCGTCTTGCCATCCTTACTCGCGCCGGCGACAACGGCGGTATGGTGCGGGGCTTCGGAGGAGTACGTTCCGCCGCCCGCTTTTCCCGTGAACTTCGCGTCGCGAAACTGGATGATGTCGCCGGGCTTCACGGTCGTGCCGACCGGCGTGGACTCGGTCCGCAAAGTCGGCGCGATCTCGAGAGCGTACACGAGTTCGCCCCAGACGTAGTCGCCTTCTTTCGGGCTGTCTTTGTACTCGCCGAGCGCTTTGGCCCCGGCGTCCTTGATCGCTTCGGCCGCGAGGGCGGCGCACTCGCCGTCGCCGACTTGCTTGCCGATGTTCTTGCGGACGAATCCGATCACCTTGGAATTGAACTCGTCCTTGTCCTTTTGGGCGGTAGCGTGTCCCGTAAGCACGGATGTCAGAGCGAGGCCGGAAAGAAAGCACAGAGTGCGGGTGATCACGGGCAGTCTCCACGGGAGTGTTTTGCTATCATCGAGAACGAGGAAGACGGCGATCTCGCCGAGATGCTCGACTTCCTCCCGTCACTCGTTCTTCGCTTCGCCAACCACCTCGATCAGGACTCCATCCGGCTCCGGAAGGTCGGGGCTATGCTAGCCGAGGCTATGGGAATGGCGAATGGGTCTTCAGCCTTCGCAGGGCGAATCACGCCTGCGGAAAGTCTCCAGACTCTTGCAATAACCCTCGAACTTCCAGCATGTGTGGTTCGTTGATGTTCAAGACGTCAACCGTGACCCTGCCGCATGGCGAAATCCCCACCAGCAAAATACCATCCCATTCGAAGTGAATCGACCAACGCTGCCGACGAGGATTGAATAAGGGAACGACTCGGCGGGTTTCCAGGTCCCAGCCGCTGAGATTCGCGGCCTTTCCGAAGTTGCAATTGGCGCACGACCAAGCGAGATTCTCCGGACGATCGGAGCCATGATGTTTCTTCGCGATGATGTGTTCGATGTGAAATCCGAGCAACGGATTGCCCGACTCATGCAGATGGCAGTATTCGCATCGGCAGTGGGACCGCTCCCGTACGAATTCGCGAACGGAACTCCTCATACAGGTTGCCGCTTGCGAGCCAGTAGAACCCGCGCTTTGGCGACCAAAACGGCCACGACGTGATTCGCGATCAGGTACGTCTCGTACTCCGTAAGCTCATCGGGCGTTAACTGGCCTTCATTGGACTTATCGGCGAGCTTGGCGACGCGTGCCTGAAGTTTCCGATCGGGCTTCAATGAGATGAGCTTCCTGGCCGCCTCCTCGTTGAGCGCGGCGCAGACAGGATCCAAAAAGCCGGAAAGGGAAGGCGCGTTTTTCATACCCGAATCTTACCTGCCCATTTCAGGAATGCAATCCAACAGACTGGACTCATCCGAGCATGCCCTGTGGTTCCGGAGCGAGTGGTGGGTTATAATCACCTCACTGCCAATCACCCCGCTGGGAGTCGCCATGTCGCCGATCCGTTGTTGTGTGCCGTTCGCGGCCATGTTCGGGCTCGTCGTCGCGGGCTTCGCCCCGGCCGACGAGCTTTCCGACAAGCAGAAGAAGGTCGCGATCGAAGGCTTCAAGAAGGCCGAGATTTCCAAAGGCAACGCGGTTGAAACCGAGACGGTGATCGTCGCGGGCTTGCTCCCCGAGGCACGCCTCAAGACCATCGGCGAATCGCTGAGCAAGACCACGAAGCTCGCTCGCAAGGCACTCCAGTTCGATGAAAAGGACGAACCCTGGAAGGGGAAGCTGACCGTGGTTTACTTGCCGGAGCGGACGAACTTCGCCCAATACATGCGACTCGTCGTGGGCCAGCGGGCCGAGGGAAACTGGCACATCGGCATCCGCAGCGACGAACCCACGGTCGTGAGCGGCGCGGAACTCGAAGCCAAAGCCACCGACTCCGAGATCGTCGCGGAACTGGGGCCGCTCGTAGCCGGGGCCATGCTGCAATCGAAGGTCGGGCCCTCGGCGAGCATTCCCGGCTGGGTGCGGATCGGCCTGGGCCGCGCGGTGTCGATGCGGGCCGAAGGCGTCAACGGGAAGCGATTCAGCACATTCAAGACTCAGGCCCGCGCCGCGGTCCTCGGTGGCGGCGGCAAGGTTGGGGCTCCCATCGCGGACGTCTGGGCCAGCGATCGCCCGGACGGGGGCTTGCTTTCCACCAGCCTCATGGACTACCTCGCCTTCGGGCCGGGCTCGGCGAACTTCGGCAAGTTCATGTCCTCATTGCGACCGGACGAAAATGGTGCGGAACCGGCGATTGCGAAGGTGATCGAAGATGCGGGATGGAAGACGCCAGCCGATCTGGAAGCGGCCTGGAAGAAGTGGGTGACGGCCGGTTCGCCCGCGAAGTAAAACTCAAACGAACCATTCCGGCGTGACGATCCAGCCGAGGGTGCCCTCGCCCTTGTCTGGCTCCGCTTCAAACTGCACGAGTGCCGCGGCACATTTCTCGAGGTAAAGTTGTCGCTGTTCGAGGCCCAGAAGCCAGCAGAGATAATTGGGCATGTCCGGATCGTGGCCCACGATGGCGACCGAATCCACTTTCAGTTCGGCCAATTCGGTAGAGAGCTTCCGCGGTCGCATCGCGCCGGGTTCGAGCAGTTCCGAGAACGTCGGTTCGCCCGCGATGCCCAGGGCGGCCATGATTCCTTCGGCCGTTTGCCTCGTGCGAACCAACGGGCTGGACACGACCGCCTGGAGCACGATCCCTTGTTTCTTGAATGCTTCGCCGAGCGCGCCGGCTTGCTTATGCCCGAGCGCGGAAAGTGGCCGGGCCGCATCGTCGATCTGCCACTGCTTCGGGTCGCCGGCGTCCGCATGGCGAATGATGTAGAGCTTCATGATTCATCTCATTTTGGCGAGCCGAGAAGCGTGAGCGTCCGGGTGGATTCACTCGGTTGCTTTCGCAACACGTCTCGTGGAGCGTCAACACTTAGGAGTAGGGTAACGAGCCGGAAGCGTAAACGACGGATTCACAAGACTGACTGTTCGTCGCTTACGCTTCCGGCTCGTAAAAACTACCGTCCTCTATCTCTGCGTTGACAAAGCACTAGCCTAGCGTTGAGTGACAAAGATCGGGATTACAATCCAGTCTTGCGGCGTCGCCAATACCCAAGCCGGCGCCTTGCATGAGCTACGGCATAGATCGCTTCGATCGCATTTAAGAGTGTCTCAATCGCTTGGACGAATCGAGTCTCGACGCTCGGGCTTTTGCGGAAGTACCATCGGCGGGCGGATACGAACTCCGCGACAGCCAGTCGATGGAAGGTGATCGCCATGCGACTACCGCATTTCTTTCACGGCGTCCCAGGCAACCCCGGCGTCTGGATTCGTGCGGAGTTCGGCAGCACGACGATTCAGTTCCTCAAGGAGCTGCTCATCCTCCACTGCATCCGTTTCGCCGGGCTGTGGGTCAAAACTCGACAGCAATGCCTCGGTGAACGAGGCTCTGTCTTCATCTGGAAGGCTCAACGCGCCCTTGAGGAGTTCGGCAGTATTTTGGGACATTGCTTCCTCCAAGTGATGAACTCAGGATCAGGCACGGAATAGATTCCCGATTTCGCGATGTTTCATTAGCGCAAGTTCGTCTGCCGGGCCGGACCGCGATGGCCGCGATGGCCGCGATGGCCGCGATGGCGGCCATCGCGGGAGGCCACACGAGGGGGCACCAGCGACTTCCTAATCAGGAGGTGGCGAGGAGATCGTCCCAGTCCGTGGCTTCAAAGATTCGCTCGGCGATCCGTTCGAGCCGCTCCGAATCGGTGATCCCCTGAAGGGTTGCCTCGGCACGCGGCACCGAGCCGAATTTCTTGCGACCCTGTGTGAGCAACAGTCGGTGGGCTTCCTGAGCCTTGCCCTTCTCGAGGATCCACTGGTATGTCGTCGAGTCTTCGAGGGTCATGCTCAAACTCCTGTAAAGTTCGGCGAGGCGGTTTCGTTCGTGCCGCATTCCGCACAGAACGAACGTGGAACCGAGCAAGTCTTCCGCCAACTTACCATCCACATCCGGTTGTTGCAATCGCCGGGTGAATCTCGCGAAGGCACCGGGTAAGTCGTTCGCAGCCTCATCGGTGAGCATCGCTAACGGAGCAGTCGTCGGGCCGCCCGCGAGAAGCGAGTCAACAGATTCCTGCCAGAGTCGAACGACGGTGTAGCGGAACTCGTGGTTGGGACGGCGGTAAACGCCAGTCATATCCGAGGCGTTCGCCTTGGGCCGAAGGAGTAGCAGCACGGAGTACACGGGTTCGTCTCGGCCGTGGCCCACGAGGACGTTGTACCGCAACAGGTCCGCCGGGATGCCGCGTCGAGGATTCGCTTCCAACTCCAAGTGGATAAGGCTTGCTGGCGGTCCGATCAAGCGAAAGACCTTGTCGGCCTGCACGGTTGCGGAAAGATCGGTGTCGAGTACCTCCGCAGGGCCGGGAGTCAGCCCCAATCGCGGCGCAAGAAAAGACACCCAATCCTCGGGACGGGCGTCGATCAGCGAATTCAGAGTCGCGTCGAAAGGCTTGGCCACGAATTTTCAACCGCCCTTCCGCTCGTTCTTCTTGCGGTCGCCTTCTCTCAACCAAAGCTTGCGCATGCGGATCGAAGTGGGCGTCACTTCGACGAGTTCGTCGTCGTCGATGTACTCCAGCGCCGACTCCAGCGAGAAATCGACGGGCGGCTTGAGCGGCACGGTCTTGTCCGCGCCCGAACTGCGCATGTTGGTCAACTTTTTCTCGCGGGTCACGTTGATCGTGAGGTCGTTGTCGCGCGAGTTCTCGCCGACGATTTGTCCTTCGTAGACGGCTTCCATGGGAGCGACGAAGAAGAGCCCGCGATCCTGGAGTGCCTCGATGGCGTAACCGGTGGCCTTTGCGGTTTCGCTGCTGATGAGAACCCCGTTGGCGCGGCTCGGCATCGCCGCCTTGAGCGGCCGATACTCCAGGAAGTTATGGTGCATGATCGCGGTGCCCTGGGTCGCCGTCAGCATGCGGGTGCGGAGGCCGATCAAGCCTTTGGCCGGAATGTGGAAGCCGAGGTGCGAGGTCTTGCCGTGGGCCTCCATGCTCTGGCACTCGCCTTGGCGTTCGAGGCAGAGTCGCATCACGGAGTTGGCGTGTTCGCTGGTCACCTCGACCACGAGATCCTCGAACGGCTCGCTCTTCACGCCGTCGATCTCTTTCATGATCACGCGCGGCTTGCCGACGGCCAGTTCCGAGCCTTCGCGGCGCATCGTTTCAATCAGCACGCCGAGGTGTAGCAACCCGCGCCCGCTGACGATGAAATCGCTTTCTCGGGTGCCCGGGGACACTCGCAGCGCCACGTTGTGGTGGAGTTCCCGGTCCAGGCGTTCCTTCAACTCGCGGCTCGTCAGCGGCTTGCCATCCTGACCGGCGAACGGCGAATCGTTCACGCGGAAGATCATGTCGAGCGTCGGTTCGTCGATCGTGAGAGGGGGCAGCACGCGGGGTCGGTCCAGTTCGCAGATGGTGTCGCCGATCTCGGCATCGTCCAATCCGACGATGCAGCAGATGTCGCCCGCGCTAATTTCTTCGACTTCCTTCCGGGCGAGTCGATCGAACTCCAACACTTGGACCACGGTGTCCGTGAACGAGGAACCATCTGCCTGGCGGACGACGGAGACTTTTTGGTTCTTGCGAATCTTGCCGCTGAAGACGCGGCCCACGACGATCTTGCCGACGAACTCGCTGTACGAGAGCGCCATCACCTGCATGGCGAGCGGCTCCGTTTCGTCCACGTAGGGCGGCGGCACGCTGTTCAGAATCGCGTCGAAGAGCGGGACCAAGTCCTTCGGTTCCACGGCCAGATCGGTGGTCGCGATTCCGGCCCGGCCACTGGCGTAGATCACCGGGAAGTTCGCTTGTTCGTCCGTCGCGCCGAGTTCGATGAACAGGTCGAACACGAGCGAAAGCACCTCGCCGATGCGAGCGTCCGGGCGATCGATCTTATTGATGATGACGATCGGCTTGATGCCGACGGCGAAGGCTTTGCGCAGTACGAAGCGCGTTTGCGGCAGCGGTCCTTCGGCGGCATCGACGAGCAAGAACGCGCCGTCCGCCATCTTCAAAATGCGTTCGACTTCGCCGCCGAAGTCGGCGTGGCCCGGCGTGTCGATGAGGTTCACCTTCACGTCGCCGATGCGGATGCCGCAGTTCTTGGCGAGAATGGTGATGCCGCGTTCGCGTTCCTGATCGTTGGAATCCATGATGAGGCCGTGCTGCCCGCCGACGAGTTTGTCGAGCTCCTCGGAGCGGAACAGCCCGGACTGGCGCAGCATCTGATCGACGAGCGTGGTTTTGCCGTGGTCGACGTGGGCGATGACGGCCACGTTGCGGATGTCGTTGCGGATCATACTTCCGGATCGCTCATTGAGAGTTACGTGAACCGCGCGGGAACGCGAGGCAGCCTTGCCGGGTGGAGCAGCCGACAACCATTTGTATAGTCTAGGACTTCGCCCGCCCTCCGGAAGGGCGTCGATGTGGAGATGGTGTGAAGAGCGAGGAGCCTTCTGCGATTCACTCGTGCAGGTCCTTGATGAGCCAGGGATCGTTCGTCTGCTTGCGCCACGCGGCGACTTTCCCGCGCAGTTCCTCCACGACCTTCGCCTGAGCCGGATCGCGAGCGAGGTTCTTCACTTCCGCGCGGTCGGCGAGCAACTCGTAGAGTTCTTCCTTCGGACGATTGAGGTAGTCTTTGACGGGCCGAAGCCCCATCGTCGCGTCGCCGCGTTTCAGGATGCCCTGCCACGAATCGGAGCCCCAGAGATCCGCGGCGTGCGGGTAATCCAGGCCGTGAGCGAGGTTCAGGATGTACTTGTGGGTTCGAGTGCGGACCATCCGCATCGGGTAGTACATCGTCACTTCGTGATATTGGTGCGAAGCGAACACCGCGTCCCAGCCATCGGGCTTCGCCGTTTCGAGAACTGGCAGGAGCGATCGCCCCGGCAAGTTCGCGGGCGGCTTGACGCCGGCCCAGTCGAGGATCGTCGGCGCGATGTCGGTCCAACTAGCCATCGCGTTGCAAGTCGCGCCGGCTTTCTGGCCGGGCTTGCGAATGACGAGCGGCAAGTGAACCCCGGCATCGTAGAGAGTCGTCTTCGCCCCGGGGAACGGGATGCCGTTGTCGCTGAGGAAAATCACGAGCGTGTCGTCGAGTTTCTTCGCGTCTTCGAGCACCTTCAGGATGAGCCCGACGCCGTGGTCCATGCGCGTGACGGACTGGTAGTAGTCGGCGAGTTCAGCCCGAACCTCGGGCGAATCCGGCAAGTGATTGGGAACGGTCACCGCCTTCGGATCGAATACTTCGGCGGGCGTGCCCTTGGGATACTTCGCCTCGTTGCCGAATCCTTTCGCCCCGGCGCGATGAGGATCGACGAACCCGACGAGCAGGAAGAACGGCGCATCGCCGGTGCGCGCAATGAAGTCCTTCGCCTTCTCGGCAACCTGCACGACGTTTCGGCCATTCGCCGAGATCTCTTCGTCGAACGGGTAAACTTCTTTCGGTTGAACGTGGAGCTTCGCAAGGACGGCACTTTTGTACCCGGCCGGAGCCAGCAGTGCGGGAAGTCCCTTCACCTTTTTGAAAGTGGCGGCGTTGTGTTCGGCGTGGGCGAGGCCGTATTGGCCGCACATGTGGGTGGGCATGCCGGTGAGGATCGTGGCGCGGCTCGCGCTGCACGACGAGACGCTGGCGAACCCGTGCGTGAAGCGCGTGCCGGCCGCAGCCAGCTTGTCGATGTTCGGCGTCTTCGCGGACCGATCCCCGTAACAGCCGACTTGCATCCCGAGGTCGTCGGCGATGAGCAGGACGACGTTCTTCGGAGCGGCGGACACAGGAAGGGCGAAGCCGACCATCAAGGTGAATGCGATTGCGACGCGAGTCATGGTCGAACCTCCCGAGTCTACAGATTCACTCTTTCTATTCGCCGCATCGTCGATCGCGGTAGAATAGTCAGGCGAGATATCAGGACCCGAGGCGAGGGTAGTTTGTGAGCAACGACCCTGGCGAAGAGCTCAATCGAGGCCCGAAAGGCGGTAGAAAACACCAACCCGGGAAAGGGCACGACAAGAAGAGTGGTAAAGCGAAGAAGAACAAATATCGAAAGAATGCGATCGAGAAGAGGAGGCAGGATGAAGCCGAGTTGCGGAGACGCTGGCAAGAGTGGGATTCACTGCCGCCATTCGTGCAACGACAACGTCCAGAACTGAAGCCGGACAAATCCTTACCGGACGAGTGAGATGAAAACGAAAACAGTGCGACCGAAGCCAGCGTTGAGTCGAAGCCTAGCCGCGAACGCGGCGTGGATGAGAATCATCGCGCTCGCCGACAAACTGTCCCACAGTCTGCGATTCGAATGGAACAAGGCCAAGGTTCAACGCGACTCGATGCGACTGGCCGAACTGATCGACGACGCGGATCGGAACCGCGAATCGATTCTCGGGGAAGGCTGCCGATCGTTGATCGCCGAAGCACAGGGAAACACTCCGCTGGCGATCGAGCATCGCAAGAAGGAAGTGGAGATGATCCGCGATCTGCACGCGACCGTGAGTGGAGAGTCCTACGAGGAGGTCGCAACGCGAGGCCTCGACCCCAAAAAACTTCAGCAAACGATGCTGGCGTTGTCGCGTCTGTATCTCGACAACGGCGAGATCAGTAATGCCATTCAAACTCTCCAAGAAGCGAGATCGTACTCCGAAATGAAGGGACTCGCGCTCGATGAGAGCCCACGGATGCGGCGGTCGCGCGGTCATCAAAGCAAGTCCCAAAATAGCTCTTAGTACGCACGGCTCAGTCAAGTTCTGACTCGGCTTTCAGAAACCTGATCGGCTGATCCTGCGTCAACTGTGGCAACCCAACGGGTGAGCCGCGAGGGCGGTCGCCGCGGCTTATTACTTTGAGGTTCTTCATGCGACTCGCTGCCATCGCTTCACTGCTCGTCACCTTTGCCTTACTCCCCGCTCAGACGCCGACAGGCGAATACGTCAAGAAGGGCACGCGAACCGAGACCGTGAAGGCGACGCTCGCCTCGCACGGGCTGCCGAACCTCGCGGGGAAGTGGTACTTCGCCGGGCCGTTCGACAACGCCGAGAAGAAGGGCTTCGACTTCGTCTATCCGCCCGAGAAGAAGCTCGACCTGAAGGATGCGTTCACGGGGAAGGGGGGTGCGAAGTTCGGCTGGAAGGAATATCGGGCGTTCGAGCTCGGCAAAGTCCTCGACCTCGCCGGGCTCTTCCCCAACGACCGAACCTGGAGCGTCGTGTATCTGCTTCACGAGTTCGAGTCGGAGCGCGAGTTCAAGTTGCCGCTCGCGTTGGGCAGCGACGATTCGTGCTCCGTGTTCTTCAACGGCAAACGAATTTTGCACGAAGACCAAGAGCGCGCCGCGGCACCCGATCAGTTCCGCACCACGCTCAACGTGAAGGTCGGGAAGAACCAACTGCTCTTGAAGATCGGGCAGTACGGCGGCGGCTGGGAAGTTTGGGCCAGCCCCGAACTTCCCGACATCGTGCCGGAGACGATTCGCAGGCGGGCCGATCGCGATTTCCCGCCGGCGGCCGCAGTTCAATCCACGAATGCCTCCGCGGGCAACGAAGCCGCGTTCTACAAACTCGTGACGATTCCCCAGCCCATCGATTGCGTGCTGGAAGTGGGCGGGCTCGCGTTCCGCCCGGACGGGAAGTTGCTCGCCTGCACCCGCCGCGGCGAAGTCTGGCTCATTCACAACCCGCTGGAAGAAGACCTCACCAAGATCAAGTTCACGCGCTTTGCCACGGGCCTCCACGAAGCCCTCGGGCTCTCGGTGCAAGACAACAACACGGTCTACGCGGTGCAGCGGCCGGAACTCACGAAGCTCATCGATAAAGACGGCGATGGGGTCGCGGACGAGTTCATCACGATCTGCGACAAGTGGGGCGTCTCCGGCGACTACCACGAGTTCGCCTTCGGCCCGGCGCGGGACAAAGCCGGCAACTTCTTCATCACGCTCAACGTCG
>JAYTUG010000266.1:0-1891 GCA_043744695.1 Gemmataceae bacterium
TAAGCTCCCATCGCGAAGCCGCGAGCGGCTTTTTTCCCGCCGAGTCACCCGCCATGCGTTACATCTGCCGGGGTCTCCTCGTCTTATCTTCATGCCTGCTCGTTTCCGTCGCCGCGGCCGACGATCTCACAACCGGCGCGGGCAAGAAGCTCACCGGTAGCCTCGTGGCCGTAGACAAGGATGGCGTGACCTTCAAGATTGGCGAGGCACCGATCAAGATCGCGGGCAAGGAGATTGTACTCATCGACTTGGGCCGTCGGCCGCTGCCGATTTCCAAGGAGGTGAAGTACCACGAGATCGAACTCACGGACGGCTCGCGGTTGAGGTGTGCGAAATACTCGATCAAGAAGAAGGCGTTCGCGATCGACCTGATGCCCGGCCCCAAGGACGTTCCGCCCCCGACGTTCGAATTGCCGATTACGACCGTGTTCTTCGCTCTCCGCGGCGCGGACGACACCAAGAATCGCGACGACTGGAAGAAGATGCTCCAGACCCGCGGCAAACGCGACCTCTACGTGATTCGCCAGCAGGAAGGTTTGAGCTTCGTCCAAGGCACACTCCTCGAGGGGAACGCCGAAGGCACGAAGGTGAGTTTCGAGAAGGAAGACGGGGTGAAGGAAGAACTGCTCGCCTCGCGTGCCACGGGCGGGCTCGTGTTCAATCAACCGTTGCCGGCCCTCGTGGCCCCGACGCTCTGCCGCGTGAACGACGTCTTCGGCAACATGCTCCTCGCGCAAGCGGTCGACCTCGCCGGCTCGGGTATGAAAGTGACGACGGTTTCCGGCGTGGTCGTGACGTATCCCTCGCTCCAGGCCGTGTCGCAATTGGACTACGCGCACGGGAACATTGCGTACCTCTCGGACCTGATTCCGAAGGTGGACGCACCCGAGTTACCGGCCGATGAAGCGAGCAAGACGCTCAATGTGAAGTCGCAGTACATCGTGGATAAGGCACCGGCCAACGCCCCTCTGAAGCTGGACGGCGTCGAGTATCCGAAGGGTCTCTGGGTTCCCGCCGACACGGCACTCACCTACGCGCTCGGCGGCGACTTCCGCGAGTTGAAGGCGACCATCGGCATCCTCGATCAGGTGGGCGACAGTGCCACCGAGGCGACCGTGACCATCGAGGCCGACGGCCGCGTGCTCTTCAAGGAAACGATTCGCCGCAAGGACAAGCCGAAGGGCGTGACGCTCGACGTGAAGAACGTAAAGGTACTCCGCATTCAGGTGGACGCGAGTTCGCCATTCTTCAACGGTAGTCAGGCGATCCTCGCGGATGCACGGGTTCAGAAATAGCGAGTCAGCGATGAACGCGAATATCACATATCGAAGTCTTGCCGAGGGGTTGCCGCCCGACATCGCGCGGCAACTCCACCCGGACTGGTATCGGAATGAAGCCGAGTACTGGGCGGTTCGCGAGAGCCTTCTCGAGCAGTATGAAAATCAGTGGATTGGTTTTGCGAACGGAAAAGTAATCGCGTCTGACAAGCGGCCCTCGACGACGCTTCGAGAGGCCAGGCAAAGCCAAGCACACCCATTCGTCACGTGCGTTGGTCGTGAAAATGTTGGATTTCGGATGCGACGAGCAGTTTTCGCCTACGACACCAGCTATCCTGCCGAGGCACTGCCTGTCGTATCGGTTGTATTTCGTCGTGTCCAAGGCGATCCCGGAATTCTGTTGGATCGAGTTATTCTCGACACGGGAGCAGATGCGAGCGCGATTCCCTGGGCGGACTGTCAGTTACTTCAGCTTGATCCCTCTCAGGGGTTGCCAAGTCTGATTACCGGTGTCACAGGAACATCAGTGAGAACCGTCGGGTTTCAGATCTGGATTACGCTCGACGGACGCGATTACGAATGTGAAGTCCTAGTCGACTTCACGGGAAACGAGC
>JAYTUG010000267.1:0-1887 GCA_043744695.1 Gemmataceae bacterium
GAGCCCGCCTCCGAAGGCGACGAGCAGCACAGTGTCGCCGGGCTTGCAGCGCCCGGTTCGCAATGCTTCGTCCAGCGCGATGGGCACGCTCGCCGCCGAGGTGTTGCCGTACTTGTCCAGATTCACGACCACCTTCTCGCGCGGGAACTCGGTCGCTTCCAAGGCCGCGTCGATGATTCGTCCATTCACTTGGTGCGGGATCAACACGTCGATACCGCTCAATCCCATCTCCCGGCAATCGATCTCCGCTTGCTGAATCAGTTCGATCATGCGTGTGACGGCGAAGCGATACACCTCGCGGCCCACGATGCGGAGGAACTCGAGCCTCGGTTGAAGTGGGGCTCCCGGCGCGGGGTTCGGCGTCACCTTGCTCGGCACCTGGATCAGTTCCTGACGCGTGCCATCGGAGAAGAGCCGGATGTTGCGGAAGCCGCCGTTCAGGTTCGGGCTCGCGGACAGCACCACGGCACCGGCACCGTCGCCGAACAAGATGCAACTGTTCCGGTCGGTGAAGTCGAGCGCCCGACTCAGGACTTCACTCCCCACGACGAGTGCGTTCTTGGCGGCACCGTTGCGGATGAATTGCGAAGCAACCGAGAGGCCGTACAGGAAGCCCGAGCAGGCGGCGGAGATATCGAAGGCGGGTATGTGCCGGCAACCGAGTGCGGCTTGAATTAAGCAGGCCGTGGCGGGCGACATCAGATCGGGTGTCGCCGTGGCGCAGACGATCAGGTCGATCTCACCGGCCTCGATCGCGCCGGACTCCAGAGCTCGGCGTGCCGCGATCGTGCCCAAACTTCCGGACGTCTCGCCAAGAGCTGCGAAGCGGCGCTCGCGAATGCCGGTACGCGTGCGGATCCACTCGTCGGACGTTTCCAAGTTGAGGATGTCGGTGAATTCTTCGTTCGGCACCACTCGGGCCGGCAGGCAACTCCCCGTGCCCCGCAGTGCCACTCCAAACAGCTGGCTCATCGAAGATTCCGGAGTGGATGGCTCGCCAGACGCAATAGACTAGATGTAGCAATTAATGCAGCGCACGTTAAGGCGACCCGCGCGACGAGTACCCCGCGACCAAAGGATCCGCATGAACGATGACGCGGCCCAACCCTGGTATGCCGATGGTCTGCAGTTCTCGTGTACGCGGTGCGGGAAGTGCTGCACCGGCGAGCCGGGATACGTTTGGGTCACGGACGCCGAGCTCGAAGCGATCGCGAAGTTCCGCAAGCAATCGATCGAGGAAGTGACGCAACTTTACACGCGGCGGGCCAAGTCTCGGCGAACGCTCAAGGAGAAAGCCAACGGCGACTGCGTCTTCTTCGAACGCGGCGAAGGCTGCACGATCTACTCCGTCCGCCCGCCGCAGTGCGGCACCTGGCCGTTCTGGGATAGCAACCTCGAAAGCCGCGAGACGTGGGAACAAACGGAAGGCGTGTGCCCCGGGTCGGGCCAGGGCGAACTCATTCCCGTCGAGGAAATCTCCCGGCGGATGAAGGTCATCAAGATGTGATGGGCTTCCCTTCAAAATCGGGGCAGCGCTTCAGAGTTTTGTCGCGGTCGCCGCGATGGAGTTCGTAGATGCCGGGTGCTTCCAGGCTCTCGCCCGGCGCGAGTCGGCAGGCGGCTCGCCTCAGGATCGCGTCTTCGAAACGATCCGCGAGGCAGTCGGGGCACGAAAGCGAATAGGTTTTCAATTCTTCGGTGGAACCGTCGTTCCAGCGCGATGCGATTTTGAACGCAGCCGGCCGCGAACAATCGAGAGAGTAGCAGAGCACGGGATAGGCAGACATGGGCATGAGAGAGCCGGGAACACATTATTTTTAGCGTTGGAACGGCCGAACTCTTCACCTCTCCCCGCTGGGGAGAGGTCGCCATGCCGATGCGAATGCA
>JAYTUG010000268.1:0-7201 GCA_043744695.1 Gemmataceae bacterium
CTGTATCGGGAAGGCGTTCGCGAATGGCGAAGATGCACTCGGCAAAGTGGCTCGCCCCGCCATCGGGGAGATCGTCGCGCGTCACGGAGGTGATGACGACGTGCTTCAAACCGAGCCGCACGGCGGCTTCCGCGACGCGCTCGGGTTCATCCGATTCGACGTGCAGCGGTTCGCCTTTAGGAACGGAGCAGAAGCCGCAGGGCCGGGTGCAGACGTTGCCGAGGATCATGAAGGTGGCGGTGCGGCGCGACCAGCACTCGGGCCGGTTGGGGCAGCGGGCGTTCTCGCAGACGGTCTCGAGCTTGAGGTCTTCGAGCAGATTCTGGGTGAAGAAGTTGCCGTTGCCGCGGGGGAGTTGCCGTTTGAGCCAGGAGGGAAGGCGACCGCGCGGAGTCGCGTCGGGCGGTTCGTTCGGAGCTTCGAGCAGCGGCAGCGTGCGCATGGAGATGTTGTACGGGAGGGAGAAGCGCCGCCCAACTGTGGATTCCCATCGCATCGGTTGTAGCTTACCTCCCGGCTCGAAATCCCGGAGAACTGCACGTGCATTGTCGCTGGATCGCGGGGCCAACGGTCCTCGCGGTCATCGTGACCCTGGCCAACGCCATCAAGCCCGTCTTGGTCGACGACACCGCGTACCTCGCCTACGCACGGCAGATCGCGGCCCACCCGCTCGACCCCTACGGCTTTACGATCCACTGGTACACGCTGCCCGAACCGGCAATGGACGTACTCGCGCCGCCGGTGGTGCCGTACTGGCTCGCGCTGGGGATGCGACTCTTCGGCGAACGCATCCTTCTGTTGAAGCTGTGGCTCTTTCCCTTCGTGTGGATCTTCGCGCGGTCGTTGTGGGAAGTGCTGCGGCGATTCGCGCGGGAAAGCGAGGGGATCGCGTTGTCGCTGATTGTGCTCTCGCCGGCCGTGTTGCCGATGGTGAACCTGATGTTGGACGTGCCAGCCGCGGCGCTCGGGCTCGCGGCGCTGGCGCTGTTCACGAGAAGAAATTGCGGCTGGAAGCGGGCTGTCTTTGCGGGCGCGGTGGCCGGACTTGCGATGCAGACCAAGTACACCGCGATGTTGGTCCCGGCCGCGATCGCCTGGTATGGGCTCACGCACCGTCAACTTCGACTCGCGATTCTGGCATGCGTGATGAGCCTTGTCATATTCGTATCGTGGGAAGCATTTCTGTTCGAGAAGTACGGCGAATCGCACTTCCTCCATCACGTCGCCGATCAGAGGGCGGCGACGGGAAACTGGCTTCAGGAAAAGTCGGCGCTCATCCCCGGCCTCGTCGGACACCTCGGACTCCTCGGGTTCGGCATCGCACTCTTCGCGGCCAGGTCGATGGGGTTTTCCAACCGCAAGTTGATTCTGATCGCCATTCTTTGGTGCATCGGGGCAGGACTCGTAGCGATCCTTGCAAGCGATGTGTTCCGGGCACGCAACGTGTGGCGACCGTTTGGAACCGGCGTCCTTTTGGTAGCGCTCGTCGGAGCCGGTTCGCTCATCCTGAAGAAGCGGAGGCTGCGGTTCTCGCGCGGTTCGTGGTTCGTCGCGGGTTGGCTTTTGCTTGAACTGGCGGGCTACTTCGTACTCACGCCGTTTCCGGCGGCGCGGCGCGTCATCGGATTCACCATCGTGCTTGGCATAGTTGCAGCGCGCTTGCTGAGTCGCATGCAGCGAATCCGCCCGGAGCGCACTCCGCCGCGATGGCTGCTGAGATTCGCGATCGCCATCGGGCTCTTCGTCGCGGCGTTGGATACGTTCGATGCTTATCCTGAAAAGGTGCTCGCGGAACGGGCCGCGGTCGAACTTCGCGGTGAGAAACGAGTTTGGTTCGCCGGGCACTGGGGCTTCCAGTTCTACTGCGAGCGGGCCGGGTTCACGATGATCATCCCCGGGCAGTCGGACTTCCACGTTGGCGACGTGCTGGTCCTTCCACTTTACCCCGACGACCGAGGCTTTTACCGTCCACACATCGGATCGCTTTCGGTTCGACTACCGCCATCGTTCGTCGAACTCGCGACCGTTCTCGAATGGGACGATTGGCTGTCGGCGCAGACGATTCCAAACTTTTACGGCGGCTCGGATCCGATCGTGGGCCGCGACCACCCGCGATTGCGAGTGGGTCTCTATCGAGTGACGCAAAATTTTCAGTTGCCGTAAAGTGCAGGCACATACTTCCATGCGAAGGTGGCGAGGATCATGCACCCCGACGGAATTGGAAGAGTTCATACCAAGCTGCTACGTTGCGACTCCTATCCGTTCGCGGCCATTATCAGTTCGCGCAGGGCGGGTTCCCCCGCCTTCGTGTAAAATCCGTGAACGCTATTTCACCACGAAGGCACGAAGTTCACACAAAGGGCCACAAAGAGAAACGTGGTTCATCACTATCCTGAGTGTTTCTTTGTGTGATCTTCGTGCCTTCGTGGTGAAATGTGCGAGAGGGTGAGAGGGCCTTTCCCACGTTCTGCGGTTCTCAAACAGAGCCTAATCCTTTCCATCTCCCCCGCCTTGCTCACGTCCATCCCCCGAATACACTTTGCCCTAATCCTTTCCATCTCAACGGAGCCTCCCCCATGGGATTTCATCAGACCACCGCGCACAAGAACGGCAAAGGCAGTTACCACCAGATCGGCCTGGTTCGCGGGCAGTTCGGCGGCGTGCCCGAAGCGAAGTGGATCGAGTTCATCGCCGAGGCCGGGTTCGACGGCTGGGAAGAAGCGACTTGGGAACTCGATTTGCGCCGCTGCGATACCGACGCCGGGGCCGCCGAGTTCGCCAAGGAACGCGTCGCGTTGGCGAAGAGCCACGGGCTCGAAATCTTCACCATCGCCACGCACCTCCAGGGTCAGGTGCTCGGCGACGAGCCGACCGCGAAGACGTTGAACTTCTGCAGCGGCAAGGGCGAGGCGAAGGCCGCGTACAAGGCGTGGCGAACCGCGGGGAACAACCCGCCGCGAACCGATCCGCTCTTCGTTCCCGAGAACGTCGCCAAGTTGGTCCACACCGAGGCGTTCGCGGACCTCATGGCCTGCGCTCGCTACGCCGGCGCGCTCTCGAAGTTGCAGGGCCGCAAGGTCGCGATGTCCGGCTTCGTCGGTTCGCCGGCGTGGTGCTGGAGCCACTGGTTCCTATTCCCGCCGCTGCCCGATGCGATCGAAGGATTCAAGATCGCCGATCCGCGGCAAGTGAGCCTCGAACTCATCGTCGAGCGTTTCGGGCCGTTCTGGAACGAGTGCCGCAAGCAAGGCGTGACCTTCGACCTGGAGTGCCATCCGAGCGAACGGGCGATGGGCGACATCGAGAGCGCCAGCGATTACATCAACCACATGTGCAAGGCGGGCTTCGAGGGCGTCGTCGGGTTCAACCTCGACGGCTCGCACATGGAATGGCAGAACGTGAGCGTGATCGACTTCATCCGCGAGTTCCCGGAGTTCATCCACTGTGCGCACGTGAAGGGCGTGTGGGTGGCTCGCGAACACTGCCGTGCCGGGCGTCTCGGCGGGCACCGGCCGATGGGTCACTGGGCCAACGGCTGGAACTTCGTCACGGCCGGCACCGATCGCGACGCGAACTCGCTGGAAGAAATCTTCATCGAGTTGAACCGCGTCGGCTTCGACGGTGCTGTGTCAATCGAGTGGGAGGACAACGATGCCGACCCGTTCGCCGGTGCGAAGGCGGGCCTCGCGAATTGCCGCAAGGCCGACCTGCCTCCGAGCGGCATGAAGCACGACGAGATGCTCAAAGGGTGATCGCCTTTCTGGGCCAGGGTAGTCCGCACTCTCCGAGTGCGGCCGATCCAGAGATTCACCTTCAACCCTGGGGCCGTCACCGCACTCGGCTACCAACGGCACACCCAAAAAATCGCGATTGACGGCACTTCTCCCACTCGGCATATCCGGGTGGGGGGATAGTGATGGGCCGTGCAATCCGATTGTCGCTGGTCGCGATCTGCTGCGTCATGAGCGGCTGCGCCCCGCAACAATCCATGTCTCAAGGCGCGTCCGGGAATTGGATAGGCCGCTGGGTCGGACGGCTCGCCTCGCCCGCAAGTTTTGAATCGTCCCTCGTCTTCCAGCCGCGACGCTTCCCCGACGGCGACTGGACGCTCGAACCGGGAACCGAAGACGCCCGATTCGAATCTTTAGACGGGACGCAACTCCATGGCTGGTTCTCCGCTCCCGAGCATCCGCGGGCCGTCGTGCTGTTCCTCCACGGGAACACGGGTAACATCACTTACTTCAAGAATCACGCGAGGATGTTTCGCGAGAAGCTGAACGCGGCGGTGCTCGTCTTCGACTATCGCGGTTACGGCCAGAGCGAGGGGTTGCCGAACGAAGCCGGAGTCGTCGCGGATGCGCGAGCGGCTCGGCAGTGGCTGGCGAAGAGGTGCGGCGTCGCCGAGGGCGACGTGATTCTCGTCGGGCTCTCGCTCGGCGGTGGAATCGCCGTCGATCTTGCGGCCAAGGACGGCGCTCGCGGGCTCGTACTTTGGAACACGTTCACCTCGCTCCCCGCTGTTGCGAAGAGCCACATGCCGCTCTTGCCGGCCCACACGCTGATGAAAAACCGGCTCGATTCGCTGGCCAAGATTGGCGATTATCGCGGCCCGCTTTTGCAATCGCACGGCGAGGCCGACGTCGTCATTCCCTTCAAACAGGGGCAAACGCTGTTCGCCGCCGCCAACGAACCGAAGCAGTTCGTGCCCGTCCCGCGCGGCGGGCACAACGATCCCCCGTCGCCGGAGTTCTCGATCGCGTTGGACCGCTTCCTCGAATCGGGTGTCGCCCCGAGTCTGGAATTCCGACGGGCCTCCAAGCCAGACTGAGCTTTTCGACGAGCGGGTATGGGAAGTGGGAGGTAGAATGACCTCGCCCACTTCCCAATTGGCGAGTCCGCCATGAACCGAACTCGCCTTTGCTTCGAGTGCCTCGAAGATCGACTTACGCCCGTTACGTTGCCGATCGGATTTACGGAGTCGGTTTTCGCATCGGGTCTGTCTTCGCCGACGGCGATGGTCGTCGTTCCGGATGGTCGGGTCTTCGTTGCCGAGCAAGCTGGCACGCTGCGCGTCGTGCAGAACGGCAGCGTGCTCGCGACCCCATTCCTTTCGCTCGCCGTCGATTCCACGGGCGAGCGCGGCCTGCTCGGCGTCGCGCTCGATCCCAACTTCGCGTCCAACGGCTTCGTCTACGTTTACTACACCGTTCCCAGCGGCGGAGGAAGCCCGCACAACCGCGTGAGCCGATTCACGGCCAACGGGAACACCGCGATCGCGGGAAGCGATGTTCCCATTCTCGATCTCGATTCCCTCTCGTCCGCGACCAATCACAACGGCGGTGCGATCCACTTCGGCCCGGACGGCAAGTTGTACGTTGCCGTGGGGGACAACGCGAGCGGCTCCAATTCTCAAACTCTGACGAACCGGCTCGGCAAGATGCTTCGCATCAATTCGGATGGCACGATTCCGAGCGACAACCCGACGACCATCGACGATCTGGGTACGGTTCCGGCCGGGGTCACGCGTTCGATCTGGGCGGCCGGGCTCCGCAATCCATTTACGTTCGCCTTCGACTCCGCGAGCGGAGCCATGTTCATTAACGATGTTGGACAGAGTTCCTTCGAAGAGATCGATGCGGGCCGAGCGGGCGCGAACTACGGCTGGCCCACAACCGAAGGCGACTTCATCCAGTCGTTCTTCCCGAACTTCACACGGCCGATTTACAACTACGCGCACTCCGCGCCCCATCCGTTCGGCGGCATTTCGATCATCGGCGGTGCCTTCTACCAGCCCAGTACGTTCTCGTTTCCCGTCAGCTACACGGGCGACTACTTCTTTGCCGATCTCGCGAACGGCTGGATCGATGTACGCGATGCGGCGACCGGAACCGTTACCAACTTCGCGGACAACCCGACGGGGCAAATCATCGTCGCGCTGGCCGAGGGCACGTCCGGACAACTGCTCTACTTGGCCCGCAGCCCGCAAGGCGCCATTTACCAGATCACGTACTCGGGTTCCCAGGTCGCAATCGCGGTGGGAGCCGGAGTAGGCGGTGGGCCCGTGGCCAAACTCGTCGACCCCGTGGGCGGTGCCGCCCGACTTTCGGTCAATCCGTTCGGCAACTTCACCGGAGGCGTGCGCGTTGCCAGCGCCGATGTCACAGGCGATATGGTCCCCGATCTCATCGTCGGTGCTGGGCCCGGAGGCGGCCCGGATGTGCGGGTCTTCGACGGCGCGACCGGCCTGCAAGTTCGCCAATTCTTTGCCTTCGAAGGAACCTTCACGGGCGGCGTCTACGTGGCATCGGGAGATGTGAATGCGGATGGCTTCGCGGACATTGCCATCTCCGCGGACCTGGGTGGCGGGCCGCGAGTCCGCGTCCTCAGCGGGAAAGACGGCACCGTGCTGGCGGACTTTCTGGGAATCGACGATCCGAACTTCCGCGGTGGAACCCGAATCGCAATCGGGGACGTGAGCGGCGACACCGTGCCCGATCTCATCGTCGCGGCAGGCTTCGGTGGCGGGCCACGGGTCGCCATCTTCGACGGCACGACACTGCGCCCCAACCTCACGCCAATGCGGGTCAAGAACGATTTCTTCGCCTTCGAATCGACTCTCCGCAACGGAACATTCGTGGCGGTCGGCGACGTCGATGGCGATGGCCGAGGCGACGTGATTGTAGGAGCTGGTCCGGGCGGAGCGCCGCGCGTCGTCGCGTTCGGGGGCGTGCAGGATTCTCTCATTGCGAGCTTCTTCGCCGGCGATCTCAACAATCGGGGCGGCGTGCCCGTTGCGGCACGAAACGTCGATGCCGATACCAAGGTGGAGATCGTCGCTGGCTCCGCCGCCGGTTCGACTCCAGGCGTCGGCGTTTACAAGATCATCAGTGGTGCCGCCTCGCAAGTGAGTAGCTTTCTGGCATTTGAATCGTCCTTCCTCGGCGGCGTCTTCGTGGGCTGATTGGACGACTTTTCGCTGCCGGCGCGCATCCGTTCGGCTAAACTGATTGCACTTCGCGAGCCCCACACGAGCCTCAAAACATGCACCCACTCGAACCGCTAGCTTCAGACGAGGTTCGCCTCGCCGTCTCCATTCTCCGCGATACCGGCAAGGTGACGCCGACCACGCGGTTCATCTCGGTGTCTCTGAAAGAGCCGCCGAAGGCGGCCGTACACGCGGGGAAAGAAACGCATCGGGTCG
>JAYTUG010000269.1:0-7193 GCA_043744695.1 Gemmataceae bacterium
AGGGTCTCTTCGAGCTTGCGGCGGAGTTCGGCGTTTTGGGCTTCGAGAGCGGCGACTCGCTGGGCGAGTTCGCGGCACCCGGGGCACGTGGCTCCGTCCATGACCTGATGCTAGCGACTCGAGCCGCGTTCAGCTGCGCCAGTTTCGCAACGCGGGACGGAGTGGGGGCGCTAAACAAGTACTACCTCCCCCTTGTCGGGATGCAGGATGATCGCTCGATACTGCTTGTCGATCCTGACCGTCCGCACTCGGTCGTCTTTGACGGCGTGGATTTTCTCGTAGTTGATGCCGGAAGACTTGGGGTTGGCCTGGAACTTCTCGGTGAACTCGCGGACCTTCTTCTGCTGCGCACGGGGAATCCGTGCGTAGGCTTCGAGAAACTCGCTGGCGATGGCGACCGTTGGCATTGCGAGTCACTCCGTCAAACTGCCCAGCAGCTTGTGGGTTTGAGCGGCGAGGTCATCGACCGAGAACACCTTCCAACCCTGGGCCTTAAATGCCTCGATAGCCTCCTGACGTTCCGGCACAAGAACGGCGATTTTCTTCGAGGGCCAAGCAAGCTCGGCTTCGGCGCACACCCGTCCTTGGTGGTCTTGCAGTTCGTAGCCGACTTCGGGCAGCGGTTTGCCCTGCTGCCTACAGCCACGGATCAAGTCCTTGCATCGTTCATCGCAATAGGCCAGCAGTTCTTCGGCCAGCGAGAGGCCAACGGGTGAAGCGGAGCTTAGTTCCGCATCTCCGAAGATCGGCAAGTTTGTCTCTCCCATTGCTTGTGCGATATTTCGCAAATGGAGCCGCACCGCTTGGGGGTCGTCCAGATCACGGCGCTGAACGACGATGACCGTGTAGCCATCCAATTCCACGGCTTGCCGGATGATCTGGTCCTTGCGAGCGACGTTGGGATCACCGTGAAGGCCACGGCTCATGCCGTCGAGGTAGACCGCCACCTTCGTCGGTTCGTGGACCCAATCCGGTTCCGTGGCGATGCCCAGCGACGTAGTAATCCGTTTGCGGCATACACCCGAAGGAAAGTGATGCTCGTGAAGCAGCCGCAACAGCCGAGCCTCTGGATTGTTTGAAGGCGTATCGTCTTCTGGTCGTTCTTCCTCAAATAGCGGCGGGATGTCCCGATACCCTTCTGGCAAGCAGTTCAGACGCTCGATCAGTTC
The DNA here is from genome assembly GCA_043744695.1 of Gemmataceae bacterium. Lineage (GTDB taxonomy): Bacteria > Planctomycetota > Planctomycetia > Gemmatales > Gemmataceae > Urbifossiella. Next base: position 1,170 of record JAYTUG010000269.1, read on the forward strand.
CAGGGCCTTGTGGCGGTTGAGCATCTCGTGATGGAACTGGTTGCGAAACGTCTTGAGGCACGAGTAGCACGCCGTCTCGCACCCTTGCACGCAACCGGACAACAACTCCTTGGAAGTGGCGATGAGTTCCTGCCAGCGGGCGAGCAGTTGTTCGAGCAAGCCAGAACCTCCTGGCATCGAGTCGTAGATCAGCAAGTCGAGTTTGTCGTTTGGCTTCTGTACGATCAGGAGTTGCACATCGTCGGTTCCCATGTCGAGCAGACGGGTTGCCGCCGTGCGCAGCGCCTCGCCGATGTTCATCCCTGCGGCTTCATCGGCAACGGCGTGGAACTGGAGCATGTCCACATCGGCTTGGACAGCGAGAGCGAGGCGGGCAACGTCCTTGCCGCATCGTTCTTTGTGAATCTTCATGAACTGCGCCAGTTCCGCAGGCACGGCATACGGCGTCTTCGCAGCGCCGCAGACCGAACAAATCCAGTGGCCGAGTTCACCTTGTTTCACCCGGCCCGCTTCGCCGAGGTTGACGAGTTCGATACCCTGGCCCCGAACGTGGCCAACTTCCTGGTCGCCGATTTTCAGGGCCTTGCCGCCCCGATTGCGTTTCCGAAGCCGACCCATCACGGAGACGGGCATCGAGAATCGCAGGTTTTCGTCCTCGGTGATTCGGCTCTCGTGGGCCAAGTCCAAGTCGGTCATTGGCAGGGTGTCAATCGGCACGCTTCCCGACTGCCCATAGGCCGCATCTCCGGCTTGATCCGTGACGTATCTCTTTGCGACGTTGACGTGCAGCGTGCGAATGCGGGCCGTCTCGTCGGCCCCCAGGTGATACCGGCTGACGTAGAACGTGCCACGGTTGGCGTAAAGCCGGTTGCCCGGTACGAACTCCCGCAAGGCCACGACGTTGTTGCGTGACAAGTCGAAGGCACGAGGACCGGCTTGGCGGGCGAAGCCACGCCGGGCGGACGCCTTCACGCCGCCTTCGTAAACGCCGTAGCCGGGCAGAAATCCTTCGGCCCCCAGGACCATGAGCGTGTAGGTCGCTCGGTCGCAGGTCACGATGGAATTGATGAACTCGTCGCACCGACGCAGCAGTTGCTCCTCTTCCCGCTCGATCAGGCCGGTGTCCTTCTTGCGGTGCAAGTCGGAGCGTGTCGATCTGGCCCAACTCAGGCGGCGATGGAGTCGCTTAACGACGACACTGAGTTCGTCAGCGGCTTCATCAATAGCCTTCTCGATGGCCGTGCGTGATCCGAGTTCCGCAGCTTCTTCCGGCCAGTGCTGTGCGAAGAGGACGACGAGCCGATCTGCAACGGACGACTTGATCTCCCGGAGCAACTCACCCAACGGTGCGGTGCTGGTCGGCAACTCTCGGAAGTGGTTGTCGTCATCCAAGAGGTAGCTGCGAATGAACAAGGGGAACAGGCCCTTCATAATCGCACGGATGCGTTCCGTCTGGCCATTCTCTTGCTGGGAGCGGAGCAGCAACTCGGACAGGATTGCCGAGCGAATGTGCTTGGCGACCATCAGCGGGTTACGCAGGTTGAAGGTCGGAGCCTCAATTGCTCCACCGAGGATGCGCAGTGGGTCATCGAAGAAGTAGCGATCATGTGGCGAGCGACGGCAGTAGGTTACGACCACTGCCATGCGTTCTTCTCGCCCGGCTCGTCCGGCTCGTTGCCAGTAGTTCGCCGGTCGTGGCGGCACGTTGCGCATCAGGGCCATGTCGAGCGCCCCGATGTTCACGCCCATTTCGAGAGTCGGCGTGGCCACGAGGCAGTTGGTCCGCCCGTGCCGAGATTTGAAGTCGTTCTCGATGCGGTTGCGAATCTCGCCAGGAACCTGGGCCGTATGTTCCTCCGCACTGACCATCACGAACGGTCGCCCCATCAGCCACACATCGTAGTTGTCCTGCTTAGGCTGCTCGGTCGCAGTCGTGCCGTGGCAGTTGTGCCGGGTGCAGACGGCTTTCGGTGCTTGCCTCGTGGTGAGGCGCTGGCAAGTCGTGCAGCGCTCCCGCACGTTGCACCGCTCGACCGCCAGTTTCTCCAGATGCACTTGCCAGACATCCCCGGCCAACGGCGTCTCACGCTGCGAGCGCAGCGTGACCTTGTAGAGTACCTTCGCTTCCTGGGTCAGAAACTCCCACAGGATCGCCGTGGCTGTGTCGGGATCGAATGTGTTGAGACTCATGGCCCACTTCTTGAAGAGGGCCTGAACCGCCGACGCACCCTTTTGGGCAAGCAGTCCACGGGCGTACTGGTTGGACTTGTCGGCATTCAGCAGCAACCCTTCGGGCCGAAATTCCCGCAACGGCAGCAAGCCTGCCTGGATATACGGGTCGTCCTTGGCGTGGTAGCGGGAGAAGATCGGATCGCCGCTGACGAAGAGAATCCGGTTCCGCCGCCAGTTGTCGAGGATCAGGCAGACTCCTTCGACGGCCTCTTCCGACGAGATGCCCACCGCTTCGGCCAACTGCTTGAGTCCCTTGCTCTGCACGTTCACGCCGTCATAAGCGACCCTCGCCAATCCCATCGACTCCAGGCAGTCCGTGCGGCGGACGCCGGTGGTGAACTCACGCAGCACCATGTACCGCAGCGCCTTGTGGACCGGAACCCACTTGTTGTGGCCGAAGGTCGCCGGAGCTTCCTCGCCGGTCAGTTCGGGCAGAAGTGCGTCGATGAGGTTTTGATCCTTGCGGAACAAGTCCATGAGCTTGTCGGTGATCCCGTCCAGCGCCAGTCGGCTGTCGCTCGCATCAATGACCGAGAACATCATGTGGCGCAGGCGAATGCGCCGGGCGTGATCCTGCATCCAGCCCGCCTGGAACGCCGCATCTTGTCGGCTGTCGGCGAAGATGATGAGCTTCTTGTGGCCATCCGGGGCGGCGTTAATCATCGCCTGCGCCAAGATGTGAACGTCGGCGACCGTCACAGCCTGGACCTTGCGGGCCGGTTCGATGACCCGTCCGCCGATCTGGAACGATGTCGAACTGCACGAGGGACACGACGACAAGCCGGGTCCGAATGCCATCAGCGGCAGCAATGCCTCTTTGTGTGCGCAGCCATCGGCGAGACACCGGGGCGACGGACCTCGGTGCATGGCCCCGCACTGCCGACAGAAATGCGCCTTCGGCCAGCGAGACGATTTGACCGAAGGACCGCCATCGGCTTCTTCCAGCAGGCGATTCGTCACGAGCAGGCGAGAGCCGGTTTCGGAAGGCGACGTGGACCAGTACGCATTGTCAGTGCCGTCGTCGTTCTGCACGGCGTTGCCGTGGTCGAAACCCTTGAGTTGGTTCTTGGCCCCTTTCGAGTATTCGAGGTCTTTGTACCACTTCTCGAAAAAGTGCTGGCCGCAGCTTCGGCACGTCAGCACCGGGAAGAAGGAATCGTCGTGGCGACCGCCGTAATGCTCCTTCGCCTCGGCCAGCGAAAGGAACAGTTTCATCTGCGGCGCTGCTTCGGCCCCGTCGAGCGCCACAACCATTTCATCCAGGCCCCGGATGAAGAAATGCACTTTGGGCCGCAGCAGCGAATCGCCGCTCTTTTGGGCGGCGGCTCCCAGCACCAGATACGCCAGAAGCTCGGCACTGGCCCGATCCCCTTCGGGCAAGCGTCCCAGCGCCAGCCGTTGCGAAGTATGCCACGCCGCTTCGTTAAGGCGCTTCGGGTGTTTGAGGATTTGGGTCGCCTGGAAAACGTACTCGTTGGTAACCAAGTGATCGAACAGCGAGTCCCGCCAGTTCTCGCCCGGATCGAAGATTTGCCCGGTCAGTTCTTCAACGATGCCCTTCACATCGTTGACCTTCACTGGCTCGGTCACGGCGCAGAGAACCCGACCCACACGGGCCATGCCGTCGCCGCCAGGGGCCACGGGCTTGTACCGCTGCTTCGGCCATTCCCGACTGACATACGATTCGCCGATGAGCCGCACCTCGTTCGCATCCACGCCGAAGAAGCGGTACGCAAATCGCCGGGCCGTCTCGTCGTTGTCCTGCTCCTTCTTGGCGGGATCGGAGAGAGTGGCCGACGTGCCGATGCAGGTGATCTGGTCGGGGGTCTTTCCCGCTAAGGCTCGCAGCCGTCGCACGAGGCAGGCGACCTCCGCACCCGTGGCCCCGGCGTAGGTGTGGGCCTCGTCAAACACGAGGTACTTGAGCGGGGCCTGGGCGAACATCTGCACGTCGGGCAGGCGAGTCGTCAGGACTTCGAGTTGCCGGAAGTTGGTCAACAGGATGCGCGGCTGGCGGGCCTGAATGTCTTCCTCGGAGCAGCACTCTTCGAGCGGGGCCAGGGGCCGGACGGCTCGATCCTCGGCCTGGGCTTCGTCTCGCCGGTTACGCCTAGCTTCCAGGAATGCCTGCCGGGAAGAACCCTCGAAACGATCAACCTGCACATCGCTTTCGTTACGAGAAGTCGTGCCGACCCATTGCCCGAAGGTGATCCCCGTGCCGCCGAGCATGTCCCGCAGGCGGTCCAACTGGTCGTTGGCCAGGGCGTTCATCGGGTAGACGAGGATCGCCGTCAGGCCGGTCGTGGTCCCCTGGTCCCGCTGGCGCAAGAGGTCGTCAATGATCGGGTAGAGGAAGGATTCCGTCTTGCCGGACCCCGTTCCCGTGGCGACCAGGACGTGCTGCTTCTCCCGCACGGCCTCGAACACCTGTTGCTGGTGCAGGTACATCGTCGGGTAGCCGATTAAGCCCGGCATCGCCGAATGCAAAATGCCGTCGCTGGCCATCTTCTGAACCGATTCCCCCTTCGCAAACGACTCGGACAACGAGACGAACGGCCCCTTGACCAGCGGGATGTCGAGCGACGACGGACGTTCCAGGAGCTTGCGGGCTTGGTCGGCCAGTTCCGGGTCGGACAACGGAAACGCCGAGAACAAGTACCGGAGGAACTCGTCGCAGACGCCGTGAGCAAATTGAACGGGGTTGATCGGCATTGAAACTCCTGCTGCTTTCTCCGACGTCTCGATTATAATGCGATAAAGGCCGACCGCACCTCAAGGGAGGATTTCCGATGTCTTTGGAAGTCGAAGCCACCTACGAAAACGGCGTCCTGAAGTTGGATGAGCCGCTGCCATTCGATGAACGAGAGCGACTCGTGCTCAACATCACCTCGAAAACGAGCCACGTTCAGAAATTCTACGGCCGCCTGAAGTGGACCGGCGATCCTGAAACCCTTCGCAAGATCGCCGAGGACGATGACGAACTCGACGATTGAAAATATCCTTGAGCGATACTCTCACGGATTCTGGAGAATTCATCATGTCATTGGATATCGAAGCGACCTACGAAGACGGAGTTCTCAAACTGGATGGCCCATTGCCCTTCCCGCAGCACGAACGCCTGGTTGTCAGCGTTAAATCCAAACTCAGCCGGGTTGACCTCACCTACGGGTTAATCGGTTGGACCGGCGATCCCGAAGTCGTGCGCAAAATCGCCGAGGATGACGAATTCGGAATTCTGGAGTCGCCATGATTTTTGCCGACCTGACAGCGGGCGATTCCGTATTTCTGGACGCCAACGTGCTTGTCTATAACTTTGGTCCCGATCCGGTGTTCGGCCCATCCAGCAAAGCACTACTCAATCGCATCGAAATCGGCGATCTGAACGGCTATATCTCCGCTTCCGTCTTCAGTGACACGGCCCATCGACTGATGACTTTGGATGCGTGTCAATTGTTCGGCTGGCCCTTTACCGGGATCGGACAGCGACTTCGACGCCATCCCGCCGAAATCGCGAAACTGGTCAACTCTCGGAATGCCTTGAATGAGTTCATCCGCATCGGCATTCGCGTCTTGCCCGTCGATTCACAAGACGTACTTCTCGCCGCCGACCTCGGCCGATTGAACGGCCTCCTCAGCGGCGACGCGCTGATTGCCGCCGTCATGCAACGCCACAGCCTCACGAACCTTGCCAGCAACGATGCCGACTTCGATCGCATCCCCGGCATCACTCGCTTCGGTCCCGTTTGATCCCTGAAAACAGGTTCAGTTCCTTCGACACGTCTGCGGCGACGG
>JAYTUG010000270.1:0-1875 GCA_043744695.1 Gemmataceae bacterium
CGAGACGGCCAGGGCTGCCGAGAGCCGACCCAACGAAGCTTCGAAGAAGACCGCCGTTGGCAGCACGACAGTCTTCATCGGCGTGGCCCCGGCGAACACTTGCACGGGTCCGAACTCGCCGATAGCCCGTGCCCAGGCCAGCGTTCCCGCCGCCAACATTCCTCGCTTCGCAGCCGGCAGCGTCACTCGCCAAAAGGCCTGCGCTCGCGTGCAACCGAGCGTGAGCGCCACCTGTTCGGTTCGCGGATCGATCTGATCGAATGCGACCCGCATCGTTCGCACCGCGAACGCCGTTGCCACCGCGAACTGGGCCAGAATCACGGCTGGCACGTGATACGTCACGGGGATCACGGACTCGACCGCACGCCCCGGCGGAAGCTGAAACAGAATCAGCAGGCTCAACCCGATCACCAGCGGCGGCAGCACGATCGGCACATCGAGGAGCGTCTCGATCAGCCACTTCCCCCGGAACTTCGTCCGCGAGAGCAAGTAGCCGAGCGGCACCGCGACCCACATCGCCAGGATCGTCGTGATGGTCGCCGAGAGTACGCTGAGCCGAATCGCGAAACGAATGTTCGGATCGTTCAACGCATCGCGGAGTTCGCTCGGCGAAGTGTAAAACAGGTCGCCGAGAAGCAAGGCGACGATGAGCAGCACGTAAGACCCGCCGAGGACGGCGAGCGCGACGAAGAACGGCCGGTCGGAAGTGTGAGGCATCATGGTTCGATGTCGGTGAAGCCCGCGGCGCGGAAGGCCTTTTGTCCGTGCCTCGGGGATCGCACGAATTGCACGAACCGCCTCGCGGCATCGGGATCGGTCGCGGACTTCAACAGTGCAATTTCTACGGTGCCGATCGCGCCCTCGAGTTCGCCCAACCTCACGACTGCGAGTGAAGGATAATTCGCGGCCACGGCATCCCACACGATCGCGGCATCGTTCGCGCCCACCATCACGGCGTTCGCCGCATCTGTCACCGTCGTGTGATAGACGAGCGTGTTCGCGTGTAGCCGGTCCCAGCGAGCGGACTTTTGAAGGTGGTCGCGGGTCACCTTTCCAATCGCGGCGACGTCCGGATTCGCCTGGCCGAGGCGAAGATCCTTTTGAAGCAAGTCGTCGAAGCGGACAATGCCGCGCGGGTTGCTGGGGCGGACAAGTACAACGGCCCGCATCTTGGCGAGTCGGAACGATTCGATCGCAACACCCGAAGCGCGAGCCGCTCGCACGTAGCTGCTATCGGCGGGAAGGAAGAGGTCGCCATCGCCGCCGATACTCGCTTGAGCCAGTATCTGTTCCGAGTTGCCGAACCGGAACTCGACGGAGGTGCTGGTCTCGCGCTCGTACTCAGCGGCTACGGCTTCCATCGCGGGCTTGAGAGCCGCCGCACAATAAACCAAGAGCGGCTTCGCCCTTCGGTTCGACTGCGATTGCGTCTCGCGATACACGAGAGCGATCAACCCGCCGAGCAGGAGCAGCGAAACAATTGCCGTAAGGAGGAACGGACGACGCATTCAGTTCTTCGCCCTGAGTTGCTCACTTCGGACTGTGACAATAACCAATAACCAATAACCAATAACTAACAACCGCCCCAGATGAGCAGTTCGCCTTTGCCCGGCACGGAAGAGTCGCCGGCGAAGCGCTGATACGAGCCCGCATTCTTCTCGAACGGCAGGTCGAAGCCGTGCGTGCGGAGGTGCTTCGAGTAAATGTTGAGAAAGGTGGGGTTGTACGTTCCGGACGCGGCGAACGTGGGCAGCAACTTCACGGGCTTCATCGTGATGATCGTGCCGCGGAGCATCCACGCACCGGTGCGGAGTTCCGCTCCGTTCATGAGCACGATGGTGCCGCCCTTCATTTGCAACCCGGCGAAGTCGCGGA
>JAYTUG010000271.1:0-1869 GCA_043744695.1 Gemmataceae bacterium
TTCGTGGGCGATGGCCGCGAGACGCTGCGTTCCGTGAAGCAGGGCACGGATGCGGTGGCGAAGCTGCCGATCATTCGCGGCTACGTCGAGAATTCGAACGCACTCTTGATTCGGCCCGCCCACCACCGCGAGCGGATGGTTTACAATGCGGGCGACCTGTTTCACGCCAAGTCCGCGATCGTGAGCGAGAACGGCAACGGCCACCTCGAGCAAGTCGCCAGCTGGCTCCGAGGCGTCGGCAACGATAAAGCCGAGGTCGTGATCGTGTCCTTCAGCGATCCATCGGATTCGGACCAGACTCCAGCCTCCGCCCTCGAAATGACTCGCAAGCAAAGCGAGGTCGCGATCGAGTTCCTGAAGGCCCGTGGGGTTCATAAACTAGGTTGGACGACGCGGCGGAAGATGACGCCGCTCGGCATGGGGATGAACCCCTCGCCGGTTGTCGAGAAGGAACTGATGCCTGCATCGAATCTGCAGATTCTGTTGTTCACACCGAACTAGCCGCCGGCAAGCCGGCGGCTAACTGCTCAATGAGTAACCCAGCGTCCCCACCGATTCCGACCAGCGAAGACCACCTGCGGGTCGCGCTGCTGCTGCACTTCACGCGGCTGCAACTTCCGACCATCGCCATCCCCGAGCCGAAGTTTCAAGCGCACCTCGACCGCACCTTCGCGATCTTTTTGCCCAAGTCGCCGGGCGTCACGTGGTCGACGTATTTGGAAGGGCTTTACTCGCTCGATTGGGCCGTGTGCATCGGTTGCCTGCTCGGTTCGACCCCGGCGTGGGAAACGCTCTTCAACGCCCGCACGGGCCGCAGCGATTGCCTACTCGTGGATGCACTTCGTGCCCGCGCTGGCAGGCTTTACCCCCGCGACGACGAGAAACAGGACACGGCCGTCACCGAATTCTGGAGCAACTTGATCGCACCGGAATCCGAGGACACACTCCCAATCCTTGCCCGCTACGACGGTCAACGCCCGCTCGCCCCGTGGCTCATCCGCGTCTTCCAGAACTGGCACCTCTCGAAGCTTCGCCAGCACCACGGCATCACGTCTCTGCCGGACGACGACCTCGCGCTGCCGCTCGACTTCGGACCGAAATCGAACGGCACCACACGTTGGCACGAGGCGTTCGTCCACGCGGCCCGCGACTGGCTCGGCGGCATCGACGACGACGAGCGGTTGCTGCTCGGCCTGCGGTGGCGGTATCGCATGAGCCAGCGCGATGCCGCGAGTGTGCTCGGATTGCACGAGGGGAGCATCTCGCGGAGAACGGACAAACTCCGCGACCGGGCTCTCGAACAAATCGGCACGCGGCTCGTGACGGAGGGTTGGACTGGCAACGACCTCGAAGGTTTCGTACTCACGGAGCTCGGCGCGATTCTCACGGACGATCCTCGCCTCTCCGCCGATCAACTCGGGCGCATGCTCGCGGTAAAGGGGAAGTCGATGCCGAGCGCGAGTGAATAACCCGTGGCCCTTTCCCTCATCCTCGACATCGAGAACCTCGGCGGCACCGAAGCGTTCGGACGGCGTCTGGGCGAACGCCTTTTTCCCGGAGCTGTGATCGCGCTGATCGGGCCGCTCGGCGCGGGAAAGACGCACCTCACACGGGCCATCGCGAAAGGCCTTCAAGTCCGCAATCCCGCCGCGGTCAATAGCCCGACCTACGTGCTGATCCAGGAGTATCCGGCCCGCCTGCCGATCTACCACTTCGATGCGTACCGGCTGACCGGTTCTCGCGAGTTCGCCGACCTCGGTGCGAACGAGTACTTCGAGGGCGACGGCGTCTGTATCGTGGAATGGGCCGATAAGGTGGAAGCAACTTTGCCGACCGAGCAGTTGCGAATTGCGATCGAGGTGGTGGACG
>JAYTUG010000272.1:0-7130 GCA_043744695.1 Gemmataceae bacterium
GAAGCAGATGAAGAAAATCAAGTTCGTGCGGGTCGAACTTCAGGACGAATTCAAGAAGGCGCTGGCGATGCTGGCATCGTCGCGGGGCGACAACAAGAAGGCCCTCTCGATCGTCTTCAGCGGAGCGGGCAAGCGGCACGTCGCGGTGGGGTACGTCGTGGAAGCGCCGCTGTGGAAGCCGAGCTACCGGCTGAGCGTGGACGAAAAGGGAGCCGCCCGGCTTCAGGGCTGGGCGACCGTGGAGAACACGACCGACGAAGACTGGAACAACGTGAAGGTGGGGCTCGTGGCCGGTCGGCCGATGACGTTCCAGATGGACCTGTACGATCCGCTGTTCGTGCCGCGGCCCACGGTGGAGCCCGATCTCTTTGCGTCGCTCCGCCCGCCGATGTACCAGGGCGGATTAAACCCGGTGGGCAACCTCGGCGGCGGCGCCGCAATGAACAACCCGAACAACGCGCCCGCCATCAATCCGGGCCAGGGCGCGAACAGCTTCGGCGGTGGCGGCGGAGGCAGCGGAGGCTTCGGTGGGCAAGGCGGCTTCGGTGGGGGTCAAGGAGGCTTCCAGGGTGCATTCGGGATTCAAGGTGGAGGCCAAAGCGGCTTCAACGGGAACTATGCCTACCCGCCGCGCGTGCCGCGGCCCGACCTCCGTTCGCTCTACGGTTCGCGGCTCTCGTACGGCGAGTACGTCAATCGGCTCAACGGGAACCCGAGCCCGCCGCCGAAAGGGGTCGAGGCGAATAAGACGGTGCGCGATCCGCTCGATAAACAGGCCGGAGCCCTCGCCGCGGCCGAGGGCAGTCTCGGCGACATGTTCGAGTACACCATCGAGGAGCCGATCACGCTGCCGAGGCAGAAGTCGGCCATGCTTCCCATCGCGAACGAAACCGTCGAGGTGACGCGGGTCACGATCTACAATAGCCGCGTGTTGGGCAAGCACTCGCTGCTCGGCCTGAAGTTGCTGAACAAAACGAAGCTGCACCTCGCGCAGGGGCCGATCGCGGTCTACGACAACGGCACCTTCGCCGGCGACGCCCGCTTGCCCGACGTGAAGCCGAACGAAACCCGCCTCGTGAGCTACGCGATCGACCTGGGCACCGAGATCGTTCCCGAGCCGGCACTCGACAAGATCACGCTCATGGCCATTCAAGCGAACGCGGGCTGGTTGAAGGTGAAGACGCAACACAAGCACTCGACGAAGTACCTCATTCGCAACCGCAATGCCCAGGATCGCACGGTGGTGATCGAGCATCCGATTGTGCTCGGCCGCAAGTTGATCGCACCCGAGAAGCCGAGCGACCGAAGCCGCGATTTCTATCGGTTCGAGGTTCCCGTGAAGGCGGGCGAACTCGCGACGCTCGTGGTGGACGAGGAAATGGAGACGTCGATTTCGGGGCTCTTCGAGCGAACGGAGAGTCCGACGCTGTTGCTGTATTCGAAGCACGATGCTGTGAAGCCCGCGTTGAAGGAGGCGCTGGCCAAGTTCATCGAGTTTCGCGGCAAGGTGGAGCAGGCCCAGCGCGGCATCGCCGACGAACAGAGCGCACTCAAGGAGATTGCCGACGATCAGGAGCGCATCCGCAAGAACATCGAACGCGTGCCCAAGGAGGCGGACGCGTTCAAGCGGTATCTGATGAAGTTCGACGTTCAGGAAACGGAGATCGAGAAGCGGCAGGCCCGGTTGAAGGAGTTGAAGTTGGAATTGGAGAAGCAGGAGAAAGCGATGCGCGAGTACGTGGTCGGCGTGAAGGTGGACTGAGTTCCCGGTGCCGCCGCGAGTGTGGACTCGCGGCGGCAGTACCTTGGATTTGCCGAGGCTTAAGGCTCAACTTCGGAATGACCTCGGGCCGCTCGTTACTTCGGCTGGGACAGACTGTCCTCAGTGAGAAAGCGGCCGTCCCTCACGGCACCGCTGGCGGAATCATAGGAGGCAGGGCCTCTCGCGGTTGCGGTGCTGTAGTCCACTGCATCCCGACTCTCGGCATCGGGGCGTATGGCGGGTAAGGCGGGTCTAGAAAATCCAGCCGCCCTGTGTTGAGATACTTTGCCGGGAGGGTGATGCTTTTCTCCTCCCAGTCCTGGTATGCGTTCATCCGCTCACTGTGACCACCGAACCTACTGCCAGGGTAATAGCCACGGGGTACGCGCCCACCCGGACGCCGCTGGATTTCGATCTCGTAGCACCAGATGCGGGCACCGTCGTCGGCGTACATGATCGCCACCCGGTCACCGACCCGCACGTCTTTCGGAACGTAGCGATCATCGTCAGGGCCACCCGGTGGGATCTTCGCCTCGGCGAAACTCCGCTCGAATGGAAAGCTCAAGGCCACGGACCCGTGCGGGGCCAGTATGGCCATCGACTCCTTGTCGATCGCCGTCACGGTACCCCGGAAACTACTCCGCTGAGCACCAACCCGATCCGGAGGCCCCTCCGAGATGAATGGGACCGTCTTGACGTCGTTGCCTGGCTTGCCGCCAACCGGTGGGGGTGCGATAGTTGCGAGCGCAACGGCAACTGTGAGGCTCGTAAAGAGGTACATGGGAAATCTTTCATATTTAAACCTGCAGCGAGGTCGCATTCCACAAGTTATCGGTGAAGTGATTTGCGCGAATTCGCTCATGGGCTTCATTCGACGCAACCATTGTAAACACTTACGTCTTGAGCCGCGTTGTAGGTTTAAGGGGTGTACTTGATATTCCACTCGGTGGTCGGCGAGTTAATCAGGACTGTCCAGCCCTGGACACTCGGAGTGGGGCCAGTAACCGACGACCCCTGGATAATCTTGAAAGTCTGGTTGACGAGGGGAGTCGAAAGCTGGATTGGGGTGATACTGACGCCGGCGGCCACAGTGAATGCGCCATTGGACTGCCAGAGGCTGGCCAAGCCGGAGTTGTCCACGCGGGGCACATAGGTTCCCCCTTGCCAATCGACAGTGCCGAGGACTTGCAACCGGTTGAACGGCTTGTTGACATTTGCATTGATCCCGACGCGAACGGTCGTATCGCGGGTGACTTTCATGTTACCGTCAACCTTGGCATTATTCAGAGTATCATTCAAGTTCGGACGGTAGGTATGGAAGTCACCGCCATCGATCCAGACAAGACCTCGAGACGTTTCATTATTGGCCACCGACAACGCGGTGAGTTGGGAGCCGTTCTCGATACTCGTTGTGGCACCGGTAGGGTCGGTATACTGGTAATAGGCCGGTTGCGGGTTCCCCACAGCAGGTTGGGTTACCGTCACCGACATGTTCGAGGCGTTCCTGATGACGACGTACCCGAAATTGACCATCGGTAACTCGTCGTCGTAAACTGCTAGGTTAAGGATGTCGCCTTGACCGGTCACGGTCAGGGCTCCGCCTTGCTGGACGGTAATCATTCCCCCCTTGTGAGAGACATCTTTGTGCGAGACCGTCGCTTGTACGGTCGGTGCCATTGTGGCCGTACATGAGTCGCCGATGTCCATTCCGGCACCGTTGGCGAAATCGACCTCGCCGGGGTTTTCCGTGAGCAGGGCTCCATTGACCAACTTCAGCAAATCCCCCGTGGTGACCTTCCCCGGGATGGGCGGGCTCATCGGATTCCACATGTCCATGATCGCCCGCGGAGCGATTAAAGCGGTGGCCCCGTCGAGGATCAGATTCGAGAGGTTCGCGCTGCTGTTGAGCGTGCCGTTCGTCCAGTTGAAACTACTGGTGACTCGGATGTCGGTGTTGGAGTAGCCGCCGGAAGCGATTGGCTGAGAGATCGCGGCCCCCGCGGCATCGAGGGTCAGGCTGGCCGTTGTGAACCCGCCGATCAGCGTGATGGTGGATGTGTAGGCTCCGTTGAGCGACACGCTGTTGTAAGCGCCACTGGCCGGACCGTGTACGTTGTTGGCGTTTCCCGACATCGATGAGATGAACGCCAGGTCGTCGCCCGCAGCGGGAAGGCGGGTTGCAGTGCCCCCGCCGTTGTAGGTCCAGTTGGCTGGCGTGTCGAAGTCGGCACCCGCGCCGAATCCGCTTCCAACCCAAGTGAACAGGGCCGGAACCTCACGGGCCTCGAGCGCCTCGACGGAGGGGCGGAACCGCGAACGGTTGAACGCGGTGGTGGGGCGACGGCCCGAGGACCGGAAGAGGCGCTGAAAGAAGCTATTCATGGTGCTTTCCGCGGGGCGAAGCGATAGGCGACGAGAGGGGCGAAGTGGGCAGGCGATTGAACATGAGCATACAGGTGCCCGTTCTGGGACGCAAGCGGAGAATCCACCCATTTGAAATACGCGCAGCGAGCCCGCTAAGGGAGACTAAACGAAGTCACTTTTTAAGCCTCGATCACTCGCGGCGGGTCGTTCAATTCTTGGTGCTGCGGGCTCGCACCTTCAACTTCTGAGGAGTCGGCGATTCGCACAGCGGCACGCTCGTAGTCGGTTCGGCCAACACCTCGGCCAGCGTCGTATCTCGGAACGCTTTTTCAACCATCGCAATGGCATTGTCCAACCGCTTGTGCAGCGGGCAGAGGCGGACCCCGTGGGTCTTGAGTCCGAGCGGGCACGTCGTGATGCGGCGCACGCTTTCCGGCTCCACGGCCTTCACGACGTCGAGGATGGTGAGGTCGGCGGGTTGCTGGGCGAGCGAGATTCCGCCGCCGACGCCGCGCTGCGTGCGCACGATTCCCTCGCGGGCCAGCCCCTGCAAGATCTTCGAAAGGTAATCCCGAGGCACGCGGGTTGCCTCGGCGATCTGCGCCGTGGTCTGGGCTTCGGGTGCCCGATACGCCAGGTGAACGACGGCCCGCAGGGCGTATTCGACGGTTTGAGAGAACATGTCGATCTCGCCGAATTCCGCAAATTGGACCTTGACCTCTGATTGTAGCGGGTTAAACTTGACGTTGAAAGTGGAGTTGATTGTCCGCTATTCCGATTTCCTCTTCCGATCCGGAGACGGCCATGACCCGCATCGACGAACCGCGCCTCGACACCGATCTCGAATATCGCTTCGCCTACACGGCGGGCTTCCTGGGGTTCGGCCCCGAGGAAGTGGCGGCCATTCACGGCGCGGCTTCGCACCTCGCGCCGCTCGTGCCCGGGCTCGTCGATGCGGTCTACGACAAGCTCTACCTCCAGGATGCCACCTGGAGGCACTTCTTGCCGCGGCAATCCGGATACGAAGGCGAGGTGCCCGTCACGCTCGAAGAACTCACGCCGGACCATCCGCAGATCGCGTTCCGCAAGCAGCATCTCGGTCGCTATCTCGCAACCCTCGTGACCAAGCCTTACGACGGCAAGATGCTCGAGTACCTGGACATGGTCGGGAAGGTTCACACGCCGAAGGCCGGCAGCAAGGATCTCGACGTGCCGCTGGTGCAAATGAATGCGCTACTCGGCTTCGTGGCGGATGCACTGACGGCGACGATCCTGGGTCTCGGCTTGCCGCGCGACGCCGAGGTGAAGACGCTCCGAGCCTTCGGCAAACTCCTCTGGCTCCAAAACGATCTGATCGCACGGCACTACTGTTCGAACTAGCGCCGCCCGCTGCCCGGAGGCGTTCATATATCAACCTCATGAACGCCGACGAGCCGCCGATTCCCCTCGCTCCGCTGAGCCCTTCGCAGATCCTCTTCGAAGACAATCACGTTGTCGCGATCGACAAGCCCGCGCCGCTCCTCACGCAGGCACCGGCCCAGATCCCAAGCCTCGAAGCGATGGTGAAGGCGTACATCAAGGAGAAGCACGCCAAGAAGGGGATTGTCTACCTGGGCATCCCGCATCGGCTCGATCGGCCCGTGACCGGCGTCATCCTTTTCGCGCGCAGCACGAAGGCCGCCCAACGCATTCACGCTCAGTTCCAGAAGCACGAAGTTCGCAAGGTTTATTGGGCCGCAGTGGAAGGCGACGTGACGCCCGAGGCTGGCGTCTGGGACGACTGGATTCGCAAGATCGCCACCGAGGCACGCACAGTTCGCGCCGTGGAAGGCGAGGAACACGCGAAGCTGGCGACGCTCGAGTTTCGCGTGCTGCAGCGCCTGCCGGCAGGCGGCACGCTGATTGAGTTCACGCCGCTCACGGGCCGCATGCATCAGTTGCGGGTCCAGGCGTCGTGGCGTGGACACGCCGTCTTCGGCGACCTCACCTACGATTCGCCGCGTCCCTTCGGCCCACCCGCGGACCTGCCCCGCGATCGCGTGATTGCCCTCCACGCCCGTCGGCTCACCTTCACGCATCCGACCACGAAAGAAGTCTTGACCCTCGAAGCGCCGTTGCCGGACTACTGGAAGGAACTCGGCATCGTGGAGAAGTGAGTGCCGGTTTTTCACCGCTGCTCGCCGCGCCTTCACTTGTTTCGCGTTTGCGTTATGATGTTCCTCCACCACGCCGCGTCCACAATTCGCAAGGATCGACACATGCGACTCTCCCTGGCAACGATCGCGACCCTGATGCTCACCCCATTTGCTTTCGCGGCCGATGATGCTCCCGCACTCAAGAAGGGCGAGAAGATCGTCTTCTTCGGCGACTCGATCACACAGGGCGGCGTCGGCCCCAAAGGCTACGTCACCGTGATCAAAAACACGCTCACCGAAAAGCACAAGGATCTGGGCATCGAGGTGATCGGGGCCGGCATCAGCGGCAACAAAGTATCGGACCTCCAGCGCCGGCTCGAAAAGGACGTACTCGCCAAGAAGCCCACCATCGTCGTGATCTACATCGGCATCAACGACGTCTGGCACGGCGAGAGCAACCCTGCCAACGGCACTTCGAAAGAGAAGTTCGAGTCCGGGCTGAAGGAGATCATCGGCAAGATTCAGGATTCCGGTGCCCGCGTCGTGCTCTGTACGCCGACCGTGATCGGCGAGAAGAAGGCCGGCACGAACAAGCTCGATGCCCAGCTCGATGAGTATGCCGAGATCGGCCGCAAGGTGGCGAAGGAAACCAAGTCCACGCCGTGCGACCTGCGCAAGGCCTTCCAGGATTCCATCGGGAAAAACAACGCGGACGACAAGGCGCAGGGCATTCTCACGACCGACCGCGTTCACCTGAACGATGCTGGGAACAAGCTCGTCGCCGAGACCATCTTGAGCGCGATCGACAAGTGAGTCGCTTGTGACGTTCTTCACCTCTCCCCCTTGCTTTGAAGGGGGAGAGGTCGGAT
>JAYTUG010000273.1:0-7104 GCA_043744695.1 Gemmataceae bacterium
AAGCGTTAGCGACGGTTGTTGCCACGAGCCATTCTATCTATCCGTCGCTTACGCTTCCGGCTCGTAAGTGTGTCAATTTCGGCCGCTCACAGCATAACTACTCCAGATCGAGCCGCCACCAGGCGATGGCCAGGAAGATCGCGCCGAAACCGAGAAGCGCCAGGCACGCGGTTGCAACCACGCGTACTTCCGGTTGCGGATTCACGAGCAGTTGCGAATAGGCGTCCAAAGCCCAGGCATGCGGCGTCGCTAGGCTCGCTCGCTTCATCGATTCCGGCATCAAATCGCGCGGCATCAACGAACCGCTCACGCCGCCGAGTACCAGCACGAGCAGCGTGCCGTACACCGCGACCTGCGTCTCGGTTCGCGACACGCTCGCCACCAGCATCGCCAGCCCCACGGCGGCAACGGAGGTACACGTCACCACCGGCACCAACAACCACGGCTCCGGTCCCCAACTCATGCCGAAAACGAGCTTCCCCGCGAACAGCAGAAAGAAGCCCTGGAACAAGGACACGACCAAACACGGCAACAACTTGCCCAGCAGAATTTGGCCGCGTGTGAGTGGTGCGAAGCGGAGCCGCGTCAGCGTGCCGTGCTTCCGTTCCGCGACGAAGAGCCAGCCGACGGTGAGCACGAGGAAGAACGCGAACATCACGGTGTAAGACGGTACGAGTACCTGATAGCGGATCGCGCCGCGCTTCAAGATGCCGCTGCCATCGGAATCGGAATAGGCCGTGCGGTTCTTCTCGTTCCCCTCGCGAATGCCGGACTTGGTGAGCCCGGCCCACGTCTTCGCGGTGAAGTTGTAGTTGCTGAACACTTCCTGCAGCGTTCGGGTGATGGTCGACCCGACGAAGGGCAGCTTGCCGAGGTACTCGAAGGCCCGGCCGATCATCCACGGCACCACGACCCGCAGCATCGTGACCTGCGCGACTTGCTCGATGACCGAAGCGGCGACCGGCTGCGTGGGGTCGGCGAGCAGCACGACACCGACATCCCGAAGGCGGACGCCGTCTCGGCCCAGCGGATTGAGCGGTGGCGGATCGGCCTTCGTGAGGAACGAACACCGCTGCATTCGCTCGCTGAATTCCGGTTCGAACACAATCGCAGCGGGTCGTTTGCCCGCGGCCACGAGTCGCTCCGCTTCCGCGCGGTCGGCAATCAGTTCGATGTGAATGTCCGACGTGGCGCTCAGGTCGTCGATCACGACTTCGGACCACGCCTTGAATGGATAACCTTCGTGAGCCGGCAAGCCGCGATCGAGGTTCACGACGGAGATGCGCAAGCGGTCGTCGGGCTTCTGGCCGAAGCCTTCACCCAACGCGAGCCCGAGCACGAGGACCAACACGAGCGGCATGAACAGCAGGATGACCGCCGACCGCGAATCGCGGAGCAGCAGCCGAAGGTCCTTCGCGGCAAGCGTGAAAATGGGCATGGTGGGGTCGTTATAGTTTAGCCGCGACGCGAAGTCCTCGGAGCGGAGCGCAGCATCGCCGGCGAGTTCGCGATCAATCCCGCAACTCGCGGCCAGTAAGGTGCAAGAACACGCGTTCCAGAGTTGGGTCGCGGGTGGTGATCGCGGTCAGTTCCACGTGCGATTCGGCGCAAACGTGAACGAGATCGATCAGCACGATCGCGGCATCGTCCACCGTCAGCTTGAAGCCATCCGAGGCTTCCACGTGCTTCACGCCCGGGATCGCCGCGAGGCGGTTCGCGAAGTCCGGCGGGGCATTCACCACCGAAAGGCGGATCGTCGCATCGAGCAGTTTCAACAGGTTCGGCAACGTGTCGCAGGCGAGCAACTTCCCGGCTTCGAGGATCGCGATTCGCTTGCACAGCTTCTGCACCTCTTCCATGTAATGGCTGGTATAGATCACCGTCACGCCGGTCGCGGTGAGCGCTTTCACTTGCCCGAAGATGTGGTTGCGCGATTGCGGATCGACGCCCGTCGTGGGCTCGTCGAGGAACAGCAATCGCGGTCGATGCACGATGGCGACGGCGAGGTTCAGCCGGCGTTTCATGCCGCCGGAGAAGGTGCCGGCGCGGTCGTCGGCGCGTTCGGAAAGGCCCACCGAGGCGAGCAGTTCCTCGACGCGCGATTCGAGTTCGGTCCCACGGATGCCGTAGAGTTTGCCGAAGAAGCGGAGGTTCTCGCGGGCCGAGAGGTCGGGGTAGATCGAGAGGTCTTGCGTGCCGATGCCGACGAGCCGGCGGAGGTCGCGATCGGTGCGGTGGAAGGGCTTGCCGAAGAGCCGAACTTCGCCCGCGTCGGCCGCCGCAAGGCCGCAGAGAATCGAGATGAGCGTGGTCTTGCCCGCGCCGTTGGGCCCGAGCAATCCGAAGGTCTCGCCCTCGTTCACGACGAGCGAAACGCCATCGAGTGCAGTGGTTTTGCCGAAGCGTTTGCGAACGTCGACGACTTCGAGAACGGGAACAGTCATGGGGCTATGATAGCGTTGCTCGTTATTTGTCCTTCGTTCTCGGTTACAAATCGAGACCGGCTGCGGTTGAGCCCGAATGACACGTTTCAACGAAACCCGCCTTCGCGTCGCGAATGACCGGCCGGTGAACCCTGCCGGGAAGTACGTGCTGTATTGGATGCAGGCGTTTCGCCGGATTCACTCCAATCATGCGCTCGACCATGCTCTGCGTTTGTGCCACGAGTTGAAGAAGCCGCTCGTGGTTTACGAAGGTTTGAAACTGAACTATCCGTGGGCGAGCGCCCGGCATCACGCCTTCACACTCGAAGGGATGCGCGACAACGCGGCGGCGGCGAAGAAGCTCGGCATCGCCTACTGGCCCTTCGTCGAAACGCTGGTGCAACCCGGTCGCGGCCTAGTTGCGAAACTCGCCGCCGAGGCATGCCTCGTGGTCGCGGACGATTACCCGGCGTTCGTCGTGCCGGCTCACAACCGGGCGATCGCGGCGAAGAGCGCGGTCGCGGTTCACCTCGTCGATGGCAACAGCATCGTGCCGTTGAGCCTGCTCGGCCCAGCCGTTTCCGCGGCGGTTCACCTTCGTCGGCGGATTCACGCTCACTTCGCTGAGGCCTGGGAACACCGGGCGAACGCCAAACCCAATGTGCCGAAGGTCGCGAAGTCGAAGCTCGAACCGCCGTTCATACTGTGGGACGTGAAGCAGGACCTCGCGGAGTTCATCGCCTCTCTTCCCATCGATCAGAGCGTGCCTCCCGTTCCCGGCATCCGTGGAGGTACGGTGGCGGGGCGCGGGGCACTCGTCGAGTTCGTTGCCGCGAAACTTGCGAACTATGCGGAGGGCCGCAATCAGCCGGACGATCCGGCGCGGAGTGCCGCGTCGCGGCTCAGCCCGTACCTGCGGCACGGGCACATCAGCATTCAGGAAGTTGCCGAGGCCGCACTCGGCGACGAGTGGACGACGAGTGAAATCAACGCAACGGCCAAGGCAACCCGCGACGACTTCTTCTGCCGAGATGCGAACGTCAACGGCTTCCTCGACGAAGCGATCACTTGGCGCGACGTCGGCTACCACTGGCACTACGTCCGGAACCTGGCGAGCCCCGGGCGTCAGCCCGGGGATGTCTTCAAGCAACCGCCACGGGAGGTTCCGCAGTTCAACTTCGAATCGTTCGACTTCGCACCGTCCGAGAAGCGGACGCTGGAACTCGTGTTGCCCGATTGGGCCAAGGCGACGCTCCGCAAACACGCTGGGGATCGCCGCGAGTTCCTGTACTCGCTCGAAGAGTTCGAAGCGGCCGCGACGCACGACGATCTCTGGAACGCGGCCCAGAAAGAACTCGTTCACACCGGCCGCATTCACAACTACCTGCGGATGCTCTGGGGCAAGAAGGTGATCGAGTGGTCGCCGTCGCCGAGCGACGCGTACCGCGTGCTGGAGCACCTCAACAACAAGTACGCGCTCGATGGCCGCGACCCGAACTCGTACACGGGCATCCTCTGGTGCTTCGGGCTGTTCGATCGGCCCTGGGCACCGGAGCGGAACGCCTTCGGCAGCGTCCGCTTCATGTCGTCCGGCAACACCGCGAAGAAGTTCAAACTGGCCGGGTACTTCGACTACGTATCGCGCTTGCAGGGAACTTCGCCCTCGCTCTTCCAATAGAGGCTGTTTGAGAAGTGTAGAATTTGTGAACGCTGTTCACCACGAAGGCACGAAGTTCACACAAAGGGCCACAAGGATAAGCGATTTTTATTACGATCTTTGTGTTTCTTTGTGTGATCTTCGTGCCTCTGTGGTGAAATGTGCGGGAGGGCGAGAAGGCCTTTCCCACGTTTGCCGTTTGCAAATAGAGCCTAGAATCAGCGGTCGAAAACCATAAGAAACCTCGTGAGAAACGAACCCGTAACCTGGTGCGAAGGAATCCGCATGGCCACTGCCACCGTCACGATTGCGAGCGACATTGCGAAGCCCGAACTGGCCGACCAGGGGAAGAAGCGCATCCTCTGGGCCGACCACGATATGCCCGTACTCACGGCGATTCGAGCCCGCCTGGAGAAGGAGAAGCCGTTCAAGGGGCTGCGGATGTCCGCGTGCTTGCACG
This sequence comes from Gemmataceae bacterium, assembly GCA_043744695.1. Taxonomy (GTDB): domain Bacteria; phylum Planctomycetota; class Planctomycetia; order Gemmatales; family Gemmataceae; genus Urbifossiella. The sequence continues at coordinate 4,541 of JAYTUG010000273.1, forward strand.
TGACGGCCGAGACCGCGAACCTCGCTCGCACCCTGAAGGCCGGCGGTGCCGATCTGGTTCTCATCGCATCGAACCCGCTCTCGACCCAAGACGATGTCGCCGCCAGCCTCGTCCGCGATTTCGGCATCACCGTCTGCGCCATCCACGGCGAAGACGGCGACAGCTACTACAAGCACGTCGCCGCCGCACTCGAACACGAGCCGCACATCACGATGGACGACGGGGCCGACCTCGTTTCCGCCATGATCTTCGTCGCTCTCAATCGGCTCGACGACGTTCATGCGAAGGTCCGCGAGTGGGCCACCAAGATTCCCGTCGCCGAGCGGAAGAACAAGTTCAAGGACGTGATCGGCAGCATGGAAGAAACGACGACCGGCGTGATCCGGCTGCGGGCCATGGAAAAAGACGGCGTGCTCGAGTTCCCCGTGATCGCGGTGAACGACGCCGACACGAAGCACATGTTCGACAACCGCTACGGCACGGGCCAGAGCACGATCGACGGCGTGATTCGCGCCACGAACATGCTCGTGGCCGGCAAAAAGGTCGTGGTCAGTGGGTACGGCTGGTGCGGTAAGGGCGTGGCGAGCCGCGTTCGCGGGCTCGGTGCCCAGGTCATCATTACGGAAGTGAATCCGGTCGCGGCCCTGGAAGCGGCGATGGACGGCTTCGCCGTCATGCCGATGGCCGACGCCGCCAAAGTCGGCGACTTGTTCATCACGGTCACGGGGAACAAGCACATCATCGCGAAGCAGCACTTCGAAGCGATGAAGACCGGCGCGTTCGTCTGCAACAGCGGCCACTTCGACGTGGAACTGGACCTCGTCGCCCTCAAGGATTTAACCAAGACGCACATCGCGGACGTGCGGCGCGAGGTGGACGAGTACCAGTTGAAGAACGGCAAGACGCTCTACGTGATCGGCAGCGGCCGGCTCGTGAACCTCGCCGCGGCCGAGGGCCACCCAGCCAGCGTTATGGATATGAGCTTCGCCACTCAGGCGCTCGCCACCGAGTACTGCGTGCAGCTGAAGGGCAAGCTGCCCAACGCCGTGATCAAGGTTCCCGCGGCGATCGAGGACTACATCTCGACCGCGAAGCTCGCCAGCATGGGCATCACGATCGACACGATGACCGCCGAGCAGAAGAAGTACAGCACGTCGTGGGAACACGGCACGTGAGTTCCAAAAACCCGGTTTCTGCCTTGGAAACCGGGTTTTTTGCTCCATGGCTCAATTCATGACCATTGCCAGCGAATCCTTTTCAGGCCACTCGGGGTATGTATCGGCAGGAGCCCAGGCACTTCGACCCGCAGGTGAACGCATGACCGTTTCAAACGAAGTTCGCCCGGCCCCCTTTCCTTCCGCGAACGGCGACCTCGTCAACCGCGTTCAGCAACTCCGGCTCGGCGCGCAACTCGGGGCCGACAAGCAGTCTGGCGGATCGTGGCTGCCTTGGGTGCTGTGCGGCCTGTTGGCCGTCACGTGGGCGGGCGTCGGCGTGCGCTGGTACAAATCGGTCGAGGCCGAGAAGCCGGGTGATGCCGCGGGATCGGCGCGAACGACCGGTGGAACCGGCCCTTCGCCCGTGGCACCTGGGGAGGTCGTCTTCAACTTGAAGGGCAACCTCATCCCGTCGCTGCAAATCGCCGTGAGCCCCGTGGATGTCTCGGGACAAGTGACCGAGATCAAGTTCAAGGAAGGCGATCGCGTGAAGCCGAAGCAACACCTCGCGACGCTCCAGAATTCGCGCTTTCAAAACGAATACAACATCGCGAAAGCCATGTACGAGGGCAGCCTCCAGCGGAAGCTCGACCTCATGCCGGCAGCCGTGCGCGAAGACGAGAAATCCGAACTGAAAGCGCAGTGGACGGAAGCCGATGCCACCCGCGTCCAGGCCGTGCAGGAGTTGGAACGGTCGCAGGCGCAGCGGGCCGCCGGGAGCAACTCCCCTCAGGATGTCGAGAAAGCCGAGGCGAACCTGAAGACGGCAATCGCGAGACTGGACCGCACCGACAAGACTTTGAAACTGCTCCTCGCCGGAGCGCGTAAAGAGAAAGTACTCGCTGCCGAGGCGGACGTGGTGATGGCGCAAGCGAAGTTGGACGAGGCCAAGCGCGTGCTGGACAACTGCGTAATCACAGCACCGATCGGCGGCACCATCCTCACCAAAAAAGCGGACATCGGCAGCCTCGTGAGCCCGCTGTCGTTCAACGTCGCCGCGAGCCTTTGCGAGATCGCGGACCTTTCCAAACTCGAAGTGGAAGTGGACGTGTCCGAGCGGCAGATCGCCAAGGTGCGCGAGAAGCTCGACTGCATCATCGTGACCGAAGCGAACGAGAGCCGCATCTATCGCGGGTATGTGGACCGCATCATGCCGATTGCCGACGACAGCAAGAACGTGGTGAAAGTGCGGGTGCGGTTGATTATGCCGAAGGGCGAACAGGCGGGTTCGTTCCTCAAGCCGAAGATGAGCGCGACCGTGACGGCGTACAACCGCGACTTCGCCTATCAGCCCAACGACCAACCGTGGGAATGACTTTCGTTTAGCCGCGACCCGTAGTCCGCGGA
>JAYTUG010000274.1:0-1853 GCA_043744695.1 Gemmataceae bacterium
CGATGCATTCGCATCGGCATCGCGACCTCTCCCCAGCGGGGAGAGGTGGGGCGAAAGGCGCATCCGTAGTCGGCTTTCCCGTGAGCACAGCGAGGCAAACGATGGACGACCGCAACCTGTTCGAGAGCACCACGCCCGGCCTTTCGGCGCGGCTCGATGCCGACATTCAACAGAACGGCAAGGCCGCGCCGATCGAGGCGGAGGGTGCGATCGGCACGACGATGTTCGACCTGCCCGGCAGCGAAGACAACACCATCACGGTGCTGTTGCCCAGGGAGGCGGCGCAATCGGCACCGTCGCAATCGCTGGTGCGGATTCGCAGTCGGAAGGGAACCGACGGCCGCTCGTATCTCGGAATCGTGACGGCCGGGCCGTTTGCGGAACCGGACAGCCTGCGGGCCGATTCGCATCTACTCGTCACGGTCGCGACGCGCGGCGGGAACTACCAGCCACCGTATCACGGCCGCGTTCAAGTGACGATTCTCGGCGAAGAACTCGAAGACGGCACGCTCTGCCCACCGCGGTTGCGGCCGCTTCCCAACAGCCCCGTGTTCGCGCTCACCGAGGAAGAATCGGCGAAGGTGTTGAAGGCCGAAGGGGACATCCGCCTCGGACTGGTCGTGGGTTACGAGAACGTTCCGATCGGCGTTCCGTCCGATGTGAAGTCGGTGCTACCGCGGCACACGGCGATACTCGGCACCACGGGCGGCGGCAAATCCAACACCGTGGCCCGGCTCGTTCAACAGGCCCAGGCCGCGAACATGGCAGTCGTGTTACTCGATGTCGAAGGCGAGTACACGCACCTTCACAAGCCGACGCCGAACGCGAAGATGCAGTCTGCCCTCGCTGCGCGCGGCCTTGTACCGCAGGGATTGCCGCCTGAATCGATGACGGTTTATCACCTCGTCGGCCGCGACACGGCAAACCCCGATCATCCGCACGTGAAGCCTTTCTCGCTACAGTTCGCCCGGCTCTCGCCCTACGCCGCATGCGAAATTCTCGGCCTCTCGGATGCCCAGCAGCAGCGGTTCCTCCGCGCCTACGACATCGCGAAGGAAGTGATGCGCGACCTCGGCATCTTCCCCCAGAAGGGCGTCGAGAATGAGGAACGCATCGCAATGGAGAACGATGAGTTCGAACGCGGCTACCCGCGACTCACGTTGTCGATCCTGATGGATGTCGTTGGTGCATGCCTTCGCGTGGCGGAACGAGGCAAGGAGGCGGAAGCGAAACTCGAACTGGCACCGTACGACCCGAAGCTCAAAACGCCTGAAGGAATCGAGTCGCTCCGCAAGCGCATCTTTGCGGGCACGCGTCCGGATAGTGCCGTCTCCTGGCGGGCCTTGCTCGGCCGCCTCGGGAGAATGAGCCGCCTCAAAGTGTTCGATTTCGAAGGCAAGCACCTCGACTACAAGAACCTCCTCAAACCCGGCCACGTCTCCATCGTCGACCTCTCCGATTCGGGTATGTCCGAACTGAACAACATTGTGATCGCGGACATGCTCCACGGCCTGCAGGAGGAGCAGGACAAGGCCTACGTTGCACACGAGAAATCGAAAGGTGCGACGGCCCTGCCCCGCACGCTGATTGTGATTGAGGAAGCCCACGAATTCCTGAGTGCGGAACGGATCGAGAAGATGGACAACCTGTTTCAACAAGTGGCGAAGATCGCGAAGCGCGGTCGCAAGCGGTGGCTCGGGCTCGTGTTCGTCACGCAGTTGCCGCAGCACCTCCCGCGGCAAATCTTCGGACTGGTGAACTCGTACATCCTCCACAAGATCACGGACCCGCAGGTGGTCGCTTCTCTGCGGAAGACGGTGAGCGGTATCGACGAGAGTTTGTGGAACCGGTTG
>JAYTUG010000275.1:0-1851 GCA_043744695.1 Gemmataceae bacterium
GTTCAATCCGCCGTGGAAATCCCACTTGCTGTAGTTGAGCGTGACGACGCGGACGCCGGCCTCGATCAGGCGGCGGGCCATGAGCAGGCTCTGCGGCACGCGCGGGGCACCGTTGCCGTCCATGAAGACTTTCGGGTTGCCGGTGCCGTAGCGGGCAATGGTCTTCGGATCTTCGCGCGAAATGTCGAGTGCCTCGGCAAGCCGCGACGACGTGAGCAGCCCGAAGGCTTGTTGCTCGAAGCTATCCATGCCTTTGAGCGTGCCGGTGGAGTCGATGTCGCGGCGGAGTGTGTCGAAGCTTTTGAGCAGCGTCTTCCGGTCGGCGAGCCGGTTCACCGAGATGCCTCGGAGGAGCATGTCGTCGCGGGATGGGCCCATGGGGCGGAATGGCGACGCGGCCGGGCCGAGGAAGCCGGGGCCGGGCTCGTTGTACGGCCCGTGCGTGCAGGTGTAGCAGAGGCTCAAGAAGGGCGGGATCGCGGGATCGATCGGGCCTTGCAATTTCGCCACGGCGGAACCGAACTGCGGCCAGCCGCCGGTCGGCGTCGGCTTCTTCGGGTTGTGCCCGTTGTAAACCTGGATCGCGTCGTGATCCGCCTGATTGCCCACGAGCGACCGCACGATCGTGAGCTTGTCCATGATGCGTGCGAGCTTCGGGAGGGCTTCGCAAATCTGGATGCCGGTCACGTTGGTCGGAATCGGCTTCCACGGACCGGCGATCTCTTTCGGCGCGTCCGGCTTCAGGTCGAACAGATCCTGGTGCGGAGGCCCGCCGACGAGGTACACGAGAATGACGGATTTATTCGAGGTTCGCGTACCGGCAGCGGCTTCGGCCTTGAGCAAATTCGGGAGCACCAAGCCACCGAGCCCGAGGGCACCGATCTGGAGGAAGCCTCGACGGGGAAGGCGATGCATGAGCGATCTCGCGGGACGGGAGAAACTGGCGGATGCTTCCAGGATGCCCGAAGTCGGCGTGCGGGTCAACGGAATCCTGGGAAAAAGAGCGCTCGCTTCACACGCCGTACTGCTTCAACGCATCGCGATTCAACGTCACGCCCAGGCCGGGCTTCTGCGGGATCGGCAAGAAGCCGTCGGCATCCACTCGAAACGGTTCGGTGACGATCTCCTCCATATAAGGCGAAGGCGTGAGGTACTCCACGTAGCGGGCCACCGGCATCGCCGCGGAGAGTTGCAAATCGGCCGCGAGGCCGATCGCCGTGTTCCATCCGTGCGGCACCCACTGCACGTTGTGTTCGTACGCCATCCACGCAATCCGCCACGCCTCGGTGAGCCCGCCGCACTTCGTGCAATCGGGCTGCACGATATCCACGGCCTGCTGCTGAAACAGCGGCCAGAAACTCTGCCGGCGGGTGAGAACTTCCCCCGTGGCAATTGGTAGCGGCGCGTTTCGCCGCAGTTCCGCGAAACCTGCCACGTCGTCCGGCGGCAGCGCTTCTTCGAACCAGACCACATCGTACTTGGCGAGCATCTGCGCGGTGCGGAGCGCCCACTTGTACCCGTGCGGCCAATAGGCGTCCGAGCCGCCGGCATCGACCATGAGTTCGACGCCGGGGCCGACCGTCTCCCGCGCCGTGCGAATGAGCAGTTCATCCAACTTGGCATCGACGCGGCCGAATGGCTTCCACCCGAGCTTGAGCGCCTTGAACCCGCGGGCCACGGCCTGCTTCAACTTCTCGCGCAGGGCATCGGGATAATCGAAGAGCAGCGAGCCGTAGGGCTTGATGCGGTTGCGGTAGTTGCCGCCGAGGAGCCGCGACACGGGTTGGCCGGTGATTTGGCCGAAGAGATCCCAGAGGGCGATGTCGATGCCGCTGATGGCGTGTTCGACGG
>JAYTUG010000276.1:0-1851 GCA_043744695.1 Gemmataceae bacterium
GAATCCCAGGGCGTTGCCCTGGGCTAAGGGATGCCAGGCTTTCAGCCTGAAGATCGAACAGCCTCAATTTGTTCCGGTTGGCTGAACTCCAAGAATGGAGGGCACACCCATGCCGAAGCTTTCGAGTGCGGAAGCCCCCGACTTCACTCATCCGATGCCGAAGCGTTCGAGCGCGGAATCGGGATAGCGGAACACGAGTTCCTCGCCGGCCGCAATGGGCCGCACGCTTCGCAAGAAGACGCGGTCGCCCTCGAAGACCTTCTCGAGATTCGGTTCAATTGAATGGTTGACGAGCCCGCCGAAGCCGACGGGGATGAGCAACTTCTCGCCGACTCGAAACTTGTGGTGGTCCGCGAAGTGAGTACACCGATCGGAAATCGATTCGCGCTCGACGAGCAGACCGATCACTTCCAGCGTCGCGCCGGCGGGAAGGGGAACGCGTGCGAAGACGCCGAGGCCAGCAGCGGGAATCGTGGACGGCCGCAGTTCGAACCGGTCGTCGGCTTCCGCGAGAAACGGGTTCAAGATTGCTCGTTCTCCCCTGGGAGCGCGGCCGTCCCGGTCGCTCCGTCGCCGGTGGCCCAGGGTAGTCCGCACTCTCCGAGTGCGGAACGCTCGCAGCGGCTTACCGTCAACGCTGGAGAGGGTCCGCACTCGGAGAGTGCGGGCTACCAACGAGTTCATGGTTGCTTGGCCGGCGGGTCCATCTGGAACCAGACTTTCTCCCAATACTCCTGGCTGTACTCGCCGTTCTTCGCCCAGAAGGCACCCTTCTTGTCTTTCAACTTCTCGAAGACCTCGCGCATCTGCGCGTGGATGGCGAACGTGCCCTCGGGCTTATCGAGTTGCTTGTAAGCGTGGTACATGAGGCTGAGCACGATGAGTTCGTCCGCGGTGCCGGCGAACTCGCGGCGGAGCGCGTCCCCATCTTTGAGCACGTCGAAGGGCCGGGCCATTTGTTGGTAGGTTTGCAGCACCCGGAGGTTGGCTTGCGTCTTGAGCCACGGATCGCGTTCGATCGGCCGATTCTCCTTGGCTCGGACTTCGACTTCCACCACGACGAGTTTGAAGAGCCGCAGGGCCTCTTCGCGGTTCTTGGCGGGATTTGGGGTCGGCGGCTTGGCCCGCGCGTCGGCCCGCTGCAGCAGACAGACTCCGAGCAGCAGTTTGCCCAGCCCCGACTCACCCCCGGAGGGGTAGAGCTTCACTTGCTTTTCGAGGCGAGCTTCGGCCTCGGCGAAGTTGCCCTTTTGGATGTAGGCGTGGGCCACGTCTACGAGTGCCCTTTCGTGCATCTCCCGTTCGGCGGGCTTCACGGTTTCCGCCGTCGCGACTTGGTCCATGAGCGCGACGCCGAATTCGACTTTGGCCGCGACGCGGGAATCGATGAGCCATCGGGCCACGCGATAGCGGGCGGCCGTGGACGCCGGACCGTCCTTTAGCATGGTGACTTGAAGTGCCTTCAAGGCTTCTTCGGGCCGGTTCGCGCTCAGCAGCGTTTCCGCGTACTCGATCCAGATCGGCCCGCCGACTTCATCGGACAAGTTCGGCAACTTGATGGCTTGCTCGTAAACGCCGATCGCGGCGGCGGGCTTCCCACCTTGCCGATAGAGCGAAGCGGCCTTGCGAAAAAGATCGGCCTTGTCGGCCTCCACGATTCGCACGTTGGCGAGTGCGGCATAGTCGTCGGCCGCCGCATTGAACTTCGGCCCCGCTTCGCCGCCTGCTTTCTGGAGCGATAGGCCCCATGCGGCGAGCGTCTCGGCTCGCTTCTCGCGCTCGCGCCCGGCCGTCGCCACCGACTTGTACGAATCGGCCACCGCGACCGCCGATTCGAAAGCGCCGTCGAGC
>JAYTUG010000277.1:0-1851 GCA_043744695.1 Gemmataceae bacterium
GCACGGTCTTCCACCTCGATGCACACCGGCCCGCTGTAGCCCGTATCGCTCAGAGCCGCGAAGAACTCGCCCCAGTTCACGTCGCCGAGGCCCGGCAACTTCGGCTTGTGCCAGCCGAGGCCGAGTATCCCCACTTCGTAAAGGCGATCGCGGTCGATGCGTTCGTCCTTCGCGTGAACGTGAACGATGCGCGAGCCGAACTCGCGCAAAGCCCGGCCGCAGTCGATGAATTGCGAGATGAGGTGCGAGGGGTCGAAGTTCAAACCGAGGGTGTGGCCGGGGAACATCGTGAACAGGTCTCGCCAGATAGCGGGGCTCGAGGCGAGGTTCTTGCCGCCGGGCCACTCGTCGTCGCTGAAGAGCATCGGGCAGTGTTCGATGCCGACCTTCACCCCGCAGGCTTCGGCCTCGGCTAGGATTGCGGGCCAGACGTCCTTCGCCTGCTTCAAACTCGCGGCAAGGTTCTGTGCGGGATCGCGCCCGATGAACGTGTTCACCACATTCACGCCGACCTTCGGAGCCGCCCGGATCACGCATTTCAAATGTTCGGCCACCAGCTTGCGATGCGCGGGATTCGGGTCCAGCGGGTTGGGATAGTAACCGAGCCCCGAGATGCTCACGCCGTGAATGCGGAGCAAATCGCGGACGTGTTCCGCGGCTTCCTCCGTGAAGTTGGCCGCATTCAGGTGGGTCACGCCAGCGTAGCGGCGATCCGCCTGGCCCGGTGGCCAGCACATGAGTTCGACGCACGGAAAGCCCTCGTCCGCCGCGAAGGCCAGGACTTCTTCCAACGAAAGATCGTGGAGAATGGCGGAAACGAATCCGAGTTGCATGGTGCCTCCGCGCCGGTTCTCATTCATTTCTCCCACAAGTTCCCTGGACTCCGCAGTTGCCGGAGCCGATACTTTGGGAAGAAGTGGGATGGCCCGCGCCTCAGCATACGGAGAGCGCCGCCCACCACGCGAGAAAAAACCGGAGCGAACGGATGCGAACTTTTCGGAAGTTAGCCTGGACTGCGGCAATCGCCCTCGCGGCCGGTTCGCCCGCACTCGCGCAGCAAGCCACGACCGGCACGGGCGGCGGCAACGTCGGCTCGGCCGCGACGCAAACGAACGCCGGTTCGGGCCAAACCCAAGGGGCGAGCACTCTCGGGTCGAGTTCGATCGGCAGCAGCAACGTCGCGGGCGGCAGTTCGAACACTCAGGGCAACGGTAGTGGTTTTCAACTCGCTTCCACTCTGCAGGCACCTTCCAAATCGTCGGGTTCGAACACGAACTCGGTCATCAAGGATCCGATTTTCGGAAAGACCTACGGCTCGGTCTACTATCAGGCCAGCACCCCGAGCAACGTGCCGAACGGTTTGCCGGGCGGGTTCGGCTCGCCGATTTACCAATCGACCGGCACCACGGGTGCAGGCGGTCGCGGCAACGCGGCTGGCGGCCAAGGGGCTCGGGGCGGAACTGGCAGCGTCATCACCGATCAAGGCGGCATTCTGGTGCCGCTGCCTCGGCAGATCGCGTACTCGTCGCAGATTCAATTCAAGATGCCGCCGGGCAATCCGCTGCCGCAGCTTCAATCCGACCTCCGCGGCTCCATCGACCGCGTGCCCTCCACGATGCTCGCGAATCCCTCCGCCGTGAAGGTTGAGGTCGATGGCCGCAGCGTCGTGCTTCGCGGCACCGTCCGCGACGAGGAAGAATCGCACCTCGTGGAAGGCCTCGTACGCCTGACTCCCGGCGTCGCCGGAATCAAGAATGAATTGACCTACACGAAGTGAGACCTCATCTTCACCTCTCCCCGCTGGGGAGAGGTCGCTCTGACGATGCGAATGCATCGGCAGAGCGGGTGAGG
>JAYTUG010000278.1:0-1849 GCA_043744695.1 Gemmataceae bacterium
CGTTCGATGCGGTCGGTGAGCGTGCGCTCGGTGGAGCGGGCCGGCATCCCGTTGTAGTACGTGAGTACCTGCACGGCCGGGATCTTGAACGACGGCAGAATGTCCACCGGGATCGAGACGACGGCGACGGAGCCGAGAACGCAGATGAACAGCGCGAAGACGATCACGCCGTAAATGTTGCCGAGAGCCAATCGAATCAGTCCCATGCGAATCCCTCTCGATCGACATTCGCCTGGCCGATGGCCCGAGCGCGGCAATACGCACTGGCGCCAAACTCATCGCAACCGCACTCACGCCTTGACGACCTTCTCCCGTCCCACCGTCACCTGCTTCGTCGCGTTGCGGGTGTCGATCACCAACGGGCTGTTCGCCACGATGAAGTGATAGTCGTAGGCGGTGTGGTCGGTCGCGATCAACACGCAATCCTGGGCAGCGAGGGATTGCGGTGTGAGCGGGACACTCTCCATCGCCCCGATGTGCGGCCAGTGCCGCATCCGCGGCAGCACTGAAATGTGCGGGTCGTTGTAATCGACCACGGCACGCTTCTTCAGGAGCAGGTCGATCAGCTCGAAGCCGGGCGATTCGCGCGGATCGTCCACGTCCTTCTTGTAGGCCATACCGAGAACGAGTACCCGGCTTCCCTTCACCGGCTTGCCTCGGTCGTTCAGCGCGTCTGCGATTCGGGAGACCACGTAGGCCGGCATCGATAAGTTCACCTCGCCTGCCAGTTCGATGAACCGCGTGTTCAGTCCGTACTTGCGGGCAATCCAGGTCAGGTAGAACGGGTCGATCGGGATGCAGTGCCCACCGAGACCGGGGCCGGGGTAGAACGCCTGGAACCCGAACGGCTTGGTCTTCGCCGCATCGATGACTTCCCACACGTCGATGCCCATGCGGTCGTAGAGCACTTTCAACTCGTTGACGAGTGCGATGTTGACCGCGCGGTAGGTGTTCTCCAGAATCTTGCACGCCTCCGCGACTTCCGGGCTCGAAACGGAAACCACCTTCGTTACGACCGGTTCGTAAAGTGAAACGGCGAGTTCGCCGCTGCGCGGGTCGAGGCCACCGACGACCTTGGGAATGGTGTTAGTCGAGAACTGGGCATTGCCGGGATCTTCGCGTTCGGGGCTGAAGGCGAGGAAGAATTCTTCGCCGGCCTTCAGACCGCTCGTTTCGAGGATCGGCAGTACCACGTCGCGGGTCGTGCGGGGGTAAGTTGTGCTTTCCAGGACGACGAGTTGCCCGCGACGCAGTGTGGCGGCGACGGCCTCCACCGACTCGATGATGTACGTGAGGTCGGGTTCCCGTGTGTCGGTGAGCGGGGTCGGCACGCAGATGATGACGGCGTCGGCTTCGTGGAGCCGGGCGAACTCCGTTGTCGCGTCGAAGCGCTGGTCGCGCATCATCTGGATCGTTGCGGCATCGATGTGCCCGATGTAGCTTTCCCCGCGGCGAAGTTTCTCGACCTTGTTAGGATCGATGTCGAATCCGAGTACTGGGAACCCGGCGGCCGAGAAGCAGCGAGCCAGTGGGAGCCCGACGTACCCGAGGCCGATGATGCCAACGACCGCGGTGCGCGCGCGGATCCGGTCGATCAGTGCCTCATTGATACTGGACGCATTGCTCATAAGGGCTCACCCTCATCGACGGCCACCAGATGATCGGTGGAGCCGCCAGTGCCACAGTTTGCTTCGTCGTCTACCCAGGTCACGGGGCCGACAAACTGGTCTTAAAAAGGAAGAGCGGCCGATCTCTGCCCGGCGAGCCAAGTTAATCCTTCACGGGAGGTGCGACGTCAGTTTCCCGTTGGCCCAAAAGCACGGTCGGAAGGCACCGAAACGATAACCCC
>JAYTUG010000279.1:0-26456 GCA_043744695.1 Gemmataceae bacterium
TGCAAGTCGCTCATCGCCAGCGAATCGTACATCCGCCAGAGCCCGCTGCCTTATGGGATTTACCCGCTGCGAACTGTACTCGGTCAGGCGATTCACTCCGCGATTGCGCTGGCCGTGGCGATTGGCGTCACCTTCGCGTATCGGCCCGACACGCACCTGCTGGCGCTCGCGTACATCGTGCCGGGATTGATTCTCGCGTTCGTCACGGCCTGGGCGGCCGCGACCATCTTCGCCTTCGTGAACGTCTACTTCCAGGATACTTCGCACCTCCTCGAGGTCGGCGCCCAGATCCTCTTCTTCATGAGCCCGATCATCTACTACCCACAGAACCTCACGGACAAGGGCATGTGGTGGATGCTGAGCCTCAACCCCGTGCATCTGTTCTTGGAACTGATCCGTGCGCCGCTCGTGACGGGTGAGCCGCCGACGGGCGAGCTACTGCTGATCGGCTCGGGCTTCACGGCAATTGTGGTCGGCCTTGCCGCGGGCACCACGGCCTGGCTCCAAAAGCGCGTCGTCTTCCATCTTTAAGAAGTTCCAAGTTCCAGGTTCCAAGTGAACGCTGGCGGACTTGGAACCTGGAACTTGGAACTTTGAGAATGGCGAAGATCGACCTGGACGATGTGCATCTCACGTTCAAAGTTCACCAGCAGAAGCGGGTGAGCTTGAAGGAGTACCTCGTGCGCGGGCTCTTCCGGAAGGGGAGCAGTGCGGTGGCCGTGCATGCTCTCGCGGGCCTGAATCTCGCGGTCCGCGATGGCGACCGCCTCGGCGTGATCGGCCACAACGGAGCCGGCAAAAGCACGCTGCTGAAACTCATCGCCGGCATCTATCCTCCCACGGGCGGCACGCTCTCGGTCAAGGGTTCCATTTGCTCCCTCTTCGACATTTCACTCGGCTTCGAACCCGAGGCCAGCGGATGGGACAACATCACCTATCGCGCCTACCTGCAAGGCGAAAGCCCCGCGAGCCTCAAGGGTAAGATTCGCGCCATCGCCGAGTTCACCGAGTTGGGCGACTTCCTGAACGTACCCGTGAGGCACTACTCCGCCGGCATGCTCATGCGGCTGGCCTTCTCAATCGCCACGGCTATCGAGCCCGAGATTCTGCTCGTCGACGAGGTCCTCGCCGTCGGCGACCTGGCCTTCCAGAACAAGGCCCAGGCTCGCATGAAGGAACTCATGTCCACGGCCCGCGTGATGGTACTCGTGGCCCACGACCTCAACACGATTCTGAACATGTGCAATCGCGTGGTCTGGTTGGAACACGGCGTGGCTCGCATGGAAGGCCCCGCGCAAGACGTGGTGGAGGCGTACGTCGAGAGTGTGAACGGTCGGCCGGAACCGCACGTCGGCGCGATTGCCGCCGCCGCGTGAACGAACATGGACGATTCGCTCTTCTCGATTCTGATCGTCAACTTCAACGGGTTGCGGCACCTCGGCCCGTGCCTCTCCGCGCTCGCGGAGCAGTCGTTCCCCCGGCACCGCTTCGAAGTCGTACTCGTGGACAACGCGAGCCACGATGACTCGCTGGCACTGGTTCGCCGCAACTTCCCCTGGGTTCGCGTCGTGAAGAACGAGTCGAATGATGGGTTCGCCGGTGGGAACAACGCGGGGTTGCCTCACGTTCGCGGCCGCTACCTCGTGCTGCTGAACAACGACACCATACCCGACCCGCACTGGCTGGAAGAACTCGCCGCGGAAGCGAAGCCGGGCGTAGCCGTCGCTTCCAAGCTCGTCTTCGCACACGATCCGGGCCTCGTGAACAGTGCCGGGTTGCAGTTGCTGCGCGACGGACGCGGTGCGGATCGTGGCTTCCGCCACGTCGATCGTGGGCAGTTCGAGACGCCATGTGCCGTGTTCGCGGGATGCGGAGCCGCCATCTGCCTCGACCGCAAGACGCTCGATGGCCGGCTCTTCGACCCGCTCTACTTCATGTACTACGAAGACCTCGATGCCTTCTGGCGCGGTCGACTCGCGGGGCGACCTGCGATCTACGCGCCGCGCTCGCTCGTGCGGCACGTCCACGGCGGCTCGGCCGGCGAAGAATCGGCACTCTTCCGCTTCCACGTCGAACGCAACCGGGCCATCACGAGCCTTCGCAACGCCGACGCATTCTTGGCCATCTGGAACGCGATGGGTCTGGCCGCCCGTGTGGCGCGATCCGGTTTGAAGTGGCTGATCGGCCGCGAACGCGGAGTCATGTTCTGGGCCACGGCGCGAGCCCTCGCATCGTTCCTGGTGCTGGCTCCGCGCGTGCTCGTCGAGCGGTACGAGTCGCGCTCGCGCATGGGGGCACCATGCGCGTAATCTTCAACGGCGTCTCGGCCATCAAGCCCAAGACCGGCGTCGGCCACACCACAGTCTACCTCCATCGCGCACTCGCCGACCGCAGCCCGTGCGATTCCTTCTGGCTGTATCCGGGTGAAGCGGTCGCGTCGGTCGGGAAGCGAATCCTTCAACGGCCCAGACCGTTGGCCTCCGCGAAGTCCGAGCAACCGTCGCGTTGGAAGCCGCGACTCACGGAACTCGCGAAGGCCGCCTACCGCACGCACTTTCAACTGGCCGCGCGCTGGGGCAAGTTCGACCTCTACCACGAACCCAACTTCGTGCCGATCCGCACGCACCTGCCCACCGTCGTCACGGTTCACGATCTCTCGGTGCTTCTGCATCCGGAGTGGCATCCGGCGGATCGCGTGGCGTTTCACGAGAAGCATTTTCGCAAGGGGGTTGAAGCCGCGGACCAGGTCGTGGTCGTGTCCGAGGCGGTTCGCCAGGAAATGATTCGCGTGATGGGCATGGCTCCGGACCGCGTGACCACGATCTACAACGGCATCGGCGAGCAGTACCGACCCGACGCGAACCCGCTTGCGGCACTGCCGCCACGCTACCTGCTGACGGTCGGCACCATCGAGCCCCGGAAGAACCTCTGCACGGTGCTGCGGGCCTTCTGCGATCTACCGGCAAAGGAACGCGCGGAGTGTCCCTTGGTTCTCGTCGGCGGGTGGGGTTGGAAGTCCGGACCGGAGCGGGAACTGTTCGAATTGGTAGCGAAGCCGCGCGGTGCGATTCACCTCGGGTACGTGGCCGACGAGGACCTGCCCGCGCTCTACTCGAACGCGACGGCACTCTTGTATCCGTCCTTCTACGAGGGCTTCGGCTTGCCGCCAATCGAGATGCTGGCTTGCGGCGGTGGCGTGATCGCTTCCACGGCCACCGCCGTCCGCGAGGTCGTCGGCCGACATGCGATGCTCCTCGCCCCCCTCGATCTCGCCGGTTGGCGCGACGCGATGTTTCGCGCGATCCGCGAACCCGATTCGCTCGACGCTTACCGTGCGGGTGGAGTTCTGCACGCTCGTCAGTTCACGTGGTCTCGCGCCGCGGATCGCACCCTCGGCGTCTATCGCCGCGTGCTCGGGTTGGAATCGCCACTTCCGCTGCAAACGCTTCGCGCCGCATAGAATCGAACGGAAGTAGATCGATCGACAACCAGGAGCGATGTCATGCGCGCAATGAGTAGCACGATTCTCGGGTGCGTCTTGGCCGCGATGGCTGGCACCGCGAGTGCCGCCGATCCGGTCAAACACCGCATCATGTTCGCCGAGTACGGCCAGGGTCCGAACCGGCTTGTAGAACTGGACGTCAACGGCAAAGTGACCTGGGAACACAAGTTCCCGAGCATCGCGGTCCTCTTCCAGGTCTTGCCCGATGGCCACGTGCTCTATGGGTATGGCGGCAAGCCGACCGGCGTGCGCGAAATCGACCGCAAGCAAAAAGTGGTCTGGGATTACGAGAGCAAGTGCCCGCAGGTTCTCGGCTGCAGTCGGCTAGCGAATGGCCACACGCTCGTCGCGGAGCAGGGGCCATGCCAGGTCCTCGAAGTCGATCGCGACGGCAAGGTCGTTCGAACCACTCCGCTAACCACGACCGAGAAAGGCTACCACCTCCAGGTTCGCAACGTTCACAAGCTCGCGAACGGGAACATTCTGGCCGCACACGAGGGCGAAGGCGCGATTCGGGAGGTCGATGCGAACGGAAAGCTGGTCTGGGAATTCGCGAAGGTCGAGAACACCGGCGAGGCCATTCGCTTGCCGAATGGGAACACGCTCATTGCCGGAGCGACTCAGAAGCGGCTCATCGAGGTGACGCCGAAGGGCGAGATCGTCTGGGAGTTCGGTACCAAGGATGCTCCGGAATTGAACCTGACCTGGGTCTCCAGCCTTCAGGTACTCAAGAACGGAAACTACGTGGTGGGCAACTTCCTCCGGGGGCAGGAAGGAAAGGGCGTTCACGCGTTCGAAGTGACGAAGGAGAAGAAGGTGGTCTGGACGTTCGCCGATCACAAGCTCGCGAAATCGATCACGACGATTCGCGTCCTCGACGACAAGTGACGGTGGTGAGATGGACCGCGACCACTCCTCAAAACCACTTACCGATAAGACGCGACGCGGCTACTGACGGTCAGAATTGCAATCTCACCAGCGAATATCCTGGTTTTGGTTTCCTGACTGTCAGTAATCTCGACGCCAATACCGAGCTTCGTTTCCCGTCACGGTTTGCCGACGGCCACGCCTTTCTTGCGGAGTGCATCTTCCAGTTTCGCGCGGTCCGTCTTGGTCGGATCGATCAGCGCCGTCACGCGACCTTCCTTGAAGCTGGCGGTCGCCTGCTCCACGCCATCGATTCCAGAAATGGCTTCGTAAGCCGCGAGGCTGCAACCTTTGCAATCGAGGCCAGCGGCGACAATCTCGACCGTTTGCAGCTTGTCTCGCGGCACGGTTCGTTTTGGCTTCACGCCGAACGTATGGTGCGAGGTCTGGCCCAACTTCTCGCTGACCAATTCCACGATCCGTTCGGGCTTCTGGTTCGGGAACACCTTGCTCGGTACGAATGCGACGGTGATCTCGGCCTCCGCAAAGTCGATCGAGACGAGCGTGAAGTCGGTCAGTTCCTCGAACGACTTGCGAAGATCCTTCTCGCGATCCGGGGAAAACAGCCCGGTGATGCGGTACGTGAAGCGCTCGGCCTTGGCCGGCTTCTCGTCGGCAGGTGCAGGAAGCAGAGCCATCACGAAGCAAAAAGCGAGCATCGCGACCTCATGGGGTTTGGAAGAGTCGGCTCTGGACCAGTTCGTGCAGGAGCGTTCGAAGGCCGCCGCCGCCTTTATTAGCGGAGGCGACGAGGGCGGCGATCTCCTCGCGGTCCGCGAACGAGACGCCGCGACCGGTCGAGTACGTCGCGAACTGCCGGGCGAGATTCGTCAGCAGGAGGTTGCGCTCAGCGGCAAGTTGCGACTGAAACTCGGCGATGCCGGAGAACTTTCGGCCGTCCGCGAACGTGCCGCTCGAATCGACCGTCGGACCCATCTTGAAGCTGATGCCGATGGCCGGATCGATGTTCCCGCGCGGAGCCACGTCGCCCGTGCCCAGCGAGCGGTAGCGGGTTCGCTGGCCTCCGATCACGTCGAACTCTTCCAGCGCGAACCCCGGCGGATCGATCTTCGCATGGCACGAGGCGCACGTCGCATTGTTCCGGTGCTTGGCGAGTTGCTCGCGAATCGTCGTCGCTCCCCGAACGTCCGGTTCGACGGCGGGAATGTTCGGCGGCGGAGGGGCCGGAGGTTGCCCCAGCAAGCGGTCGAGAACGAACGCTCCGCGGGGCACCGGCGAAGTGGTTGTGCCGTTCGCGGTGATCTTGAGGATGGCCGCCTGCGTCAGGAATGGACCCCGAGTGGAGCCCGCCGGCAGGGGGATTCGTCGAATCTGCGAACCGCTCACACCGGCGATTCCATAGTGCGCCGCGAGTTTCTCATTCACCATCGCGAAGTCGGACTTCACGAGGTAATCGGCCGTGAGATCCTTGTCGAGCATCTCGCGAAAGTACGCCTGCGTTTCCAATACCATCGAGTCTTGGAGGTACTTGCTGAACTCGGGGTAGAGCTTGCGGTCGGCGTCGTTGGCCGCGATCTGCCGCAATTTCAGCCCCTGACCGAGGAAGTCTTCGACGAACCGCTGCGAACGCGGGTCGGCGAGCATTCGCACCACTTCTCCGCGAAGGGCGTCGGGTTTGTTCAAACTTCCGCCTTTGGCGAGTGCCGTGAGGCGGTCGTCGGGCATCGAGTTCCAGAGGAAGTACGAGAGTCGGCAGGCGAGGGCGTGATCGTCCAACTTGCCTGTCGCTTCGACGTGGTACAGGAAGTCTGGGGAACAGAGTGCCGCACGGAACGCGGCCCGCATCGCGGTTTCAAAGCAGTCCCCCGCCTTGAGGTGTTCGGCGACCCGACCGACGTACTGCTTGCGAACGGCCTCCGTCACGGGTCTGCGAAAGGCTCGGGGTAGAAACTCGGCGAGCAGCCGATCCGCATCCTCCAGCGGCTTCTCGCTGGTCGCCGTCCAGATTCCTTCGACCGGATCGGGTTTGTTCTTCCCCATGAACAGTTGCTGGCGGTCCGGCGTTCGCGGTGGCGGACGCTGGTCTTTCACCTTGAACTCGACGATGGGCAAGTTGCCGAAGAGGCGGCGATGCCCGGCGGGTGGCCAGGTGTCGTGGATCGGACCTTCGACATCCAAGTAATCGCAGGCGATGCCGGGGCCGGTGAACTCCATCGCGCGCTTCTTCTTGAAGTAGTTCGCGGCCGGGGCCAGCGATCCGGTGTTGTATCCGAGCGTCTCGCGGGGGTTCAGCCACGTGGTCACCACGTGCTTTTGTTCCGCCAAGGACGGTGCGTCGTAGTAGCCGAGGACGGTACTCGGGTGGCCGCCGCCGCGACCGTCGCCGACCATCTGCACGATCGTGAGCCGCGCCGCTTCGGTTCCCCGCGCGGGCGTTACCTTCCCCTTATCCCAGCCGAAACTCCACAAGGAAGTCGTGAGCCGGTAGCGACCGGGGTAGATCGCGACGAACTCGCTGAAGTACGGGTTGAACGACTCGTCTTCGTGGCGAAAGAGGCCGACGCTCGAACCATTGCGAAACGAGCCCATGCGGTCGTGGGCTCCCTGGTCGAGGTGGCCTTGCTCGCCGGCGGGTGGAAAGTCGGGGTCCGGCTTCTTGTCCTTCAGGAGCACGCCGTCGCCGTTCATAATCACGTGGGCGGCGATGTACGACGAGGCCAGCGAGATGCGCTGCTGGATAGGCTTCGGAGCCTTGGGCCGCGTGGCGATGGCAACGTCGAGAATGCGGTCGGCAGACTCCAGGTATTTCAAAAGGTTGACGTGCGAAAGATCGAGGGCGTCGCTGTGTTTGTCGAAGCCGTTGATCGAGCCATCGGCCGGGAGGTCGTTCTGGAGGTTCAAGCCCGGCAGATCGAAGAGGTCGCGAACGCTGTTCTCGTATTCGGCACGCGTGAGCCTCCGCAGGCGGGTTTTGCCGTCCGATGCGGCGGCCTTTCGCTCGGCGCCTACGAGATCGTCGTGAAGCAACTTGATGGCCGCGCTCACGTCCGCGGCGGGCGGACGAGTCTTCTTCTTCGGCGGCATCTCACCAGATTCGATCCGATCGTGTACCTTGATCCACTGCGCGACGTTCTCGGGATCGCCCGGTAAGAACTTGAGTGCGGTCAGGTCGAAGCCGCCGGCCTTGATTATGGCATCGTGGCACGCGGTGCAGTGGGCGTCGAAGAACTGGGTAGGCGGCGCGGCGCGCAAAGCGGACGGCACCGCGAGCGCGGCAACGCACGTGATTAGAAGCGAGGGACGGGCGTTCACGTTGTCTCCATTCCGCGCATCGTGCCCTTACCGGTCGAGAACTCGCGAGTTTCGATGCCGAGTCGCTGGAGCATCGACACGTACAAATTCGTAAGTGGGTAGTTGTTCTCTTTGTCGAAGGCGAGGTGCTGGCCGTGCTTGAAGCCGCCACCCGCAAGCAGCACCGGAAGGTTCGTATTGGAATGGCTGTTCGCGCTGCCCATGCAGGTGCCGTAAAGCACCATCGTTCGATCGAGCAGCGTGTCGCCTTGTTCCTTCGCTTCCGAAAGCACCTTGAGAAATCCGGCGAGTGCGTCGAACTGGGAGGACTCCTTCGCTTTCAGTTCGGCGAGCACTTCGGGCCGGTTCCCGTGATGTGTGATGTTGTGAATCACGGTCGTATCGATGAACACTGTGACGAGCCGCGAGGAATCCGTGGTCAGAGCCAGTTGGATCACGTCGAACATCACTTGCGTTTGGCGTGCGAATTCGCGGTGGTCGACCACGTCTTCGGGGGCGGTCGCGATAATCTTCGGCTTCGGTTTCTGTTCCCAGGCTTCGGAACTGGCGAGCCGGTACTCGAGGTCGCGAACCGAACTGAAATATTGATCGAGTCGCTGGCGATCGGCCGGGGAGAGCGTTTGGTTCAAGCGCTTGGCCTGATCGCCAACGAAGTCGATGGTGCTGCGGCCCTGGCGGAGCGCCTCGACGTTCGCGGCCACTTCGGACGGCTTGCCCTGGATGAAGAGCTTCTCGAAGAGCTTCCGCGGACTGCGATCGATGGGAATCGGTGCGCCGCTGCGGGTATAGCTGAGCGTCTGCCCTTCGTTGCCGACCCCGAGTACGAGCGACGGATAGCGGGAGCGGTTGCCGATCTGTTCGGCCGCAAACTGATCGAGCGAAACCCAGTTGCGGAACCCGCCGCGTTCGGGGTGAGGCGTTCCCGTCAGAAAGCACTTCTCAGCCGCATGGCCACCGGTCACGCCGGGATGGCTCACGCCCGAGAACACCGTGAACTGGCTTCGATACTTTGCGAGTCGTTCGAGATAAGGAGTTAGCGGGTAGTCTTTCCCGTCCTTCTCGGGGAAGAAGAACTGCGGGACGATTCCCATGTTCGTTTCGACCGCGACCAGGCGTCGCGGGACCTCCGGCTTCCCAGCAGCGGCGGCAGGCCGCATGGCTTCGAGCAAGGGAAGGGCCATGGCCGCGCCCGCTCCGCGCAAGAACGTTCGGCGAGCAAGAGCCTTGGGAGCTGGGGAATAGAAGTGGGACATAGGAAGGTGTGGCTTAGTGTGCGGAGGGAATCTCGATAATTCACCATCCCGAAAAACGCCATCAAAGTCAACAAGCACTTAGCCGTTCACACAGGAGTCATTCTCCATGCAGCGCCTGATTTTGCTCGCGGTGCCCGCGATCGTCCTCGTTCTCACGCCGGCTGCGATCGGCACTCGAACCGCCACCCTTTGAATTCTTGGTGGAACTGGCCGGTTTGCCTTCCCTTTTTTTCTTCGGGCCAACGACGCGATTTGCCTTGAAAACAAGCGTTTCGCACGGTCAACGGGTGCCGCGCTGGTCGTGCTCCATTTTCGAATCGCCGCAACCCGCGATTCGCAATCCACCTGCGTCGTGGGCGAGCATGACCAGACCGGCCATGCTCGAACAGTCGCCATGATGCGGCTACTTGAAGGGAAGAACCGGCGACATGAGACCGTTGGGTACCCGAGGATACATTCCGCCGCGATGCTGTCAAGGAAACTGCGAGCTCGCGCGTAGGGCTCCGATTGCCGGAAGCCCGACGCGGGGGTCTGTTGCAAAGGGTGTGGCATACGCTGGCGGGATCGCGTAAAATGCCACTATCACTCATTCCGTGAAGGACTCCCGTGACCGCCATTGAAGACGCCCGGCTCGCTGAAGATGAGCGGCTCGCCGAAGAGGTGTACGAACGCCTCGTCCGTCCTGCCCTCCGGCCCGAGGACGAGGGGAAGTACGTCGTCATTGCGTTCGAGGCAGGCGACTTCGAGGTCGATGCCGACGACTACGCCGCCACCCGCCGTCTGTTGAGTCGCCGACCCGGCGCGAGGTTGTGGCTCATGCGAACCGGACCATCCGCCGCGTATCGAATTCGCGGCACTGCGCGAACCTCGACGGGTCCACCTACTGTCCTCCAAGTGCCCGACTGAACGAGGCTGTGCCCATGCAATCGATGCAACACCCGACTCATCCAGAAGCCCACCTACTGATTCGCATGAAGCGGGAGCGTGCGAAGACGGCGATGGACCAAATCGTCAAGCGATTCAGCGTCATCAGCAACGAACCCGAGCCGGGTTTGGAGGTGTTACTGGACTATCTGACCAACATGGTCTATGCCTTGGAACTCTTGCTCAAGGTCATGTCGAACGACTGGCGAAAGCCGGGGAGATCGATGTTTGGCCATCGCGTCGGAGAAATGTATCAGGAGGTATTCGGCAGGCCGCACGCTCGTCCAGACCTGATGGCCATTCTCGAACGGGCCATCCTTAATCAGAAGTTTATTTATGGACCCGCCGACCGACTCATGGACAATATCCCGGAACTTGAATCTCTCTGGGACGAATTGGCCGCAGAGTTTTGCCGATGCAAGTGGATGGAAGATACGACGGTCCAATGCGAGGTGGTTGCACCCCCTGCGTTCATCCAATTCCTACGAAACAACCTTCCTCGGTTCTATAAAGCTGAGAAGCGGCAATGGAGTCCGCAGCTTCCGCGTGAACATCGTATTCAGATGCTCCAGCACGAAATCCTGGCTCTACAAAACGAACTCTCTCGGGTTCAATCTAGCGAGGAACCGCCAGAAGAAACTCTGATGCAAAACATGCAAGTGGTTGAGCGAGAATACCTGAAGCGGCTTCAGGGTGCAGCTGGCAGTTTCGATTTCAACTCCGAGATGCGGCATGGAAAATACGCGTTCGGGACGTGGAATTTCGGCAAGGTGCTGCCCGGATGCTTGGGTTGATCAAGTTGCGAGATAAATCTGTTGGCGTGTCGTCATGGTGATCCGCGATTCATCACTGAACATCCATCCGCTTCATGCCGTGGACGCGGCTCTCTTCCACGGGGTAGTTCTCGAACGACATCGTGTAAACCTGCTGGAAGACGGGCCGCAGATAGTCCTCGATCTTCTCGTCGAATTGCGGCTTGAACACGAACGAATGCCCATCGATGCTGTGCTTCACGTCCCCTTCCTCGACCACGATCTCGCCGCTTTTGATCACGTAGCGCGGGTACGAGAACATGTGGCACACGTCCTTGTTCTCGTTGTAAATCGCCACGTCCGCGTCGGCCCCGATTCCGAGATGCCCCTTCTGAGGAAGCCCGAGGCAGCGAGCCGGGCCAGCCGAGGTGATGATCGCGATTTCAAAGAGCGTGTACTCGCGGTCCAACTCGGGCAGCACGATCCGCTTCAGTACCTTCGGGTTGATGGTCTTGATCTGCTCTTTACGGAACTGAGCGTCCATCAGCAGTCGGATGATTTCGGGATAGCGCCAGAACGCGGCCCCGTTCGGATGGTCGGTCGTGAGGTAGATGCGCCACGGGTCGTCGATGAGCAGCAGCAGTTCGAGGCCGACGGCCCACTGCACGGCATTCGCGGGGCTGCCCGGCTTGTAGGCGTACGGCACCACCCCGCAACCGGTCTCGTTCTCGACATCGAGGTTCGCCCACTTCTTTCCGGTGAGTTGGTGTAGCAGGTGCTGCCAGGGGCCGTCCGCGGTGATGGTCACCGTGTTGCCGAAGAGTACGGCCCCGGCATCGGTCGTGAGGTTCTTGTTCCGGTTGAAGTGCTCGGCCACTTCGACCGACGCCGAGCCGATTGAATCCCAACTGTCGCCGGAGTAGGCGTGATATTGGAGGTGGGCCAGGTGTGCCCGGTTGCCTTCGAGCACCTTCATCGTCTCGATCGTGGTGCTCACGTTCCCCGGCACGCCGAGTTGATTGCAGTGCAGGTGAATCGGATGCGGCAACTTCAACTCGTCGATGATCCCGGCCAGCTTCGAAATGATCATTGCCGGGGTGACGTTTCTGTAGCCCGGCACCGGCTCGTGCAGTGGCCCGGCGTTCTTGCCGTACTTCCACGCCTCGACTCCGCCGGGGTTCACGGCCTTCACGCCGTAGGCCTTCGCGGCCCAGACCAGCCAGCCAACCACGTGCTTCGCCCGCTCCACGTCGCCCGCTTCGAGCAGGTCCATCAGGATTTCGTTGTTCGCCATCAGCACGCAGCAGGTCTTGTCCACGATCGGCGTATCGTGCAGTTCCTCGTGCGTGTGCTTCGCACTGAGAATCGGCACGGCGGCTTCATTGACGGTGGTCCAGCCCATGCCCGCGTACAGATACCCGGTGGCAAAGGTGGTAGGTGTGACGCCGCCGATTCCGGCGCGGCGGCCCGGCCCGCGCATCATCGGTTTGGCTTTGCGGTGCTGTTCCGGAATCAGCCCGCGCGCGAAGTTGAGTGCGGCCCCGGCCACGTGCGTGTGAACGTCCACGCCGCCCGGGAAGACGATCATCCCGGTAGCGTCCAGCGTGCGCCCGTGCCCGGCTTCGATGTCCGCGACGATCCGGCCATCCGCGATGCAGATGTCCTTCACCACGCCATCGACGCCATTCTTGGGATCGTAAACCTTGCCGCCCGTGATTCGAAGCATGTCGCCTCCCTGCACCTGTCTTATCGGGCAGTGTGAACTCTGACCAAACGGTTGTGGTATGGTATCCTAACGGAGCGGTGTTTCGACTTGCGACTGACCTTTCAGGAAGCTCATCATGCCCGAGTTGATCTCCGGCTGGGAAAGGGTGGCCCGCGAAGTGGAAAAAGTTCGTCAGCGACTGAAACGATCCACGCAGGCCCTGGAACTGGCCGGCATCCCGTATGCGGTCATTGGCGGGAACGCCGTGGCCGAGTGGGTGGGCCGCGTCGACCCAGCGGCCGTTCGCAATACGCAGGACGTCGACATTCTGATTCGACGATCCGATTTCGAGGCGGTCAAGGTGGCCCTTGAAGCGGCGGGCTTCATCTATCGCCATGCCGCCAGCATCGACATGTTCCTCGATGGACGTGGGGGCAAGGCGCGGGACGCCGTGCACATGCTCTTTGCCAATGAGAAGGTCCGGGCGGAGTACGTGGCCCCGACGCCGGATGTGAGCGAATCCGAGATGGGCATCGATTTCCGAACCCTGACCCTGGAAGCACTGCTCCGGATGGAATTGGCTGCGTTCCGGTCTGAAAATGCGATGCACGTCCGCGACTTGATCGATGTCGGCCTCGTGGACGACAATTGGCCGCAACGCTTGCAACCGGAACTCGCGGCCCGACTCCAACAATTGCTGGACGATCCTCACGGGTGATTGCGCGATGACCTTATTTCATCTAACTGGCGACGCCTTGTGGCAGCGGATGGACCGAGCCGTGGAAAAAATTCAAGAACGCCTGGAGCGGACCGCAACGGTTCTCGAAGCCGCGGGAATTCCGTACGCCATCATCGGTGGCAACGCCGTGCGAGCCTGGGTGGCCCAGGTCGATGAGGCCGCGGTCCGCACCACCCGCGACGTGGACATCCTCCTGCGCCGCGCCGATTTTCCGCGCGCCATCGAGGTCATGGAACGGGCCGGGTTCATCTATCGGCACGTCAAGAGCATCGACATGTTCCTAGACGGTCCGGGCTC
Organism: Gemmataceae bacterium; assembly: GCA_043744695.1. Lineage (GTDB taxonomy): Bacteria > Planctomycetota > Planctomycetia > Gemmatales > Gemmataceae > Urbifossiella. The sequence continues at coordinate 13,373 of JAYTUG010000279.1, forward strand.
CAAAGCCCGCGACGCGGTCCACGTACTCTTCGCCGGCGAGAAGGTCCGACCGGACGACTTGGCACCGACTCCCGAGGTCGAGGAATCGGTCGAGATTCACAAGCACCGCATCCTGCACCTGGAGTCTCTCGTTCGAATGAAGCTGACCGCATTCCGCGACAAGGATCGCATGCACGTCCGCGACATGCTCGATCTTGAACTCGTGGACAAGACCTGGCTCCAGCGCCTGCAACCGGAACTCGCGGCTCGGTTGCAGCAACTGCTTGACGATCCTGAGGGGTGACTTGGAATTTCGCAAATGGGAAGACGATGCCCACCAGCCTGCGTAGCGGACCATTCCGCTTCTACTTTTACAGCCATGAGTCCAACGAACCGCCGCATGTGCATGCCGATTGCGACGATTTGTCAGCGAAGTTCTGGTTGGACCCTGTCGACCCCGCTCGGAACCAGGGCTTCACACCGAAGGAATTGCGACGGATCCGAAAGCTCGCGATTCAACATCGAGAAGAATTCCTGGAGGCTTGGGATGAGCATCTTGGCGCTGAAGGCTGATGAACGCGTTCTCGACGTGAAGTTCACAAAAGGCGCGTTGAGTGTGGCACTGCGGGATGGGCGGACGATCATCGTTCCGCTCGCGTGGTATCCTCGTTTGTTCGATGCATCGCCAGCCGAACGTAAAAACTGGCGCATCGCCGGCGGCGGGTACGGCATCCACTGGCCGGACATCGATGAAGACCTGAGTACAGAAGGCTTACTGCGAGGTGCGCCGGCGCCGCGCCAGAAAAAAGGCCACTGACCTTCCTCACTTCTCGCCAATTCTCAACACCACCTTGCCGCCCTTCCCTGGTGCTGTCGAATGCTCGGCGGCCTCCGCGACCTCAGCCAGCGGATACGTGGCAGCAATGTCGCTCTTGAGCGTGCCTTCCGTCATCAGCGAGCCGACCTGCCGGAAGAGCAGCAGCATCCGGCGAATCGGTTGGCGCTTCGCCCAGTCGCCGAGCCAGAAGCCGTCGATGCGGACGGCCGCGCTGAGCAATCGCCGCGGGTGCAGCGACAGCGCTTCATCCGAAAGCGATCCGTAGAGCAGACAGCGGCCACCGGAACCGAGCGAGGCAATCACGTCTGAACCGATCTTGCCGCCCACGGGGTCGATGGCGAATGGGACGCCCTGGCCGTTCGTGAGCCGCTTCACCTGTTCGTCGATTGCGCCGTCGGATTCCACGATCACTTCGTCTGCACCGAGCTTCTTCAATTCTTCGACCTGCTCGCGGCGGCGGACGACGTTCATCGTTTTGAAGCCGTGCTTTTTGCCGAGGCGGACGATCATCTTGCCGAGTTCGCCGCCCGCCGCGGATTGCAGGAGCCACTGGCCGGGTTGAATGCGGAGTACGTGCTGAGTCATGGCGATGGCGGTAGCCGGGTTCACGAAGAACGCGGCAGCCTGTTCATCCGGCAGGCTCGCGGGCACGGGCACTACGAGCCGGGCCTTGGTGATCGTGTAGTCGGCCCAGGTGCCGCGGCCGTCGTTGATGACGGCGACGCGCTTGCCCTTGCGGAGCCAGCCGAGGATGCCGCCGCCGGTGCCTTCGACGATGCCGACGCCTTCGAAGCCCGGCGTCGCGGGTAGTTGCGGCACGAGCGTGTACCGCCCCTGGATGTACATGATGTCCGACGGGTTGATCGGGCTGGCGAGCATGCGGACGAGCACTTCGCCGCGACCCGGCACGGGCTTCGGCACGTCGCGAATCTGAAGGACTTCGCGCGGCGAACCCACGCGGTCGAAGACGGCAGCGTTCATTCCGGTACCATGAAGAGGCGAGGATGGCGTACGCACGTTCCGTGCCTGCGTGAACCCTATGGAAAGTCCGGCTCCATGTCTTACCCCGATTTCGTTTCGCAGTTCTGGCAAGACATCGCCGGCTGGGCCGTGCTGCTTAACATCGTACTCACGCTCTTCACGATCGCGTGCGTGCTGCATCTGAAGCGCGAACCGATGTCGGCCATCGCGTGGTGCCTGACGGCGATCGTGCTGCCGTTCCTCGGGCCCGCACTCTTTGGATTGTTCGGTCTCCAGACCATCAGCCGTCCGATCAAGAACCGGCGGAAGAAGCGGGAGGCCTACAAGAAACTCACAACCGAAGTGCCGGCTGAGGCGAAGCCCGGGGACGGCACGCCACCCGTCGCGATTCCCCATCGTTGGGAACTGCTCGCCAAGCTGGCCCATCATGCGGAAGGCTTCCCGCCGACCGACGGCAACAAACTCGAACTCTACCACCACGGCGAACCGGCTTTCCGTGCGATGCTCGAAGCAATCGCCGGCGCGAAGCACCACGTCCATATGGAGTTCTTCATCGTTCAGCCCGATGAATCGGGTCGCCGTTTCATCGCGGCACTCACGGCGGCTCGCCAGCGCGGAGTCGAGGTGCGCTTCCTCTACGATTCGATCGGCTCCTTCAGCTTGCGCTCGTCGATGCTCACCGAACTGGCCGCGGCGGGCGGTCAGGTCGCGGCGTTTCTCCCCATGTTAAACCCCGTCTATCGGCTTCGAATCAACCTGCGGAACCACCGCAAAATTCTCATCGTGGACGGCCGAGTCGCGTTCAACGGTGGCCTGAATATCGGCGACGAATACCTCGGACTCGCCCCGAAATTCGGCTACTGGCGCGACACGTTCTTTCGCGTGGAAGGGCCGGCCGTCGAATCGCTGCAACGCGTCTTTCTCGAAGACTGGCACTTCGCCAGTGGAAATGCCGTCCGCGGCCCCGCATACTTCCTTCCGCGAATCGAACGTCCTGGCAGCAGCATCGTGCAGGTGGTCCACTCCGGTCCGGATAGCGAGTACAAGGCGATCCGCGAGACGTACTTTGCCGGAATCCTGCGCGGGAGGAAACGCATCTGGATCGCGAGCCCCTACTTCGTCCCCGACCCCGGTCTGAAGGACGCACTCCTGCTCGCGGGACGGGCCGGTGTCGACGTCCGCTTCCTCGGACTCTTTCGGCCGGACAAATGGACCCCGTTTCTCGCGGCTCGATTCTACTGGACGGATCTACTCGATGCGGGCGTAAAAGTGTACCAGTACGCTCGCGGCATGATGCACAGCAAGTACGTGCTCGTGGATGGAGAATGGGCCTCAGTGGGGACCGCGAACATGGATAACCGCAGTTTGCTTTTGAACTACGAGGTGAACTGTCTGATTTACGATCCGCTGGTCGTGGCGGAATTCGAGGCCGCATTCCTGAAGGATCTGGAGTGGTCCGTTCAGATCGATCCGAAGGTTTATGCAACGCGGCCGTATGCCTCGCGTCTGGCGGAGAACGCCGCCCGGCTCATGTCTCCCGTGCTGTGAGTGATCGAGGGCACCCCTTCCGCTCCGCCTTTTGGCCGAGTATGCTTTGAGAATTGGACTCTGAGGGCAACCCCATGACGCCGACGATCGATGTCACTCGCGAGGAACTGCTGCGCATCTACGACCGCGCTGCCGAGGACTACTGCCGTTCGCTGCCGCTGGAGCATTTCATGGAATCGACGTACCAATCGACCCAACGCAAGATCACGCTCGAAAGCCTCGATCTCGTCAGTGCCGTTTGGCCGGAGTTCCAGGTCTTCAGCGAACTCCTCATTCTCTATCCGCTCACCGAGGCAGACCTCAAGAAACCGACTCGGGTCTGCCCGGACAACATGGTGATCGTTCACGACGAGCGGATCGACGCTGTGGGAAGTTTCAACGTTCCTTTACAACCGGTGGGTCCGACGTTGATTCTGGAATACGTCTCGCAGGGCAACCAGCGTAAGGACTACGTCGACAATCGCGTGCGTTATGCGAACGACCTCAAGGTGCCGTTCTATCTGCTATTCGAGCCCGAGCCTCAGAAGCTGACCGTACTCAAACTCAAGGGCGCGAAGTACGTTGCCGTGAAGCCGAATTCCGCCGGGCGCCTCGCGATCCCGCCGCTCGAACTGGAAGTCGCGCTTCACGATAGCTGGGTGCGGTTTTGGTTCCGGGGCGAGCTGTTACTGCTACCGGGCGACCTTCTTTTTCAACGCGACGCGGCGCGATTGCAGGCGGATGAGGAACGAACCGCGCGACTTGCATTAGAAGCCGAGAACACTCGATTGCGAGAAGAACTGGCTCGTCTGAAGTCGCCGCGAACCGGCCAGAATGGTTCCAACCATTAACGGAACTCAGGGCAGCTTTTCGCTCAGAATTCGAATCTGCTCCTTCAACTTGACGCGAACGTCTTCGGGGATGGGCTGAGCGGCCAACAGCGCCGACACACCTTCCAACAGGTGAACCGCAGCGTGCCAAATCGTCGGCTGATCGAGCGGGACAGTGGCGATCGGCTCTGCCTCCGGCAACCGAACGGTCTCGTCGATGAGCCCGCGCATCGCATCGAGGAAGCCCGATGCGTTCGTCGATTCAAACGCGAATTCGTCCTCGTCCCCCGCAAACAGTCCGTTGAAGAATCCCTGCTTCGCGAGAAGCGTGCGTTGCACGCGCTCTTCGATCGTGCCCCGCGTGATGAAGTTCACGACTCGAACGGGTCGTTCCTGTCCCATGCGATGAACCCGCGCGATGCGCTGTTCCAACACCGCCGGGTTCCAGGGAAGCTCGAGGTTCACCACCGTGTCCGCATTCTGGAGATTCAGTCCGGTGCCGCCCGCATCGGTGCTGAGAAAGACCCGACACGCCGGGTCGGAGGCGAATCGCTTCAGAGCGTCCTTGCGTTCCTTGCCGGTGAGCCCACCGTGGAGGATGGCGTAGCCGACGCCGAGCGAGTCGAGCACCTTCGCGGCTTCGAGCACCATCGTTTCCCACTGCGAGAAGACGACGGCCTTGTGAGGGAGTTCGAGACCGCCCGGAGCAACGGGTGAGCTATCCGCCAAAATCTCCGGCACCAACTCCACGAACTCGTCCAACTTCGGCGAAACCCGCGATTCCTTGTCGAACAGGAACAGGCTGTCGCAGATCATCCGCAGGTTCGCGAGGCACGCCAGCACGCGCTTGCGGTCCAGATCCGTCAGGTAGTTCTTTTGCAGGAGGCGGGCGAGTGCGCCGCGCTGCTCCTCGTAGTGGCGGCGCTGCTCGTCCGCGAGTTCCACGAAAATGATGCTGTCGGTGCGGGCCGGAAGTTGCGTGAGGACTTCGCCTCGCGTGCGCCGCAGGAAGATCGGCGCGAGCTTGTCGCGAATCGAGTCGAGGTTGCGATACCCCTTCAGTTGCCCAGATTCATCGACCACGCGGTGTTCCTGAAGGAACTGGAACGCCGGGCCGAAGCGGCGTTCGTCCACGAACTGCACGATGCTGTAAAGTTCCTCGAGCTTGTTCTCGAGCGGCGTGCCGGTGAGCACCATCGCGTATCGGCTGCGGAGCTTCTTCACTTCGCGCGACGTCTTCGATTCCCAGTTCTTGATGCGCTGGGCTTCATCCAGAATCACCAGGTCCGGCTTCCAGGCGTTGATCGCCTCACGATCGCGGACGACCTGCTCGTAGTTCACGAGGCGGAAGAACGTCGGCTCGTCGTACTGTTCCTGGCGCGTTTCCTTGCCGCCTTCGATCACTTGAACCGGCCGAGTCGTGAACTTGCGAATCTCAGTTTCCCATTGATATTTCACAGACGCCGGTGCGACCACGAGTGCCTTCTGAAGATTGCGTTCCCGGGCGAGCAGTTCCACGGCCGCGAGCGTCTGCACGGTTTTGCCGAGGCCCATGTCGTCGCCCAGAATGCAGCGGCCGCGACACGCCAGGAACAGCGCCCCGCGCATCTGATAATCGTAAAGCGGCACGCTCAGCAGGTTGCGATCGAGGGTGCCTTCTTCGAGTTGCCTCAACCACGATTGTTCGAGCGCGAGCATCTCGGCCCGCTCGATCTCTCCGCCCACGAAGTCGAGCGCATCGGAAGGAACCGTCACCTCCTCGGGCACGGCCTCAATGTCGCGGATGAGGTCCGGGTATTTGCCTCGGCCAGTCCAGAGGCCCTTGTCGTCGAAGTAGGCGAGCTTCAGGTGCGTGAGTTTATCGGAGCAACGGGCGGGCAGGTGGATGCCGAGTTGCACCTGCTCGCCGTAATGGAGAAAGATCTCCGGCCGGCTGATGATCGCTTTCTTCTTCTGGAGGTGCGGCGGGAGTTCGTCCTTCAACGTTTCGAGTACGGCCTCGATGTGCTTACAGGTGCCGAGCGTGTTCGCTTTGAAATCGGGGCACGTGCAGGTGTTGTCGCCGACGTCGAACCCGCGAACGTGGACTTCGTACTGGCCCTGAGTCTCGGGATTGGTGATTTGAAATTCGGAGTAGACGCGATTCTTGCCGATGTTCTCGATGGTGAACTTGGAGGCCTTGGCGCGCTGCCGGCGTAGGTCGATCTGTTCTTCGCGGAGCATAGGGAGATCTCATGCGGGAACTTCAATCCGGACATCCTATCATCTGGCTCGCGGCTACTTGTAGTCCGTTGCGAGCGGGAAATCCTAGGTGCAACTCAACGGACAGGTTGTTAGAATACAACTGATTCCCTGGAGGACGGACGATGATCCTGGAAGGCACGATCCGCAACGGTCGCGTGGAACTCGACGAGCCCCCCGATTGGCGTGAGGGCACGCGAGTAACGGTGGAAGTTTCGACCGTCGATGACGAGGTGCTGGAATATCCGCACCCGATGGCACCGTACGATCGCGAGAAGGAACTCGCCCTGCTGCGAGCCGCCTATGCGGATGTGCAGGCCGGGGTGCCGGGGATGCCGCTGGAGGAATTTGAAGCGGAATTCGCCAGGAAATTTGGCCTGCCCCCGGTCCCTCCGGAGTGAATCGATGCACTTCAGAGTAAAGATTCATCCGCCAGCGCAGGGTGATATGTTGGGCGTGTTCTTGCGAATCACCCGAACTATCTCACAGGCCTCTGCCGAGAAGTGGTACTCGGGAATCATTCGTAAGATCCGGAGCTTGAAACAACTTCCGGAGCGATGTCCATTGGCGGACGAATCGGAAACGCTCGGCTTCGACTTGAGAATGATGCTCTACGGTCGCGGGCGGCAAATTTATCGCATCCTCTTCACCATCGACGGCGATGCGGTAAACGTCCTTCGCGTTCGCCACGCGGCTCAGGACTGGCTAACGGCTGAGGATTTCTAGCTCCTCACTCTTACGGCCCAAAAAGCGTTTGATCCCGGCACCTGCTTCCTGCTACAATACTTCCATCTGCCCGTACCGCGTTTCGTTCCTCCTTCGCAATCCCGCTAGGGCTCCTCCCATGACCCTTGCCCGCGCCGCCTTCCTGGCGCTCATCGCCTCATTCGCCGGATATCAAGGTGGCACGGCCGAACCGCCGAAGGCCGGCGAGCCTGCCGCGATGGTGAGCTACTACAAGGACGTGCGGCCGATCTTCGCCCAGAACTGCAACGGCTGCCATCAGCCCGCCAAGCCGCTGGGCGGCTTCGTCATGACCGGCCACGCCGACCTCATGAAAGCGGGCGAGCGCGAGAAGCCCGGCGTCGTGCCCGGCAAACCCGCCACCAGCTACCTCCTCGATCAAATCACGCTCCACGACAACAAAGCCGAGATGCCCAAGGGCCGCGACCCGCTCCTGCCGATTCAGGTGAAGCTGATCGCGGACTGGATCGCTCAGGGAGCGACCGACGACACGCCGGCTTCCGCCAAGACCGTTCCCGTCGATGCGATGAACCCTCCGAAGTACGCGGCCTCGCCGGTCATCACTTCGGTCGCCTTCGACTCGAAGGGCGAGTTCTTGGCCGTCGCCGGGTATCACGAAGTACTGCTTTATTCCGCAAAGGATCTCAAGCTCGTGTCGCGGCTCATCGGCATCTCGGAACGGATCAACGCTCTCGCCTTTTCGCCCAACGGCGAACGCCTCGCCGTTGCCGGCGGCTCGCCCGGCCGCTTCGGCGAAGTCCAGGTCTGGAACCACAAGAAGGACGACCTGCTCATCTCGTCGCCGATCACCTTCGACACGGTGTACGGCATCAGTTGGTCTCCGGACGGCAAGCTCCTCGCCGTCGGCTGTTCGGACAACACCGTTCGCGCCCTCGACCCGATCACCGGCAAACAAGTCCTCCAAATGGGCACGCACACCGACTGGGTGCTCACCACGGTCTTCTCGCAAGACGGCGTGCATCTCGTTTCCGCAGGTCGCGATCAGACCATGAAGCTGACCGAGGTGCCGACGCAGCGCTTCGTGGACAACATGACGAGCATCACGCCCGGTGCATTGAAGGGCGGCATCATGGCGCTCGATCGCCGACCCGTGGCCGAGTTCCGCACGATGAAGATCTTCGGCGGGTCGTTCAAAGTGAAGGCGGCCCCGAAGTTCCAAAAGGTGCCCGCCGACACGCCGGGTGCCGCGCCCAAGATCTACGACGAAGTGATTTCCGCCGGTGCGGACGGCAAGCCGCGGCTCTACAAGATGCACCGCGAAGTGAAGCGCGAGATCGGCGACGACTCCAACAAGATTCGCGAGTACGAAGCAATGACGGGCCGCATCTCGACGGTCGCGTTCAGCCCGGACGGCAAGTTCTTCGCCGCGACCAGCAGCCTGGACGGCAAGGGCGAGGTGCGAATCTACAACACGGATACGGGCACGAAAGTGATCTGCGAGAAGATCGGCGGCCCGGCCTACACCGCAGCCTGGAGCTCGGACGGCAAGACCATTGCCTCGGCCGGCTTCGACGGCAAGGTCTGGCTCCACGACGCCGCCACCGGGAAATTGTTGAAGGAGTTCGTGGTGCTACCGCAAGGGAAGACGGGCGCGCAGTGAGAGCCGGAAGCGTGAGCGACGGGATCTGGCGAGCCGGCCCGCGTCAGCGGCCGGAGGTGGAACATGACCAGCGTTTATGTCGTTCAGCATGTTCATTCGCGAGACGGCGATGATGATGTCAAGTTCATCGGTGTGTACTCCTCGCAGGAGAAGGCCGACTCGGCTGTGACAAGATTGAGCCGCCAAGCGGGGTTTTTGGAAACGATCGACGGATTCTCTGTGGATGAGTATCACCTCGATCGAGATCAGTGGACTGAAGGGTATGTTGAAGCTGGGACTGTGTTCGCTTCATGAATGAAACGTACCTTGGTTCCCACGCTCTGCGTGGGAACCAACTCTTCGACGCTCTGCGTCGAGTGTTTGGACCTCGGCGATTCAGGAGTTGTTAATGGACGAAATCCTTCGTCGACTCACTGAGATGGACTGGGTTTACGGTGATGGCGATCCAGTCGCACTCGCCGAACTCCGACGTAGGATCGATGTTATTGGCCCCGACCGAGACAAGTTTCTCACTTACACAGAGCTCGTCGACGGAGTGACGTTTCGACTTGCGAACGTCAATAACGGCGCGCCATACGAAATCCGCGAATGGACGAGCCTTGATCGCAATATCATTGGCAGTTTTCTTGGCCGCATTATGGCTGACAGCTACAGTGAAGGTCGTTTCATGGCTAGCGCCCTCGTCATTCGAGGTGACGGTGACGAACCAGGCAAGGGCTTCTACTCAATCGCTCAAGATGTGAGGGCACTTCCTGCACGATGCAGTGAGGATGCCAAGCTTGAGTTCTGGCTCCGTCATGTGGATATCGCGAGACGATGGTACGCCGCGAATCGCGCTGGCGGCTAATAGTCGCGACGCAGAGCGTCGAAAGCTACGTTCCCAGGCAGAGCGTGGGAACGAGGACCAAATACACAGACCGAGGCACTCCATATGATGCGCCGATTCCTTCCCCTGATCGCACTCCTCGTCCTGCCCGGCGGCTTCGCGGCCGCGCAGGAGAAACTGCCCGACGGCGCGAAAATCGCCAAGCTCGACGCGCGGCCTGCGGCCGTCAAGCTCACGGGGCCGTTCACGTACTCGCAGATCCTCGTCACCGCGACGCTCGACACCGGCGAGACCCTCGACGTCACCCGCGTCGCCAAGATCGAGGTGCCCGCGAACCTCGCCGCCGTCTCGCCGAACGGGCTGGTACGTCCCACGGCCGACGGGGCCGGTGACATCGTGGTGTCACTCGCCGGGCAGAGCCTCAAGATTCCCCTCACCGTCACCACCACCAAGAGCGACGCACCGATCAGCTTCGTGAAGGACGTGCAACCCGTTCTCTCGAAGCTCGGCTGCAACGCCGGCACCTGCCACGGTGCCCAGGCCGGCAAGAACGGCTTCAAGCTGAGCTTGCGCGGCTACGACCCCATCTACGATTTCCGCGCACTCACCGACGATCTTGAAGCGCGCCGATTCAACCGTGCCGCGCCGGAAAAGAGCCTCATGCTCCTGAAGACCTCCGGGGCCGTGCCGCACCAGGGCGGCGTCCTCACGCAGCCCGGCGACCCCAACTACGAACTGCTCCGCAAGTGGATCGCCCAGGGCGTCAAGCAGGATCTCGAAGCCCCCCGCGTGAAGTCGCTCGAAATCTTCCCCAAGGATCCGATCCTCGGCAAGCTCGGCGCGAAGCAGCAATTCGCCGCCATCGCCACTTATACCGACGGCAGCACGCGCGATGTGACTGCCGAGTCGTTCATCGATTCGAGTAACAACGAAGTCGCGACCATCGATAAGACGGGACTCTTGACGACAGTTCGCCGCGGTGAAGCAACCATGCTCGCCCGGTACGAAGGGTCGTATGCCGCAAGCACGGCCGTGAGCATGGGCGACCGCACGGGTTTCGTCTGGGAACAGCGCCCCGTTTACAACTGGATCGACGAACTCGTCGACGCCAAGCTCAAGAAGGTGAAGGTGCAGGCGAGCGGACTGAGCGACGATTCGGACTTCATTCGCCGCGTGTACATCGATCTCACGGGCTTACCGCCGACGCCGGAAGAAGTGCGGGCGTTCCTGTTGGACAAGCGCGACGCGAAACTCAAACGCGACGAAGTGATCGACAAACTCGTCGGCAGTGAAGCGTTCATCGAACTCTGGACGAACAAGTGGGCCGACCTGCTTCAGGTGAATCGCAAGTTCCTGGGCGAAGTCGGGGCCACCGCCTTCCGCAAGTGGATTCGCGACGCGGTCGCCACCAACGTGCCCTACGACAAGTTCGCGTATTCGATCCTCACGGCAGCGGGCTCGAACGTGGACAACCCGCCGGCCTCGTACTTCAAGGTGCTCCGCACGCCCGACGCCGTGATGGAGAACACGACGCAACTGTTCCTCGCCGTCCGCTTCAACTGCAACAAGTGCCACGATCACCCGTTCGAGCGGTGGACGCAAGACAACTACTACAACCTCGCGGCGTTCTACGCCCAGACCACGCTCACGCCCGATCCGAAGTTCAAGGGTCAGGTCATCGGCGGCTCGGCCGTCGAAGGTGCGAAGCCGCTCGTCGAACTCATCAACGACGGCAAGAGCGGCGACATCAAGCACGAACGCACCAACGAAATCGCTCCGCCGAAGTTCCCGTTTGCGGTGAAGACCGACCTGCCGCCGGGGGACTTGCGCCGCACCTCGGCCGCGAAGTGGATCACCTCGCCTCAAAATTCCTACTTCGCACGCAGTTACGCGAATCGCCTCTGGGCCTACATGCTCGGCAACGGCATCATCGAACCGATCGACGACATCCGCGCCGGCAACCCCGCCACCAACCCCGAACTGCTCGACCGCCTCACCGCGGAGTTCGTGAAGAGCAACTTCGACGTGCGAGCCACGATCAAGACCATCTGCAAGAGCCGCACGTATCAGCTTTCGATCAAGACGAACAAGTGGAACAAAGACGACGACATCAACTATTCGCACGCCATGGCACGGCGACTGCCCGCCGAGGTGCTCTACGATTCGATCCACAAAGTGACCGGCTCGTTGAGCAAGTTGCCCGGCCTGCCGCCGGGTTCGCGGGCGGCTCTGCTTCCCGATAGCAACATCGAACTCCCCGGCGGGTTCCTCGAACTCTTCGGCAAGCCGGTTCGCGAGAGCGCCTGCGAATGCGAACGCTCGGGCGGTATGAACCTCGGACCGATTCTCGCGATGGTGAACGGCCCAATCGTTGCCGACGCTATCAAGGATCCGACGAATCGCATCACGAAGATCGTGCTCGAACAGAAGGACGATGCGAAGGCCGTGGAGGATTTGTACGTCGCGGTATTGAACCGCTTCCCGACGGTCAAGGAGAAGGAAGAAGGCGTGAAGGCACTCCGCGCCGCCGGGCCGGATCATGCAACGATGCTCGCGGAGTTCAAACCGAAACTCGCGGCCTTCGATGCGTACAAGACCACGGTCGATGCCAAGCAGAAGGCTTGGGAAGCCGGCCAGCTCGAACTGAAGCCGACGGCCTGGACGACGCTCGAGATCGAGAAGGCGGAGTCGAAGCAGGGCCTTCCCGCGATGCCCGGCGCGACGCTGACCATCGGCAAGGACGGCTCAATTTTGGCCAGCGGCAAGAAGGACGGCATCGACGTGTACACCGTGGTGGGCCAGGCGAAGTTCAAGGAACCGATCACGGCAATCCGGCTGGAAGTGCTGGCCGATCCGAGCCTGCCGGCGCGCGGCCCAGGCCGCGCGGATAACGGCAATTTCGTACTCAACGAGTTCCGGCTGAGCTATCAAGCCGCTGGAAAGACCGAGGTGAAGTCGAAGCCGATCAAGCTGACTGCAGTGGGTGCGACCGTGGAGCAGCCGACATTCCCGGCCGCAAATGCCGTGGATGGAAACATCGCGACTGGCTGGGCCGTCGGCACGGCACTCAGCACCAACCACGCGGCGATCTTCAAGTTTGCCGCACCGGTGCCTGCCGTCGCGGAAGGCGTTGCGTTCACCGCCGTACTCGATCAGCGATTCGGCACGAACCACGTCGTCGGCAAGTTCCGCCTCTCCGTGACGACGGACAAGGCACCGAAGATCGGAGCGCCGATCGCCGCCGACGTGATCGCTCTACTGGAGACGCCGCTGGAAAAGCGGACGCCCGAGCAGAAGGCACGGCTTCACGCCATGTACATCGCTCAGGACAAGGAGTACGCCCGGCTCGCCGCGGATGCTTCGAGCCCGCCGCCAGCCGATCCCCGCGTGCTCGGAGCGCAGGACCTAGTCTGGGCGTTGATTAACAACCCCGCCTTCTTGTTCAACCATTGATCAGCCCCTTGGTAAGTGCTTGAAACCCGGTTTCTGCTTTGGAA
>JAYTUG010000280.1:0-7037 GCA_043744695.1 Gemmataceae bacterium
AACGGCGTCGTCCCGGTCAGTAGTTCGTACAGCAGCACGCCGAGGGCGTACACGTCCGAGCGGGTGTCGATGTCCAAGTTGTTGAACGTCGCCTGCTCCGGGGACATGTACTGCGGTGTGCCGACGATACCGCCGAACCCGGTGTCGATGGTGCTTTCGGTCAGTGCCCCGCCGGTCGCCTTGGCCACGCCGAAGTCGATCACCTTCACCACCGGTTTGTCGTCGTAGAGGGCGATCAGCACGTTGTTCGGTTTGATGTCGCGGTGGATGATCCCCTTCTGGTGGGCGTGCTGGATCGCCTGGCACACCGGTACGAACAGTTCCAGCCGCTGTTGTGGCGTGAGTTTCAACTTGTCGCAGAACTCGGTGATGGGCGTGCCTTTCACCAACTCCATGACGAAGTACGGGCGGTGCTCGTGCAACCCACCGTCGAGCACCTTGGCGATGTTCGGGTGGTCCATCATGGCGAGCGCCTGACGTTCCGCCTCGAATCGGGCCAGCACGGCTTTGGAATCCATGCCGACCTTGATGAGCTTGATGGCGACGTGACGCTTCACGGGTTCGGTCTGCTTGGCCCGCCAGACCGACCCCATGCCGCCCTCGCCGACCACCTCGACCAGCGTGTACTTGCCGGCGATGACCTGCCCCGCCTCGCCGACGGTGGAATGAAACGAACCCGTGCTTGGCCCGAAGGTGCCGGTTGCGACGTTCGGGTCGAAGGCGTGCGTGCGGCCGTCGGCACGGAGCAGCACCTCGATGCGGGCGCGCAACTCGGGGTTGCCCGCACATTCGCGGTCGAGCAGCGCGGCCCGCTCGGCTTCCAATACGTTTACGGCGAGTTCGAAGAGGGCTTCTTCGGTCATGGCGAGATCTCCCGTTACCCCATCAGCGAGATTTTCGTTAGGATAGCGTCACAATTCCAAAGGATTCTTCAAAACTGTTGAGGGCAGTCGGCGCGTATGCTCCTACCGGGCTCCATCGATCCGAGCCACAAGCCGCGCCTCCCCCCCACGCGCGGGGGGGCGGCGCACGACGATGGTGCGATCGTGCTCTTCGATCCGCTTCGCATCGGTCAGTCGATGCAACTCACGCCGATCGGCTTCGAGATCGTTCGCCGCTTCGATGGCTCCCACACGCTTGCTGAAGTGCAAAGCGCAATTGAGCAATTGAGCGGCGGTCAGGTCGTTTCCATTGCCGCGCTCTCGCAATTGATCGGCGCACTCGACGAGGCGTCGCTGCTCGATTCGCCTCGGTTCGCGGATCGCATCGGCGGGCCGATTCGCAAGCCGTCGTGCATCGGTTGCTACGACGCCGACCCGAAGAAGATGCGAACCCAATTCCGCAACCTCTTCACCGCGGCCGGTGGGCCGGGGTTGCCCGTGCAAAATGCCGCGAGGCCGTACGGCAAGCTTCGCGCCGTACTCTTGCCCCACATGGATTATGGCCGCGGGAACGTCACCTACGGTTGGGGCTTCAAAGAATTAGTCGAACAGACCGACGCGACCGTGTTCGTGATCGTGGCCACGTCGCACTACTCGACCGAGCGCTTCACGCTCACGCGGCAACACTTCGAGTCGCCGCTCGGCCTCGTCGAAACGGATCGGAGCTACGTCGACCGCATCGAGAAGGTGTATGGCCCTGGACTCTTCGACGATCCTCTCGCACACATTCCCGAACACTCCATCGAACTCGAAGTCGTGCTGCTGCAATTCTTGTTGGAGAAGCGGCGACCATTCGAGATCGTGCCGTTGCTCTGCGGTTCGCTCGGCGATTGTGTGAACAAGCGATCCCTTCCCGCGAAGAAACGGGACATCGCGAAAATGATCGAGGCACTGAAGGCGGCCGAAGCCGCGTGCCCGGAATCCGTCTGTTACTTGATCAGCGGCGACCTCGCGCACGTCGGCCCGAAGTTCGGCGACGAGGTGCGTGCCGAGGGCCCGTGGCTCGAAGCGAGCCGCAAGCAGGATGAGGCGATTCTCGCGGAACTGACCCGTGCCGATTCGACGGGCTACTTTGAAACGATCGCGGCGGAAGGCAACGCTCGACGCATCTGCGGCTTGCCCCCGACGTATCTCGCTTTGGAAACGATCCGCCCCCGCGCCGGCCGCGTGCTGCACTACCAGCAATACATCGACCCGACCGGACGCGAAAGCGTGAGCTTCGCGGCGGCAGCGTTTTACGAGTGACGAATCTCCTGGCGAACCGGCGACGTTAGTCGCCGGATTGCCTACACAAACCAGGATTCCCGATGTTTCCCGAGTATTTGCCGTGTCGACTTCCCCCGTCTCCAACTCCGACTGGCATTCGCACGAAGAGGCGTGGCTGGCCTCGTATGCCATGCGCTCGCCGATGACCCGCGGGCGGAAGCACGCGGAGAGCGAGCACGCGTTCCGCTCGCTCTACCAGCGCGATCGCGAACGCATCGTCCACTGCACCGCGTTCCGCCGCATGACCGGCAAGACGCAAGTACTCGTCGCCACCATCAACGACCACCACCGAACGCGGCTCACTCATTCGCTCGAAGTCACGCAGTTGGCCCGCACCGTCGCTCGCCGACTGCGCTTGAACGAAGACCTGACCGAAGCCATTGCCCTCGCCCACGACATCGGGCACCCGCCGTTCGGCCACGCGGGCGAGGTCGCGCTGCACGAGTGCCTCAAGGAACACGGCGGCTTCGACCACAATCTCTTCGGCCTCCGCCGCGTGGACGAACTCGAAGAGCGCTACCCGGACTTCCCCGGATTGAACCTCTCGTTTGAAGTGCGCGAGGCGTTCGTCAAACACAGCGGGCGGATCGATGCACCGGAGTGTGCCGAGTTCCGCGGATGCGGTGGGCCCCTGATCGAAGCGCAAGTCGTCGATGTCGTGGACAGCATCGCGTACGATACGCACGACACCGACGACGCTCTCGGGCTCGGGTTCATTTCGCTCGAAGAACTCCGGCAGGTCGAGTTCTGGGTGCGGGCCGCGGAACGCGTCACGATTCACACGCCGGGGCTCTCCGGCAACCCGTTCCGAACGGCCGTGGTTCGCGAACTCCTCAGCTGGCAAGTTACGGACATGCTGGACGAAACCGTTCGCCGAATCGAGGCCGCGAAGGTGCGAAGCCTCGACGACGTTCGCGCGTCGTCCGAAATTCTCGTCGGATTTTCACCCGAACTTCGCAAGCTGAAAGCGGGGCTGGAACGGTTCCTGCGCTCGCGCGTTTACTGCCATCACCGCGTCTTGCGGATGACGGCAAACGGGAAGCGCATCCTCCAGGCGCTCTTCTCGGAGTACGTGCATTCGCCGCAATTGCTGCCGGAAAAGCACCTTCGGCGATGGACCGGAGCCGATACCATCGCCGGGCCGCCTCCTCCGGATTGGCGCACCGCCAACCGCCAGCCCCTTTCCAGCCTCGAACGCGTGGTCGGCGATTATCTGGCCGGCATGACCGACCGCTACGCCCAACTCGAATATCGCCGACTGTTTCTCCCCGCGATCGAACTGTAAGATAAAGGGTAACCTGCTCGGAGTGCTGGCGGCTCCGCTCTCCTTTTCGCACCGAGGTTCCCCATGCTTCTGTGGCTGCTCCGCGGTGCCTACGTTTTGCTCATACTGGGCGTTGCGGCGTTCACCGCCAACGTGTTCATCTCGGAAGAAAACGAGACTTCAACGCTCAATGCGATCTTCATTCCGTTCACGATCGTCCTCGTCGGAGGACTGGTCCTGTTCACGGATATCCGCGAACGCCAGAAACAGATCACCACGATTTCCGCGATCTATTTCGGCCTGTTGCTCGGGCTGCTTCTCGGCTGGCTCTTTTCGCTCGCGCTGGAGCCGCTGGTCACGTCGACGTTCGGCCGTCCGCAGATCACGATTCTCTCGCGCGTGCTGCTTACGCTGATTTGCTGCTACGTGACGATTTCAACGCTGCTGCAGACGAAGGACGAATTTCGGTTCATTATCCCTTATGTCGAATTTTCCAAGCAGACGAAGGGCGGCCGCTCGCTCGTGCTCGATACGAGCGTCATCATCGATGGCCGGATCGCGGACGTGTGCGATACTCGATTGATCGACACGAAGTTGATCGTGCCGCGCTTCGTGCTGCAGGAACTCCAGGCCGTCGCGGATAGCTCGGACAAACTGAAGCGCAATCGCGGTCGCCGCGGGCTGGACGTTCTCAAGCGATTGCAGTCCAACCCGAAAATCGACCTCCAGATGCACGATGGGAACGTGCCGGAGTTGCAGACGGGCGAACGGATTCGCGTGGACGAGCGGCTCGTGATCCTGGCCAAGGCGCTCAACGCCCGCGTGGTGACCAACGACTTCAACTTGAACAAGATCGCGCAGCTTCAGGGCGTCGACGTCATCAATCTGAACGAGATCGCGAACGCCTTGAAGACGGTGGCCCTGCCGGGCGAAGTGATCCCGGTGCGGCTCGTGAAGGCCGGCGACCAAATCGGCCAAGGCGTCGGTTACCTCGAAGACGGCACGATGGTCGTGGTGGAGCAAGGGCGTCCGTTCATCGGCCAGGAAGTGCCGGTGGTCGTGACGAGCGTGCTGCAAACGCCGGCGGGTCGAATGATCTTCGGCCGGCCCGACCAGCATAAATCGGGCTCGCACACGCCGTATTCGGGGCCGAACGTCACGCCGAGCGGTTCGAGCGCGGGAATCCCCAACCCGTCCACCGAACTCCCACGCGGGCCATCGGACGCTGGAAGAACCTGACCGCGATTCGCCGTGTCGTTCCCCGGGGAACCATCGCGCGGAGCGCGAGGACGACACTCGATCGACGGAGGCTTCCCATGTATCGCATCCCGATTCTCTCGCTGTGTGCCGTTTCGCTCGCACTCTCCGGCTGGGCGGCCGACCCCGCGAAGCCGGACGACAAAAAGACCGGCGACCTCCCGCCCGCGGCCTCCACCGCCACCTCCGACGTCGAACTCGTCGAGAAGAACCTCGCCGCCCGCAAGGAGTACGAGAACTCCCTTAAGAAACTCTGGGAGCACTACAAGCGCACCGGCGACAAGCAGCGCGTCAAATGGGTCGAAGACGAACTCCTCGGCTTCCACCTCCTCCACAAGCCTTCGTACAACCTGGACGTGCAAGACGTGCCGCCGCCGAGCCTCGAAGCGAAAACGAACGTCCGCGAAGCCAACGACCTCTACAAAGCCGCGATGGAATACAAGGGCAAGGGCATCGCCAACGAGTACATCTTGAACATGCGGCGAGCCGAGGTGCTGCTTCGCGAAGTATTGGACAAGTACCCGAGTTCGGACAAGATTTCGGACGTGGCGTATCAACTCGGCGAGGTGTACGAGAGCCGCGCGTACAAACAGTACGACCGCTCGGCCCGATTCTTCGAGCGGAGCTTTCAGTGGAAGAAGGGCACCTCGACGGACGCTCGCCTCCGCGCCGCCGTGATCTACGACAAGCAACTCAACGAACGCGGCAAGGCCACCACCCTGTACAAGGACGTGGTCGAACACGACACCGACCCCGACCGCATCAAGATTGCCGAGAAGCGCCTGACCGAGCTGACGGGCGGGAAGAAGTGACCCGGTGTAACACCGGTAGTCAGGCTGCCACATTGCCACTTCGCGCCACACCGGCTTTGGCAGCCTGACCCATTTCGGCTCTACGGCTTCTTCGGCGGTGCCACGATCAACTTCTTGTCGCGGAGCTCGCGCGCCAACCAGTACACAGCCTCGGGAGGTGAGTCATTTTTGTGGCTGTGACTCGCATCCAACTCCTGAGGCTTAGGATCGGGACCGAGACGAAAATAGTCCCAGCCAACCTCCTCCCTCGGCGTGATGAGAAAGTGTGCTCCGGGTTTGTTGCCGTCCGAGATGATAAACTGTATCCGGGGCTTTGTTTTGCCCCAGATCGCTGTCATCGCACGGGGCTTGCCCTCGTCGGGTTTTGGCGAGCAATACAGAAACCCGGATCGGGTCAGAAAGTAGTAATCTTCTCCGAGCACATAGGCTTGGAAGGGTTCGTCGAATGCAGTTGGCATCTCCCCGAGTACTTTCTCTTCCGCTTTCCCCTCGCCTGTCAACGTTTTTTCAGGAGTGAGTCGCATCACTTTGATGCGGGCGGGCGGAGCTGGCTTTCCTTCGGCGGGAACAGTGCGGAGTAGGTCGAAGACCAACCAGTCCCGAGGTCCGTCGGCGGCCACGGCCGTGTGTACGATGTCGATTTTACCAGTACGATCATCAGTGAATATGTATCCCGTGCCGCGCCCCCACATATAGTCGTAGGATAAGAATTTTTGGGTTATTTCGCCTGACGGCTCCACATGAACCCATTTTGCCTCACACAGTTTGGACGGCGAAAGATAGTGAACCATTTCCGTCTTGTGGAATAAGAAAGGTGCTTCCTTACCCCAGGTGCTGGTGCCGAGAACGAGCACACGGTCTCGTATGAATGCCGACTCGAAGTAATTACTGGCATTACTCATGAATTTCGTGTGAGTAATTCGAACGCTATAGACATTGGCAGGACGGACGACAATCACATATCCCAGTTGCCTGTCCTTGTAATGCAGGTAGATGTGATCTTGATAGACGATGGCCGGCATCACGACCTGCTGCGCGAGGACATCCGTGGCGGTTTGCTTGCCCATGCCGAAAAGAGCACATGCAAAAACAAACATTGATTTCATCATGAGGCTCCGTGCGAAGAACACGAATGAGGCACCTGCTCCTCTGGCGCTGACGATTGCGAGGAGCCGTTCAAATAATCTCAAGGGGCTTTCGGCGATCCGGAATAGGGCTTCGGCGATTCCGCAACGATATTACCGGCACCTCCGCTCGGCTTTGCGATAGAGGCGGCGAGCGAGATCTGTGAGCGACATGATGCAAGCCTTCCGGGAAGCAGAAGTCCGGTTGGTTGACGAACTGATTTGAGCAGGCCAACCACCATCTGTCAAGGCCGCGACTCTCCCAATTCCCATTTCGGGTGCAGTACATGGTTTGCAGAATCGAGCACAGCCTTGAGCGGAATCTTGCCGCAACTCGCGGTGGCGAAGGCTGATGAGGCGAGGGGAATCAGGG
>JAYTUG010000281.1:0-6967 GCA_043744695.1 Gemmataceae bacterium
TGATAGGCCTGCGCCACGGCCAACAATTCGCTTTCGCCATAGAGCCGACCGGTGAAGGTGATCGCCTTCGGCGGCTTCCCGTTCGGCATCACGACGGTCGGGTGGCCGGTCATGTTGCACAGCACCAGGTCGTTGCCACCGACGTATAGATCGACTTGCTCCATCACCTTCGCCATCTCGCGCATGAGCAGCGTTCGCACGCGCTGGGCGCGGAGATACTCGACCGCGGGAATGAAGCGGCCGCGCTGGAAAGTCGGCGGCCAGAATCCGAGACCCTCGGTGATGCCTTGCCGCGTCACGTCGTCGAACGCGGCCGCGGATTCAACCGTCAGGATGAGTTGCAGCGCGGGCAGAACCGATTTCAGAGGCAGCGTGATCGGCACCAACCTCACGCCGAGATCCTTGAGCACCTTCAGTTCGTCTCGGCCGTCCACCTCCTTGCCGGTGTAGCCGACGCGGAGTTCGGCGATCGGCCTCGGGCAGGGCCAGGTGAAAGGCCGATCGACAGCCGTGAGGTCCTTGCCGTCGGCACCGTGAATCGCCGCGAACACGAGGGCACAATCTTCGACGCTTCGGGCGATGGGGCCGATCTTGTCCATGCTCCAGGCAAGGGCCATGCAGCCGTGCCGGCTCACGCGGCCGAACGTCGGCCGCAGGCCGGTGGCCCCGCAACGCGTACACGGCGACAGGATGCTTCCCTGCGTTTCGCTGCCGAGTGCGAAGCTCACGAGCCCGGCGGCCACCGACGCGGAACTGCCCGCCGAGGAACCGCTCGAACCTTCCTTCACGTTCCACGGGTTGCGGGTCTTGCCGCCGAACCACTCGTCGTTGAGCGCCAGCGAGCCGAGCGACACCTTGGCGGTGAGTACCGCTCCCGATGCGTCGAGCCGCGCCGCGACCGTTGCCTTTTCATCGAAGGATTGCTCCTTGAAGTGCCCGGCACCCCAGGTGGTTTTGTAGCCGGGGTAGGCGATGAGATCCTTCGCGGCCCACGGAATACCGTGCAGCGGCCCGCGATATTTGCCCGCGGCCAGCTCCTTGTCTGCCTCCGCGGCTTGCTTTAACGCGATTTCCTCAGTCAGCGAGATCACGCACTTCAGAGCCGGGTCGTACTGCTTGAACCGAGCGAGTGCGAGCTTCGTCAGTTCGGTGGACGAGACCTTCTTGTTGCGAACGAGATTGGCGAGTGATTTGAGGGAAGCGAACGCGAGGTCGTCGAGGTTCTTGGGCCGATTCTCATCGGCCTCGGGTGGCCCGGGGCGGCGGCCGGGTTTGTCTTTCGCGGGCAACGGCTTCGGTGGCGGAACGATCTCGGGAAGGAAGTGAATCGCGGGCGGCACCGAGTTCGGCACCTCCACTTTGTGCAGGGCCGCGAAGTCCGACTTGGCCCGCGTCATCGCGCCGGCCACTTGTTTACGCTGCTCCTCGGTCAATTCGATCCCGGCAATCCACTCCGCGTTCTTCACCATCTCCGCCGTGATCGGCCCCGAGGGTTCGGCGAGAACTTCTATCGCAACGGCACGGCGAAACGTCGTGCTTCCGATGCCGAGCGCGGTCGCGGCCGCGAAGAGTTCGCGCCGGGATGGAGCCAGTCGCTTCACGGTGGATGCTCGTGGGCCGGGGTTCAATCGGTTGTCCGCACTCTCCGAGTGCGGTCGCAGGTCCAATGTTGAACGTGAAACCCAGCGAATGGCCGCACTCGGAGAGTGCGGACTACCTACTTCAAAGCGGCGCGCTTGTCGCCGATCAGCTTGATGAGCGCCTTTTGCGGGTCCGCGAACTTCGCGAGGCCTTCCTGCATCAGCGTCTCTTCCATCTTTTGCATGTCCACGCGCCGGTCGATCTCTTCGAGCGTCCGGGCGTTCGGAAGCTCGTCGATGCGGCGGGCGAAGGTCCATCCGCTGTTCTGAACGAGCTTGTTGGTGCCGGGCGGGTTCGTCTCGATGTCGCTTCCGGAGAACGCCTCGACGTACTTCCAGGGGGAATCTTCCTTCTTCTTCGTGCCGGTGCTGGCGAAGATCATTTCCTGCTTGAGCTTGAGCCCCTTGTTCGCCCAGAACTCGGCGTTCAACTTCCAGATGCGCTTGGCGTTCACGATGCCCACCGTGCCTTGAGCCGATTGCGACATATCGGGCAGGACGCGCTCGGTGTACACGTCCACGCGACTCACGAAGATGCTGTAGACGGTCTTGATGCGGTTGCGGTCCGGGGCGCGTTGGATGCCGCGCCAGCAGGCATCGCGGGCCTCCGTGTACTGCCGTTCGCTGAAGATGAGCGTGACGTTGACGCACACGCCAGCGGCGACCAGTTCCTCGATCGCTCCGAGCCCGCCCGGCGTGGCCGGTACCTTGATCAGCCGGTTCGTGTGTCCCGCGGACCACTTCTTGCCCAACTCGATGTACTTCTTGGAACGCTCCTCCGCGGAGAGCGTACACGCTCCGTCTTCGAGCAGCGGATCGAGCTCGAAACTGACCCAACCGTCGTCGCCCTCGGTTTGCTTCGAAACGGGTTCGAACACAGCCTGGGCGTTCTTCACGAGCTTGTCGGTCATCGCCCAAGCGATGGCTTCATCGTCGAGACCTTGAGCGAGAAAGCCCTTCAGGTCCGCATCGAAACGGCCGGTTTGAATCAGGTCCGAGATGATGATCGGGTTCGAAGTGGCCCCGGTTGCTCCGAACGCTCGGTTCTTGGCGATCTCGTCCGGATCGACGGAATCGAGCCAAAGTTTGGTGCCGGCAGCGACGAGCGATTGCAGTGGGGTCATGGATCTGCTCCAGGCGAAAACGGGACGCTATCATGATAGATACGGGAAGCGCGAAAGCCCACCCGACTGCGAGCCTCGGCACTCATGCGACACCCGCAACTCGTGATCCTCGATTCGGACGGCTGGTTGGCCCGCCAACTGGCGGACCTTGCCGCAGAATCGCAATGGCTCGTGCGCGATCCGAAGACGCCGAAGGCGGCTTTGGCCCTGCTGCGCGATCCGAGACCCAGCGTCTTCTTGATTCGCGTGGAACCGAACGAAGGCCCTGCCGATTCGTTCGCCTCGATCGCGGAGGCGGGCCGATTGCATCCCGACGTCGCGATCGTGGCCGTGAGCGACCTCAAGTTGCCGGACGCGGATCGGATCGCGTGGACGGGCCTGCTCTTCGATCTGGGTGCTCACTTCGTCTTGTTCCCACCTCTGGCGAAGCCCGTTCTGGAAGACGTGACGAGTGGTCTGATGGCGAGTGCGGTGAAGCGTACGGCGAATCCGACGCGAACGGATGGCGTGATCGACCTGGCCGACGAGGAGCACGAGTGAAGCGGCTAACTAGGAGGGGTCAGATTGCATTCGTAGGCCGCCACGGGCTTCGCCTCTTCGATGAGTCGATCGACTTCGAGAATCGCTTGGTGCGCGAGATCGAGGGGAATGTGGGGTTTCAAATCGTTGAGTTTTGCCGCTCGCGTCAGGCTGCTGCCTTCTGGTAATTCCTTCCGAGAGACGTACAGAGCCGTGGCTAAGCGTTCGAGTTCTTTCACATCCATTTTGCCGATTCGGCTGGCGACGAAATTCGCTTGGTTTTGATAACGCTCGCGGGTCTTGGGGTACTGATCGAGAATGGCATC
Source organism: Gemmataceae bacterium (assembly GCA_043744695.1). Lineage (GTDB taxonomy): Bacteria > Planctomycetota > Planctomycetia > Gemmatales > Gemmataceae > Urbifossiella. Next base: position 3,610 of record JAYTUG010000281.1, read on the forward strand.
GCTGTTCTCTCCGGGCAGAATGCTCGGCCCGTAGGGAGGTCGCGGTTTGACGACGAGCAGCGAGTCGGCCATCTGAGAGGTCAGTGTTTCTTTGAGATCGAAAGAGTACGGACCGTGCTTGTAGAGGATAAACTCGAATCCGAGGGGAACCCCCATCAGTTCTTGAAAGAAGTACGTCCCCTTCTGGATGTGCGTTTCGCCACACCAGCTGCCTTGCCCCTTCAGGCACTTGACGAAGGAGAGAAGAACGACGTCCTTATGCGTCTCGGTCATGGGTTCGTTTCCGGTTTTGGGGCGAGGAGACGTTCGCGATTGTCGTACAACCAGCGTTCGGCCTCGGAATGCTTTTCGCGCGCGATGAAAATGTACTCGAACGCTGCTGGCGGCAATCGCTGGAGAATTTCGGAGAGTTCCAAGGCAGAACGAGTCTCCGTTCGATCCCAGACAGGGAAATCGATGGCACGACTCCGTTCATGGTTTCGCTTATGGTGTACAAGAGTTCCCCCGAACTGTCCAGCCAAACCGTCCGCAAGGATTTTGCCGGCCTCTGGGTTTTTGGCAATGTCGGTTGGACTACGCTCGTAAAGCAGTTTGAAGTGTTCCCGCTCGACGATTAATCGTGCAGAGACGTAACCCTTGTGGGCGGGGTCTCGGGCAGCGAGGAGGAGTTCCGCAGTTAGCTCGACATCGGTCAGCCTGAGGTGTTCCTCAAGGTCCAGAGTGAACATCCCTCCTGGAAGCGAGGCCTTTAGGAACGTAACGAGGTGATAATCGTACGCTTTTCGGACCGGATGGAAGTAAACTTGGGTGTACATGTAGTAGCGTGCGAGAAGTAGCGCCTCAGCGGCGTGCATGCCTCCCTTATCGATCCCGAGGCTCAGCTCACGACCTCTGCTCTCAGAGTTGGGCAGAATCCGAAGGTTGTCGATGAGCCGATTATGGTCGAACTTCCCGTATGCGACTCCAGTATGGTGCGAGTCGCGGAGGAGGTAGTCGATGCGGTCCACACCGAAGGCGTCCCCGATGATGATTTCAGAGAGGATAGCTTCCCAGTCGGAAAATGTCGGATTCAGATATTTCCCCGGACCGACCGCAAGTCGGGCAACGTCCGTGCCTTTGACGTTCAGATCGTTCCAAAGATTGCGCATTCCGGCACTCTCGATCAATTCGATCGTAAGGTGCTCGTGTTTTTTTCCGTCGGGTAGCAAGTCCTCCCCTGCGTGCGAGAACGGTAGGTGGCCGATGTCGTGGCAAAGTGCGGCCATACGCACAACGCGTCGCCAGTATTGATGGGAAAAGGTACCCACCTTGGGCACGATGTCACGCACCGAATCGGTACGGTGATTATCTGGTTCGGTGACGATGTCATAGACTCTCCCGGCTAATTCCATCACACCCAGAGAGTGCTCGAAGCGGCGGTGAGTTGCGGCCGGATAGACCAAGCTGGTCAGAGCCAATTGCTGAATGTGGCGTAGTCGCTGGACCGGTCGTGAATCGACCACCTTCCTTTCATCGGTCTCGAGACGAATGAACGTGTGGAGTGGATCGCGGATTTCGTGTTGGCGCTTATTCATTCGGTCAAGCTATTAGTCAATAAGCCTCACTCACACTACTCAGCAGGGGTCAAGTTGCGTTCGTAGGCCGCGATCTTTTCATTTCGACGAGCGTGTCGGCCTCCCTCGAACTCGCAAGACAGCCAGGCCCGAACGATTCGCTCGATCAACTCTTCGCCGATCAAGTCCGAAGAGAGGCAGAGTACGTTCGCATCGTTGTGCCGGCGGCTGAGTTCCGCGTCGACGAGATCGCGGCAATTGGCGGCCCGCACGCCGGGCACTTTGTTCGCGGCGATGCACATGCCGTGGCCCGTCGCGCAGATCAAAATCCCCCGGTCGGCTCGCTGGGTTCCCACATCTTGGCCCACGAGCAATCCCGAATCCGGGTAGTCCACGCTTGCCGAGGCGCACGTTCCAAAATCGACGTACTCGTGGCCGAGGTCGCGAAGCAACCCCACGATTCGGAGCTTCACGGAGACGCCGCGATGATCGTTCCCAATGGCAATTTTCATGTCCCGACCCATTCCGGTAATAATCGCTCGAGGTGCTTCAAGATGGTTTTAGCGCAGTCGCGGTAAACGTCCAGGCTGGCTCCGATGGGATCATCGAGATCGTCGGAGTCGCAAAGAAGTCGCGGCGGCGGGCCGATTCCGGGGAAGCCCACCGCGATGGCATAGGCGTGGCTCCGGGTCATGGCGATCACGTCGTCGGCGGCGGCGAGCAGCTGCGGGTTCACCGGTCGGCTCCGGTGCGACATCAAATCCGCTCCGAACTCGCTGGCCACATCCGCCGATTCTTGTGACGCCGGACCCCCGCCATACGCCGCCACGCCGGCCGAGAGCATCCAGTAGCCCCGAGCCGGCAGTTCCTCTTGCGTGCAACCGAGTCGATCCGCGAGCAATTTTCTCGCCAGACCTTCGGCCAGCGGGCTACGGCAGGTATTCCCCGTACACACGAACAGCACGATTCGTGCCGCCAGCCGTTGGATCTCGTCCGCTTCAAAATCACCTTCTTGAAGCAGGCTCCAACTCGCTTCATCGGCGCGAACGACCGTAAGCCGACCGACCGGCAGCGGACCCGCCGAAACCGCAAGCCCCACCGCGTCGCCGAGCCGCTCGACGACCCCTTCAATGGTGGGAAGGAACGTCTCGACCACGAGCGTCGGTGCGAGGCGACCGTTCGCATGAACCGCTGGATAGATGGCCTCTGTGACGAGGTGATCGGGGCAGCGGAAGCGAAGCTCTCCATGCGCCGTACCAACCGCGACCACGAGCGGGGCGGGCCAGGCGCGAAGCATGAGCCGGCGGGCAATCGTGGGAAGTTCGCACGGTGCATCTTCGGGGCCATACGAAAGAAAGCACGGCGTCGCATCCGCGATTCCAGCGAGCGTTCGCAGGTGCCCTTCCACGGCATCGGCTGCCGGGTTTGCCAGCACGAAGTAGCCGACATCGCCCGGCAACGCAACGAGCAACCCAGCCGCGAGCGCCTCCCGTACCTGAAGGACGAACTCGGACGGATCGACAGTCGGGCTCCACTCCAGAACCGTCGGCATGTGTGCCGAACTCCCGGTGGCGTGAGAAGGCCATCCTTCAATCAATGTAGGCTCTCCGTGCGATGTTCGCCAGCCAGCCGAATGATGCGAAGGATTCTCGCCCGTGCGGACAACTCGATGAAGCGGTGAGGCTCGGTGCCAAGGATGCGAAGGTCACGCTCGAGCAGGCGCTGGAGAAGCAGAAGCAGGAGAAGAAAGTGGAGCCGAAGCCGTAATTCAGCCTCGTTCCCGTTTAGCCGCGACGCGCAGTCTG
>JAYTUG010000282.1:0-6921 GCA_043744695.1 Gemmataceae bacterium
TCGGCGCGGAATCGTTCGTTGCGAACCTCGGAAGCGAGGTCGCGGTTGGTCGCGGCTACGACGCGGACGTCGATCGGCACGGCCTCGCCGCTGCCCACACGCTCGATCACGCGTTCCTGGAGTACGCGCAGAAACATTGCCTGAGCCTCGCCCGGCATCTCCCCAATTTCGTCGAGAAAGAGCGTCCCTCCAGACGCTTGCTCGAAGCGGCCGACTCGCCGCTTCAACGCACCGGTGAACGATCCTGCCTCGTGACCGAAGAGTTCGCTCGCGATCAATCCTGGAGCCAGCGCCGCACAACTCACCGGCACGAACTCCCGGCCGCGCCGCGGGCTCTGCTCGTGAATGGTTCGCGCGATCAGTTCCTTCCCCGTCCCGGTTTCACCCAGGATCAAAACGGTCGCGTCGGTCGAGGCCACCTGCGCAATCGCCCGGCGAACGGCTTCCAGTCCGGGGCTCGATCCGAGCAAGGCGTATCCCGCGTTCTTCATGTCGCTATTATCGAGCAAGTTCGCCTCAACCGGAACCCAATCCTCCCCATTTGCCCGGTTTGCAGTTGCGATTGCATCCGCCGTCGTCGTGGCTATAGTCCTCGCGCGAAGGTGTCTCGCCCTGGAGAATTGCGTGTCTTCCGCCGGCCTCCTCACACTGGCTTTACTCCTTCCGGCCGCACCGCCCGCGGGTCCGAAACTCCAGCGCGGCGACGAGCTGATTTACACCGGGAGCGTTTCCGAGGCCGTCGATCGGCCGGGGATGCGCTTTCGCCGCACGCACGAACTCGAAGTGCGGGTCTTCGTGTTCGAACGGCGGGAGAACTGGGCCGATGCCGCCGTACTCACGCTGCTCAGGCGAACCGACGACGCTCCGGTCGCTGGGGTACTGCCGGAAGTGACCGGTGTGAAGCGTGCGAACCCCTCGCCACCGGCGGCCCGACTCGACCTCGTGCGCATTCACGAAGATGGGACCGTTCACCTCCTCGCGCCGCTCGGCCCCGCGCCACTGCGGTTCGCTTCGGACACGCCGGCCCGAGCACTTCCAACCCTGCCGCTCGATGGCTTCGCGCCCTTCGAGTTCGGCATGTTCCCGCCCCGACCAAAATCGGACGAGAAGACGTGGTCGGTCGCGACCACCAATTCGAGTCTCATCGACGAAACGTGGTCGCTTAAGGGACACGACTTCATCAACAACGAGCGATGCGTGCAGTTGCAGATGGTTCAGCGCTCGTCGGATTGGGAGAAGCCGCGCGGCGGGCTGACCTCGTGGCAGCGCGTGGACGACATTTGGACTGCACAGAACGGTCTCGCCCGTCGGGTGCATCGCGCGATTCGGCATCGCGACGGCATCGCGCCGGAGGCGGCCGTGCGGATCGAGGTGAAATTCGAACTGCAGGAACAAGGCCGGCCCATCGGTCGAACTTACGACCGCTACCGTTTGGAGATCGAAACCGCGTACCTCGCTGCCGCGGAGATGGCACCTCTGTTCAAGGACGCGGCTCGGCTCGGCGCGGAGCCTTTCAAACAACGGATCGCTCGCCTCGACGAACACTTGGCCGCGACCGAGCCCGGCACGCCCTATCGGGAGGCGGTACTCGCCGTGCGCAGGCAACTCGACGCGGCCCGACGGGGCGAAGCGATTTCCCTCCCCACACTCGCTCCCGAACTCCCGTTTCTCGCTCCCAGAATCGCGATGGTTGGGCTGGCCGCACCGGACTTCACCGCCGGCAAATTTCGGCTGTCCGAAGTTCAAGGTAAGCCGGTCGTGTTGATCTTCTTCATGCCGGGCCAAGAGACGACCGAACGATCGCTGACCATCGCGGAGGCCGTGCAGCAGAAGTTCGGCTCGCGAATCGCGGTGGTGCCGCTCTCGGTCTTCGCCAAACTGGAAGCGGGAATGGCAGACCGGGATCGCTTGAAACTGGCAGTTCCGGTATACGATGGAACGGCGGCGGAGACGGCTTACGGGATCGAAAGCTTCCCGCGGTTCTTCGCCATAGATGCGAGCGGCAAGCTCCGCTGGACGTTTACCGGAGTGGGTCCGGAGACGGGCTACTTGCTGCGAGAACAGGTGGACAGCCTCCTTTCTCCCCCGGTCGCTACAGGTTCTCCAGGCGGACCGTCGAACCCGAAGCCACTACCGCGACCCTGATGCGGAGCTGACCAAGTACGGCATAGGATTGAGATGGCCGAGTACGACATCCAGGGTCCGACTCGCGTTTGTGCCGCGACCGGCCGCGAACTCAAGCCCGGCGATCGCTTCCACGGCGTGCTGCTCGAAGAAGGCGGCAAGCTGATCCGGAAAGACTTCGCGGAAGACGCCTGGCCCGGCCCTCCCGAGGGACACCTCGCTTACTGGGTAAGCCGAGTTCCGGCGGACAACAAGCCGCGCAAGCCGGTCGTGAACGACGAACTGCTGCTCGACTGCTTCGATCGGTTTAAGGACAGCACGGACCCGGACGGCTTGAACTTCCGCTACGTGGCGACGCTGCTCCTGATGCGCAAGAAGAAGTTCCGCTTCGAGGATGCGATTCGGGATGAAGCAGGCCGCGATGTGATGCTGGTTCGCGATTCGCGCGGCGGCGCGGTCCATCAGGTAGTCGATCCGAAACTGAGCGACGAGCAGGTAGCTGCCGTTCAAGCTGAAGTCTTCCGCGTTCTCGGGTGGGTGTAACGATCGGCCGCTTGCGGCTTCGCGATTTCGACCGAAGGAGTTTCCCCATGCGAACTCTGAGCCTCGTCCTGATTGCGGCCCTCCTCGCGAGTGCGGTCGGCTGCAAGTGGATGGAAGACTTCAAAAACAACGGCGCGAAGGGTAACAAGTCGACGGATAAAATTCCGGTCGTGACCGCGGACGAACTCGTCAACTTCCTCAATGCGCGTGCCGAACGCCTCCGCTCCATCGAATACAGCGACACGCGGATGATGGTATCGGGCAAAGGCATCCCGGTGACGGCGAAGCTAGATGGCGAACTCTCCGCGGCGCAGCCTCGCTACTTCCGCCTGGTGAGTTCGGGCCGCGTCGTTTCTTCCAAGCTGCTCATGGGCTCGAACCCGCAGGAATTCTGGGTCTACCTCGCGGCACCGGGCGAAGACCCGATGTACGTCTACGCTTCCCACGCGGACTTCGAGAACCGAAAGGCCAAGCTGCCCGGAGGGATCCCGTTCGAGCCGGACTGGGTGATGCAGGCTCTCGGCATGATCACCTACCCTTCGACGAACCAATACACCGCGACGCCCAACGACCGAGACCGGACCTACACGCTTTCCTGGACGTCCTCCACGCCGAACGGGCAGGTGCGAAAGGAAGTGATCTTCGACGCGGACGGAGCGACGGGCACGCGGCCGCAGGTGAAGAAGCACATCCTCCGAAACGCGAAGACGAACGCACTGATCGCAACGGCGGAGATCAAAGCGGCCCAGACCGAGCGGATCGGCATCGTGCGCGGAACCGAGCTTCCGGCCGCGATTCAGTACCCGACGCACATCGTGTTGAAGTGGGAGGAGCCGCGCTTCGAGATGGATTTGAACCTGGATAAAGCGACGTTGAATCAGTCGATCGACGACCCGGTTCGGCGGGCGCTCTTCGTGCGGCCGGAGATCAAGGGCTCCACAGCGATTGACTTGGCCCGTTACGAGTTCAAGTAGAACTCGCTATCGGTGGTTCAAGTCGGCTCGCCGAGGGCTTCGTCCAAAGCCCACGGACTGTCGAGAGGAAAGGCCGATAGATCGAGTTGAGTCTCATCCGAAGCCGTAAGCCGGGCTTCGGCATACGCCTCGAAGAAGACTGAGGCGGCGTGGTTCCGCAATGTGCCGCTTTCCAAGAGCTGCTTCAGTTCGCGACGCTGCTCCCGAATCGTCCCGCGCCACGACGAACACCGACCCTCCGGTTGAACTTCCCATTTGAGAAGGTGCGCGAGAAGCACGACCAACCGGCTGAACAACTCTCGGCGGTCGCGGTTCGCCATGTCCGTCAGATACTCGCTGAGGTTGGGGAAATCCATCTCCGTGGAACGGCTCGTCGAAGCCAAGTCGGCCATGGCCTCCAGCCACGCCGTCTCATCCTTTACGTAGAGCTCGTTCAGTTTGAGCGCTTCCGCGATCACCATACCCATGCCTCCGTCGTATTAGCTTCATCATAGCTGGAGCACAGCCCGTCAGCTCCTCAGCTCTTGAGCATTCCCACTTTCTTGGCGTAGGGGAAGATTCCGCCGGCCTCGAGAATCGGGGCGATTTCTCCGAGCGGAGCCAACTCCCACGAGTCGCCCGTCGTCTTATTCGTAAGCAACCCCGTTGCGAGGTCGATGGCAACGTCGTCGCCCGTGCAGATCTGGTCGATCAAGCGGGTCTTGGACTCGATGGGGACCAAGTACCCGCCGTTGACGGAGTTGCGGTAGAAGATGCGGGCGTAAAACTCGGCGACGACGGCGACGATTCCCGCCGCGGCCAACGCGATCGGAGCGTGTTCGCGGCTCGAACCGCAGCCGAAGTTCTTCCCGCCGATCACGATTTGATACGGCGAGATGTACTCGTCTTCCGGGCCGTGGAACGGCACGTGACCCTTGGGAAGCCCGGCACCATCGTCCGGCACCCCGCACAGGGCGAACTTGCCGAACATCTTGTATTCGGCCGGGATCGACGGGTTGTACGTCAGGTACTGAGCCGGGATGATCTGGTCGGTATCGACGTTGTCGCCGAGCACGTACGCCTTGCCTGCGATCTGCTGCTGCATGATTGTGCCTATCGAAATTGAGGACCGGCCCGAGGAGTCGTTCTACCCCGAGCGCGGTGAAGCGGGAACCCCGTGCAATCGTTGGGCCGTGGATTTCCGTGCTACGCTTTTCCGATGAGGCTACTTCAGGAGCACCACCCGCGTATGCACGCGCGACTGATAGTCGAAGCCGGCGATTGCTTGCCCCCGGCCCTCGATCTGGCTCCCGACCACCCCGTGACGCTCGGCCGCAGCCGAGACAATACGTTCGTGCTGCGCGACGCCATGGCCTCGCGGCTCCACGCCAAAATCTACTTCGAAGACGGCCACTGGCACGTGCGCGATTTCGGCATCAACGGCACCCGGTTGGACGGTGAGCGGATTGCGGGTGGCGCGGAGTTGGCCGACGGGCGCAAGATCAAGATCGGCGAGGTCGTGCTGCGGTTTACGACGCCCGAATTCGCTTCGAATGGCGACGGCCCGCCGATGCCTCCCTTCGCGGCCCCTCCGACGCAGCTGAATTATCGGCCGAGCGCGGAGAGCCATCAAACGAAGGTCCACGAAGTTCCGGTCGGTCGAAGGCTTTCTTGCGATCCGCCGCCCGCGGAGGCCGCCAAGCAGCGCCGCGTGGACGAACTCACGGCCCTGTGCAAGTACATGGCGGCAGCGGTGGAAGTGAAGTCGCCTCACGAACTCATCTCACTAGCCCTTCGCACGATTCTCAACCAGACGACGGCCCGGCTCGCGGGTTACCTCAGTTTCGATCCGGACGATCCGACGCCGAAGATCGTGCTCCCCGACGCGGCGGCGGTGGATGTACCGCTCTCGCGCCGACTCACGCAACAGGCTTATCAGACCGGCAACACGGTCTGGCTGTTCCCCGACCTCACCGCCGCTCACGTCCCCACCGACAGCCTCCAGGCGTTCTCGGATGCGCTCTGCATCCCGCTCAAATCGTCGGGCGAATCCTTCGCGGCCCTTCACGTCTACCGTTCGGGCCGAGCGTTTTTGGACCAGGACGTTCGCTTCATCGAAGCCGTCGCCGGGTTCCTCGTCAACGGCCTGGAGATTCACCGGAACCGCCGGAAGCTGGAAGCCGAGAACTCGCGACTCCGCACGCACACGCCGACCGCCGACGAAATCATCGGCGAGAGTTCGCCCATCACGCACCTGCGGCAACAAATCTTCCGCGCCGCTCCTCAATCGCTCACCGTCTTGGTTCAGGGCGAAAGCGGCTCGGGCAAGGAACTCGTGGCCCTCGCCATCCACCGCAACAGCAAGCGCTCGGGCGGCCCGATTGTCGTGGTGAACTGCGCCGCGATCACACCGGGTACGCTGGACATGGAACTGTTCGGCTACGCGAAGGGGGCCTTCAGCGGTGCCGACGCCGACCAACCGGGGCTCTTCCAACAGGCGGACGAAGGCACGCTTTTCTTCGATGAAGTCTCGGAACTTTCGCTCGAATGCCAGGCAAAGTTGCTCCGCGTGATCGAGGGGAAATCGTTCCATCCGCTGGGTGCGAAGCGAGACGTGAAGGCGGACGTGCGGATCGTGGCAGCCACCCATCGCGATCTGGAAGCCGAGGTGAAGGCCGGTCGCTTCCGGGCCGATCTTTACTTCCGGTTGAAGGTCATCGAGATTCGCGTGCCGCCGCTGCGGGAACACCTCGAAGACACGCCGGAACTCGCGAACTTCTTCCTGGCGAAGATCTCGGCCGAGTGCCGTCGCAGTTTCCGACTCGCGCCGCTGGCGATGGTGAAGTTACAGGCCTACTCTTGGCCGGGGAACGTGAGGCAACTTCGGGCTGCGATCGAGAGTGCGGCCGTCATGAGCGAATCGGACCTGCTCGACGCCGACGCGGTTCATTTGGCCGGTATCGTGGGCTACCAGACGGAAGTTTCCTCGCAAAGCATCGCGGCTCTGGAGATGCCTCCGGGGCTGAACATGGACGACATCGAGACCTGGGCGATCCACCGCGCCTTGCGGCAGACCACCGGCAACGTGAGCCACGCGGCAAAGTTGCTCGGCATGAGCCGCGATACGCTGCACACCAAGATCAAGAAGAAGTCGATCGACCGCGACGCCTTGATGAACACGCCCGAGCCGGTCGGTGCGGGCAGTTTGACGATGAGTTGAATCCGACCCTCTCCCCGCCGGGGAGAGGGTGGTTTGCGAACCGCGAATGCGGTTCGCAAACCGGGTGAGGGGCTGGCTTCG